>JBFFIU010000110.1:0-10632 GCA_041556275.1 Anaerolineales bacterium | reverse complement strand
GGCATACGGAGTCTCAAAGCATGCTTTAAACGCCTTGGGCGAGTTCATCCAACGCGAAAACCAGGACTTTGGTGTGCGCGTCGATACGATCTGCCCTGGGATGGTGATCACCGAGATGAGCAAAGATTCCAAAGGTCTGGACCATAGCAAATGTCTTTATCCAGAGGACATCGCTGACCTGGTAGTCTGGCTCCTGACCAGGCGTCAAAACATCAAGATTGGCACGCCAATTTTGATCCAGACCATGGAAAATCCATGGACCTGAGATGCATTTAGATGTGAATAGAGTGCTTGAGCAAGCACGTGAAATCGGTGCGCCAATCATTCAGGAAGAGAAGGTTACTTTCGTCTGGGAGGGGAAGCGTGCACCAGATTTAATCGCTGATTTTACAGATTGGGAGGAGAACCCGATCAAGCTTAACAAGATCAAAGATCAGGTCTGGATTCATGTTGAGCAGCTGCCTAATGAGGCCTATATTGAATATGCCTACCTCGATCAAGACAAAGATATTCGCGTGCCTGATTCTTTCAATTCACGGTCGGTGACAAATGGTTTAGGGGAGATAAACCATTTCTTCTATATGCCTGGTGCCAAGCCCCCCTCAATCGATCGCCGCAAGAGAGGCATCTCCAAAGGAAAAATATCTAGCTGCTTTGTGCCTCCTGAACATCTGGCTATCGGTAAAAAACGTCGAGTCTGGTTTTACCAACCTGCTACCCAATCGCCTAGCCCTCTAGTAGTAGTCCTGGATGGTAATGATTATCTTCGCCAGGGAAAGCTGCCCAATATACTGGACAACCTGATCGCCTTAAATCGTGTCCAGCCGGTCGCCCTGGCTATGGTTGCTCATGGGGGGGCAGCGCGAGTGGTCGAATACCTGTGCAGTGAAGCAACGCTTGCCTTCATCTATGAACAAGTCATCCCGCTGGCGCGCCAGGAGCTCAATCTGCTTGATCCAAGTAATCAGCCTGGTGCATTTGGAATTATGGGAGCATCGATGGGCGGATTGATGGCCATGTATGCTGGGATGCGAATGCCGGATTTATTTGGGCATGTCTTGAGTCAATCCGGCGCATTCAGTTTCCTTGGTCATGATTTTGTGGTAATGGACCTGGTGCGCTATATCCCACCTCTACCTATAAAAATTTGGATGGATGTGGGCAAATTCGAATCTTTGTTATCCTCGAATCAACGCATGTACAAATTACTCTCCAAGCGTGGCTACCAAGTCCAATATAGGGAATACCCAGGAGGGCATAATTACACATCCTGGCGAAATGACCTGTGGCGAGGATTGGAATTCCTGTTTCCCCCGAGATGATTGGTTAAAATCAATTCTTTCTACCTCAGAGATTTATAGATGAAACTGGCGACGTTGTGTTACCTTAAAAATGGTGGCAAGACTTTGATGATCCACCGCATCAAGAAAGAAAATGATATGCACCAGGGAAAGTGGAATGGACTGGGAGGGAAACTTGATCCCGGAGAAACGCCGGAAGAGTGTGTCATCCGCGAAGTGCGAGAAGAATCTGGATTGGCAATTGTAGATCCGCTTCTGAAGGGTTTTCTCACCTTTCCAGGATTTGCCAATGATGAAGATTGGTATGCATTTGTTTTTCTCGCTAGAAAATTTAAGGGGCATTTGATCGATTCAAAAGAAGGGGTCTTACGTTGGATCAATGATGAGGAATTGTTGTCTCTAGATTTATGGGAAGGCGATCTAATTTTTCTTCCCTGGTTGGAGCGCCCGGGATTCTTTTCCGGAAAATTCGTTTACCAGGATGGACAACTAAAGGACCACAGCGTTGTGTTTTACGGAAACCAATTTGATGAGGGAAAGGATTTCGAATAACATTACGAATAGATCCTCACTTTGCAAGAAGGTCATTGGTCTAAACGGTAAACACTATGCTGTGGAACGGGGTCGGCCAATATGGATATCCATTATTACAGTTTTGGTTTCGATTTCCGATCGTGCGGGCAATATTCAATTGGTGGTTGACAAATATGAGCGAATATCTGCCTGTGAATAAGATCAGCGAGACCCAAACATTGTTGTGCTTTCACCATCCTAATCCATCTTATGCACTTCACATATTATTGATGCCGAAAAAAGACATTCAAAGTCTGACTCAACTCGATCAAGAGCAAAGTGAATTTCTATTGGATTTGTTCGCAACTGTACGCTCATTGATCCAAGAATTTAAATTGGAAGAAAAGGGTTACCGGCTTGTCGTCAATGGAGGAGAATACCAGGAGTTTCCACAGCTGCATTTCCACTTAATTTCGGAAAATTGAGATCATTGGTTGTTGCTATTAAATATCCCCAATACCTTATCTGCATAATAGTAACCGACATCCATCGGACCATAATACTTTAATGCTTCCCGCGTGTCCCCATATTTATTCATCAACCCAGCTAACATATTTGTCCCGTACTTCACATTAAAATTTGGTTTTTGAAGTTCTGCGATTGATGGACGGTTTACAAAGCAGGGACCATTTGCACACATAAAAGATTTTGCGATCCCATCACGCGGCATTACCTGCATTAACCCGACCGCACCACTCTTGGAGTAGGCGGTTGGATTGCCACCGCTTTCTTGCCAAATTAGAGCTGCAATAAGGTTCGGATCAAGGTTATTCCGAATGGAATGCTTAGTGATCATCTCACACCATTGGCGAATATTCTCCGGATACCTATCACTGACTTTGCAATTCGAATTTTCTTCTGTGTTTGATACTTCTGCATCAGAGCTCGTATCTGCAAGATCATCGTTGCTTGTATTCACCTGTTGGAGAATTTGCTCAGTTTCATTATTGACTGAACTATTGGTTGCACTCGCCATGACAGTATAACCAAACGAAGCTAAGATTAAACTACCTAAAACTGCACCTGGGAAGATGAATTGTGTCACATTGTGCATGTTTGTCTCCAGTGGGGGATAAGAATCATCTTGACAAATTTTGATATCAAATCTAAAATAGCACATATGTTCTATTAAGTCAAGATAGTCAAAAACGAAATTGCCTCTTGACAAATAAGAACATTTGTTCTATATTATACATGAAATAACTCATCCGATCAAATTAACCGCCCGTTACCCGATCGGCATTTAGGAACCAAATTTGAATAGCGTTGGCGAACTTTCATCTTATCCGGAAAACCTCGGGAGGAGGTAAAAAATGAACCTTTCAATTGCAGGTAATCCAAAAATAAACGCAGCCATGAACAGAGTTGGCATTCGCCGTGGTCTGGCGTTCGGATTGATCATCGTTTCCGCGCTGCTGGCATTTGAAATATTTAATTACAGCACCACGGAATTCGCGCTATCTGATTTACTGGGAGATTTATCCTTTGCAGGTATAAGCTGGGCGACAATCCTGGCACTTGCCTTCTGTGGAATAGATTTCGCTGGTATCGCCAGGCTGTTTACTCCGGAAGATGGTGAAAATGAGCCCAGCGAGGTTTGGTATCTTTTTGGCGCTTGGTTGCTGGCTGCCACGATGAATGCCATGCTGACATGGTGGGGAGTTTCTATCGCTCTACTCAATCATGAAAGTCTGGGCAACGCAGTTGTCGAACGAGCGACACTTTTACGAGTTGTACCGATCTTTGTTGCTATCTTAGTCTGGTTGATAAGGGTATTGATCATCGGGACTTTTTCTGTCGCTGGGGACCGCTTATTCAGCCAGGCCGAACGCTACCAATCACAAAGAAGTGTCAATCGTCGACGCACCACTCGCCACGTAACAACTCCAGTCCAAGCCAAAGAACCTGTTACACGGTCATCCTATAAACCAAAACAGCAGCAGACGGGAAATGCTTACTCACGTCCTGAACCGACTTACCACCCTCTTTCGATGAGTGCATCTGGAAGAAATAGGGGTTCGAATACTCGTTCTTGATCTCTCCTCAATGGTCGTCTTGCTACTGACCACTCCTGAATCACAAATCCCCAGCATTCCCGCTGGGGATTTGTGTTGTATGCATAAATTCATCAACCTTTCGACTGGCAGTCATTCAATGCCAGCGGGAGCTGCACACGAAACGTAGTTCCCTGACCCTCATTCGATTCGACTTCTATCATGCCGTCATGGTTGCGAACTATCCAATAAGCGATTGACAATCCTAATCCAAAGCCTTTGCCGTTCCGTGACCGAGTACGAGATTTTTCACCTTGATAGAATCTTTCGAAGATGTGTGGCAAATCCTCACTGGGTATGCCAGGACCAGTATCGTGGATGGTCAGATTTGCTTGATCACTAACTTTCCCCAATCCAATCGTGACTACTCCCCCACTTGGAGTGTAATTAATGGCATTGCTAATCAAGTTGACAAGCACTTGTTTCAAGCGGTCTTGATCCCCACAGACTAGCACCTGATCGATTTCCCCTAACTTCAATTCCAATTTGTCTCGGGCTAATACACGCATTTGGTTGAGCGCTTCCAAGACAAGGGTATCGAGCTCGATTAATCTAATATCTAGGGGAAGTTTTCCAGATTCTGCCTGAGCCAATAAGAGGAGATCGCCTACTAAGCGAGTTAACCATTCGACCTCATTCTCGATGCCAATTAAGAACTCATCATCAGATTCGCCAAATCGGCGCATCAAATCCACATTACCCTTAATCACTGTCAGCGGTGTACGTAGCTCATGGCCAACATCAGCGATAAAACGCTTTTGGGAATCGAAAAGATTCTCAAGGCGAGCAAGGGTTTGATTAAAAGCGAGGATTAACTGACCAACTTCATCATCAGGAGGCCCCTGGTAGGAAATTCGGCGGGAGAGGTCATCGGCGCGAGTGATCTGTAAAGCAGTCTGAGTGACAGCTTCCAGGGGCGCCAATGCCCTCCGGGTAGTTAACCAACCGACAACACCTGCAATAGCCAGGGCTATCACTGAACCCAATAATAGGACTGTCACCAAACCCCTCAAGGTAGCATCGACAACCACCAAGCTGGTTGCCAGTTGGAGTGTTCCAATAGGCCGATTGCCGATCACAACTGGAACACTGAGCACCCGTAAGTGAACCTCTTCAATAAATGTGCTGCGGAAAACAGGGATGGAAGACTGCAACCCAAGCTGGTCGAATGAACTGTTGAAACCTTCCAAGTTAGTAGATTGTAATTGGCCTTGTCGGTCCCAGGCTTGAGCGTAAACATTTTCGGTCAAATCTAGGGGGGGCAATCTGATGACCTCCATATTTCCGACCGACTCAACTCTGGTATCAGCGCGGATTTCCTCGAATGTGCCTGCCAGCTCTCTATCCACCTGTGCGATCAGCAGAAAACTGATAATTAAATAAACCGCTAACCCAAATAGCAGCAAAATACCACCCAGCAGCGTTGTATAGAGCAGGGTTAGACGGGCGCGCAGGGACATGTTAGCAGATTAGGCTGGTTCTCGAAGTACGTAACCCATCCCGCGAACTGTGTGAATTAAGCGAGGTTCTTCGTCGACTTCTAATTTTTGTCGTAAATAACGGACATATACTTCAATAATATTGCTTTCGCCACCAAAGTCATATCCCCAAACCCGGTCGAAGATCATATCCCGGGTCAAAACCTGGCGCGGGTGTCGCATGAACAGCTCTAATAGCTCGTATTCTTTTGCAGTGAGCGAGATTGTGCGATCTCCGCGGTACGCCTGACGGGTACCTGTGTCTAGTGACAGATCGGCAAAACGCAAAACCTGCGGGCGACTAGGTTGAGCACGGCGTAGAAGAGCGCGAATGCGGGCCAAAAGTTCATCCAAATTGAATGGCTTTACCATATAATCGTCCGCGCCCATATCGAGGCCGAGAACCCGGTCATTGACCGAATCTTTGGCGGTCAAGATCAAGATCGGTACTGGACCTCCAGTCCGCAACCGTCGACATACTTCGAGACCATCAATTCCAGGTAACATTAAATCCAACACAACCAAATCAGGCGGGTTATCTCTGGCCAACCCCAATCCCATCTGTCCATCGGTAGCGATATCTACCTGATAGCCTTCATATGCTAATCCGCGGCGAAGAAATTTTAGGATCGCCTCATCGTCTTCGATCACCAATATGCGTGCGCTCATACGCCCTCCTCGTTCAAAGTGGTCATAGAGTTTTGAGTAGATAACAAATTAAGCGACTTGTTTATCCGAAACAGCCTACCCATAATCTCTATTTAATGAGTTTATTGATTCGAGTTCCCATGAATATACCACAGCCTGGGCAAAGTAAAAAGGCCGCCTGAAAGCAGGCGACCTTGTTTGGCGCGTAGAGAATTTACGCAACATCTACAGTTGCTCCGGCAGCCTCGAGCTTCGATTTTGCGTCGTTAGCCGCTTCCTTGCCAACTCCTTCGAGAACTTTGGCATCTGGGGTCTCAGCCAATTCTTTGGCCTCTTTCAACCCAAGGCTGGTCATTTGGCGGATGGCCTTGATGACTTCAATCTTTTTGGGGCCGGCTTCTTTGATGACAACATCAAATTCGGTCTTCTCTTCAGCGGCTTCGGCTTCACCTGCACCGGCCGGGGCAGCCATGGCACCGGCTGCTACCGCAACAGGTGCAGCAGCGGAAACACCCCATACTTCTTCCAACTCTTTAACCAATTCAGCAGCTTCCAATACGGAAAGTTTGCTAAGTTGGTCAACTAATTTTTTAACGTCAGCCATTATTCTTTCTCCTGTAAATTTAAATTTGATTTTATTTGTTTTTTGATGGTTAACTCTCCGCGGGGGAGGGCTCTGTCTCAGCAAATGCCTTCAAAACCGAGGCAATCTGGCGGGCAGGTGCAGCCAGAATTTGGGCAAGCTGGGAAGCAGGCGCCATGAGCGTACCAAGCAGGTGCGCTTGAACAACGGGTAGAGGCGGTAGTTCTGCCAGTGCGATAATTTCTTCTTTGCTGACCAGATTCGACTCAAAGTAACCGCCCTTAATCTTAAGGAAATCTACCGATTTGGAGAAATCCTGCATCACCTTGGCCATAGCAGGAGCATCTTGAAAGGCAAACCCGGCAGCTGTGCTGCCCACAAACAAATCTTTGGGCACATCGTATCCGGCGCCTTCGAAAGCCAGTTTTCCCAGGGTGTTCTTGATGATGTGGAATTCGCCACCTACTTCACGGACCCTTTCCCGCAGTTCGTCCACATCTTTGACTGTAAGCCCGATGTATTCAGCCAGGAATACTCCCTGGCTATTTCCTAACCATTCTTGATAGGATGCTACAATCTCTTGTTTACGTTCCTTCGAAACAGCCAATGGTCTCTTACCTCCTTTCAATAAAAAGTCTTTGCCTCGCAAACGTGCCGGGCAAAGACTCTCCTCTCATTTTGAGCAATCCAAAGGAGCTGCCTTCACCTCGGCAGGGAATTAAGCGCCGGGCAATTACGCCCATTGCACCTGCTGTCTCTGGCGAAGCTAATAGTTATCCGGACAATGCCGGGAGCAGGAAAATTATAACCTCTTTACTCGTTCTCCTCCATCTCCTGAGCTTGATTGGGATCAACTTTGATCCCAGGTCCCATGGTTGTGGTCAATGTAACCCGGCGGATGTAAGTGCCTTTCGATGCCGATGGTCTAGATTTCTTGATCGCATCCATTAAAACGGCCATGTTGTCGTACAATTTTTCGTCTGTAAATGAAACTTTGCCGATTGGAATATGCAGGTTAGCCGTTTTGTCGACTCGGAATTCTACACGGCCGGCTTTAGATTCCTCTACCACACGGGGTAGATCCTCTTCGGGGACTACTGTCCCAGCTTTTGGATTCGGCATTAAACCGCGCGGACCCAGGACACGTCCCAGTCGACCTACCTTGCCCATCATATCAGGAGTGGCGACAGCAACGTCAAAATCAGTCCAGCCATCCTGAATTTTTTTCATCGTTTCATCATCGTCGGCGACATAATCGGCGCCAGCATCACGCGCTAGAGTCGCTCCTTCACCCTGGGCGAAAACCATCACACGCACCGACTTTCCCAACCCATGTGGCAAGACAACGACATCGCGCACCTGCTGGTCTGCGTGTCTGGGATCGACACCTAGACGGATATGCAATTCCACCGTCGCGTCAAAGCTGGTGGTTGAAGTCTCCTTGGCCAGGGTGATCGCATCTCCTGGGTCGTAGTTGCGGTTGCGGTCTACTTTCTCCACCGCAGCCAGATATTTCTTTCCATGTGCTGCCATTTTATCTCCTTGGTGGTTCTAGCGGGCGATTCACCAGAGTAAGATTTTCGAATCCTGTCCTCTGGGGAAATGGATGCCCTCCCACAGGTTATTAATCTACAACATTCAAGCCCATATTCCGGGCAGTGCCTTCAATCTGGCGCATTGCGCCTTCGATATCGATTGCGTTCAAGTCCTTCATCTTTATCTCGGCGATCTCTTTCAGTTGGTCGCGTGTAACGGAACCAACTTTCTCCCGTGGTGGGTTGGAAGATCCCTTTTCGACCCCAGCAGCTTTCTTCAGCAAGACGGAAGCTGGCGGAGTTTTCAATACAAAAGAGAATGAACCATCTGTGTAAACGCTGATTTCGGCTGGGATTATCTCACCCGGGCGACTGGAGGTACGTGCATTGTATTCCTTGCAAAAGGCCATTAAATTGATGCCGTGACCGGCAAGGGCTGGGCCAATTGGTGGAGCCGGGTTGGCTTTTCCAGCTTCTATCTGTAATCGAACAACTGCTTGTATTTGCTTTGCCATTATAAATCTCCTTTGTGGTGATAGCGGATGATAACAAATCACCCTCCCACTTAATTCAGTTCAGGGGTATCAGGTCTTTTCAACCTGTAAAAAATCTAATTCCACCGGGGTTTCACGACCGAAGAAGTTGACCATCACCCGCACTTTAGCGCGCTCCATATCGATCTCAGCGACTGTGCCACGAAAGTCATTGAAAGGTCCGTCGACAATTCGTACTCGTTCTCCAGACTTGAAAGTAACCTTGATGCGTGGGGCTTCTGCCTCCATACGCTTGATGATCTGAGAGACTTCTTCGGGTCTCAAGGGTGTGGGGGTGTTGCCCATGCCGACAAAGCCTGTTACGCCCGGGGTATTGCGTACAACGTACCACGACTCTTCTGTCATAACCATATTGACAAGGATATAACCTGGAAAAACCCGGCGCTCCACCGTACGGCGTTTGCCTTCCCTAACTTCGATCTCCTCTTCGGTAGGGACGACGATGTCGAATATCATGTCCTTCATCCCCATAGTCTCAATGCGTTGTTCGAGGTTATGCCGAACTTTATTCTCGTAACCGGAGTAGCAGTGTACGACGTACCAGGCGCGGCCATCATCATCCTCTACAAATTCTTCTTCTTGATCCATTTCAGGGGATTCTATATCCGTCTCATCCGCCTCACTGGAAATCTCTGTGCTCGGTTCAGCAGCTATATCTGCAGTGAGATCAGTTTCCGCTACCTGTGTCACTTCTTCTTCGATGTGCTCTTCACCCGCGATCTCCGCAGTCAAATCCAAGATTTCAGGTTGATCAAGTGCTGATTCTGGTTCCATTGAAGCTTCTTCGGAGATTGTCTCCTCTGGAGACAGTTCCTCGCTCTCAGCGACAATAGGCTCAGTACTCTCGTTTATTTCAGGGACCCCTTGTTCATCAACCGAAGCGTCCAAGGCTGCACTAGAGGCTTTAGCCTCATCGTGTTGTGAATCGGTTGCCACAGAGGATCCAGAGTCTCCTGACTCGGGAGCTTCTGAAGAGTTCAAGGTTTTACCTTCCTGGTCGGAAAATACCATAACTGCTAATCCTGCACTTCATAATAGACGGTTATATACCAGTTCCCAGTATCAATCGTTCCTGAGATGATCAAGAACCAAGGATGAGGACGAAGAATTGAGAATAAATAAAGTCCAAAACACCCAGAAAGGCGCTCATGAGCGCGATCACGATCAATACAACGATGGTTAAATTTATTGCTTCCTTTCGAGTCGGCCATGTCACCTTACGCAGTTCTCCAACCGTCTCGCGGAAAAACCGCGTAATGCGATTCTGTTGTTTTCGGGAAGCCTTTTTATCAACTTTAGCCACAGAATACTCCTTCTGCGATCCTACTCCGGCTAAGCATATCGTTTCGATGAATAGTTACGGGCAAAACGCCGCCTCTGAGGACGGCGTTGCCCTAAGAACAGACAGGCCAGGTAGGACTTGAACCCACAACCGCTCGTTTTGGAGACGAGTGCTCTTCCAATTGAGCTACTGGCCTTCGTTGTTGTCTGGTGGCTCGTCTCAATACTCTCGAGGGAGATAAATCAGCCACCTGACAAGGTAACTACTTCGTCTCCCGGTGTAAATTATGCGTTCTACACCGAGGGCAATACTTGTTCAGTTCCAAACGACCCGGATCGTTACGTCGATTCTTCTCCGTAGTGTAATTCCGTTCCTTACACTCAGTACAAGCCAATGTTATCACAGGTCGGACATCTTTCTTTGCCATCTTATTCTACCAGGCACCATCCCATAAATTGGTTGGCGCCAATCCTTTACTCAATAATCTCGGTGATCACACCTGCGCCAACGGTCAGACCGCCTTCGCGAATGGCGAACTTGGAGCCCTGCTCCAGCGCCACCGGCACGATCAACTCCACTTCCAGGTTGACGTTGTCGCCAGGCATCACCATCTCGACCCCTTCC
>JBFFIU010000109.1:0-10741 GCA_041556275.1 Anaerolineales bacterium | reverse complement strand
GGGTAATCCTGCCGACAGTAGCTGGCGAAATTCTTGTATGCCTCTGCATCCAGGCCTTTGACTGGGATGAGGATCGAGATTGGGGGGGTGTAAGCTGGAGTGATTTCCCTTTTACCGCGATAGAAACGGTAGGTCAAATAAAGTGCCACCAGCCAGAAGATCCAGCTGGCCACGATGAGCAGCAGGAGTAATCTCTCCAATAAATTAAGGCTGGCCGTTAAGGTTGGCATAATTTGTCAGGGTGATACGCTGCATTTCGATTGCCTGGCGCACATTTGAGCTTACTAATGTAGCCAGATCACCAGCATTTGGACCCATCTTTTGGCTGACCGGGTTCGTATCAGGGTGAAAATAGATCTCAGCCAGGTTTACGTTAATATTTTGTAATAACTTCAACACATAAACCTCGTTCATGTCGCCAGTTTGCATCAGACCATAGACTCGTTCCGGCACCACCAGTTCGCTACCCCGCAGCCTGGTGATGTAAATGCGCCAGAAGATGCCAAAGACGAACGCCCAGCCTATCTTTTGCATAGCCCGCTGGCGATCATAGGTCAATGCCAGGCTCAAGTCATCATGGGGCAGGCGAAAACCCCTAGCACCGTACTGCTGGGCGAGGGGAATTATTAGGTTTATAACTACAGGATGGATATGGATGTGCAGATGGCTGTCCACATGACTCAAAGGCAGGCCGGTGTCTGCGAAGCGCTCGAATTGAGCTGCCAATTCCTGGGCAAGTTCCTGCCGCGCCTGGCGACTTATCACCAGCCGCATCCCGATCAACACCGGATCTCCAGGAAAATCACCCTGCTCATCCACCAGGTGGGGGATATCTTTGTGGGGCAGCGTAGATTGACCATCCACCATGACCAGATGCAGTCCAATTGATAGGTTGGGGTTGGCGCGTGCCAGGGCGACCGCCTCGTCTGCTGCCTGCCCATTGACCATCAGACTGGCGCTGGTCAGTACGCCATGTTGGTGAGCCTGAATGACAGCTGAATTCACCTCCCTGGATGAACCAAAGTCATCTGCATTAACGATTAGCTGGATCACTTTCTATCCTGCCGATTGATGAGCGCGCCGATATGGTCTCGTCAAACCAACCTGGTGCTGATGATAACCACGTTATTTTGCAAGCGTTTATTTTTGAGATCAGATCAGAATTAGGAGGATGCGGATAATTTCAGTACTTGACTCGCCGGTATTCGCCCTGTAGAGTGTTGTTAGCCTTATGCAGATGAAAAACGGCGCTAAAAACACGAATTTTTTTCCCAATGGGTAAGTTGTGATGTCAAAAACTCGCTCAACAACCGTCATTTGGCGTCAGCAACACCCAAGCGGGGGACTACCGACTCGCCTGATCTGATTTTTGTAAAGGTGCAAATCCTCTTACAATTGCTTGAATAATAAGATCAGTTCATCTACTATTATATACCCATAAACCAGCTTTTGAGTTTGGTCGCTCTACATCATTGCTCATTTGTTAGCAATACCATTCCGTGGGTCTTCGTAACTCAGGAGCGCAGCGAAGAGTCTCAAAGTTTACGGACCTATATTCAGAGCCGAAGGCTTGGAAACGCGACCCGATGGGAAATCCTTCATCTCCAAGCTGTTCCAGCTCAATGAGGCTCGGTTATTCCTTCGGTCAAAACAGCCAGACCATTGTGGTTGCTGGATATCAAAAATTGGAATTGCGTTGGTGAATTATTACTTGTTCTGGATTCCCGGCATGAAAACTTGGTAGAGCTTATCATTGGATACAACCAATGTGATTTGTGAGGTGTGTGGCGAGCCTTCTACATTGCTGGGCTGGCTAACAGTGATCGTGATCTGACCGGTATGGGTGCCGGATTTGGTTGTTGAGAAGTTGTTTGGTGTTATCCGGCTCGAATCCGGTGAGGTGCTATTGCTGGGATTTACCGCGAAAAAAGAACCCTCTTTGGTCACTTGCCAGGTGAGTGGATCACCGTTGCCCATATTGGTTGGAGTGATGTACTGGAAAGCGGGGTATAAGCGTTCATCCGGAATACTGTAGATGAAAGTGAAGTTCTCAGGAATATATCCCAGTACAGCGGCGTCACTGGTCAGGTATATCGAATCGCTGCTGCTGGCGGTTTGGCCCCCATCCTTTAACTCCACCTGGACAGTGTGTTCACCTGCACCAGGACCTATCGTCCAGTCTAACTGGGGCTGGAATGATTGCCAATTTGTCCATGAACCCCCATCGTTGCGTAAGCGCATTTCCTGCCAATCGCCGTAAATATATAGGGATACATCTCTCTTATCAGTCGTTGCCGCTTCACGGTTGATGATCACGGGGTAATGATCGCTTCGCCTACCGAAGTCCTGAACCCAATATGAATGATAATCTCCGCCCCCATTATAGAACCCAACCCCGATTTCCTGGTGGGAGGCGTTCAGGATATTATCACGATGTCCACTGCTATCCATCCAACCCTGCATGACCGCGGTCGGCGAGCCGTAACCAGCAGCTGCGTTTTCTCCTGTTGCACCGGATGAGAATGTCGCGATCCGCTCCCAGGTTCCGCAAACAAACGTCAGTGAGCCGCCAACACGGTCATAGGTGTCATGTCCAAAATAGTTGTCTTGAACCATGTCGGCAGCATGGTACCGGGCGGCATCTGTTAATGGTTGAGTACGCTTCAAGGGTGGCAGGCCGCGTGAGTCCCGTTCCTGGTTGACGAGTTCAACCACTTGCTGTTCGTAATCTGCATCCGCAGCTGCGACTGCCTTTCCGCCGCAGCCGGCGGATTGCAGAATTGGATCCTCCTGGTTCTGCTCTGTGATAGGGTTGCCGATAACACCCTGGGCTTTTCCGGGTTGTACCGAAAAGAATAAACTGATAATGGCAAGGCCGACACCGATTAAGATCCTAATCTTGTCATTTTTTATCATAGACATTTAAATTGATATTCGTATCACCAAGATCGGCTGTGTTTTCCCTCACAACCCGCGTCCAAGTATCCTAAGCATCTTCTGATAATGCAATAGGAAAAAAGTCACTTTTTAGCTATGAATTTGGTCTAAATTCTCTGGATGGCTTTACGCGCCAGGAGATCCACACGTTGGTTGTGGCGATCTCCTGAATGTCCCCGTACCCAGTGCCATTTGATCTGGTGCTCTTGGATGGCTTTATCCAAAGCCTGCCATAAGTCTACGTTGGCTAATTTCCCGCCTTTTCGTCGCCAGTTGCGCGCCCGCCAGTTTGCCATCCACTCGGTGATCCCTTTTTTGAGATATTCCGAATCGGTATAAAATTCGATCCGACTTCTGCCTTGAAGCGTGTTCAGCGCTTGTATGGCCGCGGTCAGTTCCATCCGATTGTTTGTGGTTTCAGATTCTGACCCGCTGATCACGTGTTCCTTGCCTTTGGCGATCAGCAGCGCGGCCCATCCACCAGGACCGGGATTGGGATCGCAGGCTCCGTCGGTGTAGATCGTCACTTGGGGCAGATCAGTCATCCTTTCCTAGGTCTCCAAAGCTCTGCTGCTATTGAGTCTTTTCATGCAGTTCAGCGGCTGTTTCATCCATTAATTCCAGCGTGGCGGGAATGGTATCGGACGTGTAATAATAACGGAATATCTGTGTGCCGACATCGCTGACGACCCAGCGCACGACATCCCAGGATTGCAGGTTAGGCTCGGGTCGCGCATTTTTTAGTAAGTCCTGCGCGCTGGCCCATTGTGGGTTCTCGCTGGCGTAAGGTTCCAGGAGTTCCATCACCGAAGCACGGGTGGGGAACGAGCCGTTGGCTGTGATGAAACCGGCTTGTTGTTCCGCTGATGCCAGCCACTTGATCACCAGCCAGGCGGCAAGATTTTCTGCCTCGCTGCCCGCAAATATCGCGAACGAGTGCCCATAGACATCGATTACCGGTTCACCTTCAGGTGATGGGAAACCGGTTACCATCCAGTCATCACTGTTGGCCAGGCGCTCTAACTGCTCTCTCTGGTACTCGAGATCGAGCAGAGAAGAGGTGATGAACATGGCTCTTCGATCCGCGAATTCGACCTCTCCCTGGGTTTCAACTACCTCCCATGCACAGCCCTCATCGATCAGCTCCTTCAGAAAGGAAATCGCCTCTTCCGCTTGGGGAGTGTTGAAATTGTACCCGCTGCCATCCGGGTGGACGACTGGGCTTTCGAAGGCGTAAAACCAGCTCAGCGTCGCGGCCGGAGAGGTATTGACCAGCCAGCCGCCGGTGCCGTCGTCCTCGGAGATCTCGTTGATGTTGTTATTTTGAGCTGCGCGGCAGGCTTGTTCCTTGAATTCCTCAGGTGTGCTGGGAGGAGAGGAGAAACCCAGTTCTTGCGCCCAGCTCTTGTTGTAGAAGATCAATTGTGTCGATCGAACCGCTGGAAAACCGATCCGCTGTTGGTCGATCACGTCTTGTTCCAGAAATATGCTGTTGAAGTCGGACAGATCTTCCGTGCTGAGCCCCCACTCCGGATCGTTTAAATAGGCATTCAGGTCAACCACATCCTTGCCATCTGCATCCCAGGTCAAGATCTGGTAATTGGCACCGACCGCCAGATTGGGCAGCCCTTCCGTTGTCTCCATATTGTCGAGGCGCTCATACAGAGAATTTAAATTTCCCTGGGAGCTGCTCTCCACGGTGATCCCGTATTCGTTCTCTGCATTGAACCGTTCGAGGGACCTCTGGATGGCATTCCCTGTTTCTCCTGTCCAGGGATGCCAGAAAGTGATCGCCAAACCATTTAAATCTGATTTATCCACCTCCAGGGAAGAGGTGGGTATGGGTGTTACCGTTGGGGTCGGTATCACTTTGGTGTGGGTGGAAGTGGGCGTTACCTCCGGTGTCGCTACAATCCTGGTTGCGGTTGGTGATGGCTGGCTCCCACAGGCGACCAGGAAGAAGGTTACCACCAGGATCAGGTTGTTGCTCACCCGGCGAGAGAGACTCATTGCAGTGTTCCCCGTAAATGAGGTAAGATCATCCTATTACCTTGAATGGTTTTTTGTGTAGGGCTGACTTTCGCCAAGTTTCACCTTCAAATATCGTCTTAGTTGCCGCCATCCTTACGGCGGCAACTCCTTGCCGGAGTGCCACGTGATTATATCAAAACCCCAGGATTCTGATCTCCCAAAGGATCCTTATGCCTGACCTGACTCCCGCTTTGCTGCCCGGTTTGAGATCACACCGATTATCCGCTCTAGACCTGGGTGATGAATTCGTCTATCCGGATTATTTCGGTCGATCCATCCTGAACCTGCCCACCAGCATCTGCACCTGGTTGGGAGTCCCAGAGCTGGGTGCTGGACCTTTACATCCAGATATCCTGGCCCCTCTGGGGGATGGCTATCAAAATGTGATCCTGATCCTGATGGATGCCCTTTCTTTACGGCGGTTGACTCAGCTTATCGCGGAAGGCATACTACCGCTTTGGGAGAAATTGGCCGATGCTGGGGTGCTGGCTCCGCTGACTTCAATCACGCCCAGCACCACAACCGCCGCCCTGACAAGTTTGTGGACGGGAACGAGCGCGGCCGAGCATGGTATTGTTGGCTATGAGATGTGGTTCAAAGAATATGGGGTGGTGGCGAACACAATACTTCATTCCCCGATGAGCTTTCAAGGCGATGCGGGCAGTTTAAGCAAGGCCGGCTTAGATCCAGAGACCTTCCTCGAGCCTCCGTTGTTGGGATCTCACTTATCCGATAATGGAGTGCGTGTCTTTGCCTTTCAGCATCAGAGTATCTTCCGTTCCAGCCTTTCGCGCATGTTGCTGCGCGATGTAAACCTGAATTCATTCCGCACGCCAGCTGATCTATGGGTCAATGTGCGGCGCACATTGCAGGAGCATGTCCAGGACCGTAGATACATCTGGGTCTACTGGGGTGAGGTGGATAATTTTGCTCACCATTACGGACCTGATGATGAACGTACGGTCGCTGAATTTGTTAATTTCTCAACATCCTTGGAAAGCTTATTCTTGGATCGCATAGACGGGTCTGCCGTGGGGAAAACCCTGCTTTTGCTGATGGCCGATCATGGTCAGATCAACACTTCTCCGAACCCGCATTATGATTTGCGCAACCATCCCAACCTCCTGCGCCGCCTGCACATCATGCCGACCGGAGAGAATCGTCTGGCTTATTTGTATTTGCGCCCTGGTCAGGGGGAAGCGGTTCGCGAGTATATCGAACGCACCTGGCCAGGAGGGTTTTCATTTCTGGATCCGGTTTTCGCGGTTGAAGCCGGATTATTTGGTCCCAGCCCATTTCATCCGCGCCTCTATGATCGTTTGGGGGATTTAATCGTCCTCGCCCGGGGCGATGCCTACCTGTGGTGGTCGAATAAAAGAGATCATCTTTTAGGTAGGCATGGCGGTCTTTCCCCGGATGAGATGCTGGTGCCTTTCCTGGGTGTGAGCCTTTAGGGTTTTTACTGGCTCGCGCAGGATTTGCAATCCTGCGCAACTGTTATCTCCGGGGATCGCAGATCCCCTAGGAGCGAGGAGCTAATCTTTCCGCTCAAGCAAGATTTGGGATCTTGTGCTTCAAATGGCTCCGGGGATCGTAGATCCCCTAGGAGCAAGGAGCTAATCTTTCCGCTCAAGCAAGATTTGGGATCTTGTGCTTCAAATGGCTCCGGGGATCGCAGATCCCCAAGGAACGAGGAGCTGATCCTTCCACTCAAGCACTTTGCCATCAAAAAACCCGTCAGTCGATTTCTGACGGGTTGCTAGTATTATTTGGGGGAGTTTATTTAATCAGGGCAAGAAATCCCAGGGGTTAACTTTGCCGTAGCTGTCATGCAGCATTTCGAGGTGGATGTGAGGGCCACTTGATTTCCCGGTGGAGCCGATCGTGCCGATGGGCGTGCCCTGGAAGACGCTTTGCCCGCAGCCAACGCCCACCACGTCCATGTGTGCATAAGCGGTCTGCCAGCCGTTGCCGTGATCGATCACCACCATGTTCCCGTAACCGAAGTTGTTCCACCCGGCATAGACCACGACCCCGCTATCTGAGGCCCACATTGGCTCGCCAATGTAGCCTTTAATATCGATCCCGTAGTGATTTGTCCCTGGTGAATAGTCGTAACCCGAGAGGAAGTGATTGGCACTCGGCCAGATGAATCCACCTATGCCCACAGCACCATCGAGGATCGTTCCACAAGCTCCAGGGCCGATATACTTAGCGACTCCGGGATTCTGCCTGGTGATGCGTGGCGCGCTCCAGGTGACGAATTCGCGGGAACCACCCGGTACAACAAGAAATGTCCCCGGTTCAATATTGGGGGCAACCCAATCACCCAGGGTTTCTACGTCCAGATTGTTTCCTTCCCAATTGATGATGTCTTCTGGGGAGACACTGTAGCCTTGCGCCACCCCGTTCAATCCCTCTCCTGCTGACCATTTATGGTATGTGCCATCCACCGGCAAGATGTTCAATTCCTGCCCTTCTGAAAGGGCGTGTGGATTATCTGCCAGGATGAAATAATTGCCCCAGAAAACAGTTTCCGGTTTCAAACCGAACATTTCTGCAATGTCAAAGACCGTATCTCCGGGTTGGACGATATACGTGGTCACCTCAGTCCGCGGGCGTGTCGGGATGGTGGTATGGACCTGGGCCAGTCGTGGAATACCTTCTGCATAAGCATCAGCGGAGATTGATAAGGGTGGCAGCTCGGGAATGACAGTCGTCGGTGTAGAAGTGGACTGCGCAGCAGCCTGTACGGCAGATTGTGGTCCTTCAACGACCTGGGCGCGCAGATAATAGCCTCGCATCACCCACACAACCAGCAATGCCAGGGCGATGAACAGGATATGTGTCCCGACGCGCAGAATAGAATCAGCCATTCCCAGCCTGGAAAGGCGTTCCATGAGCAATAAAATACGGCTCTCTCGATTAGAACCATGCTCTGGTTCTGCAGGGTGGGCCGCGTTTAAATCGTTATTGGGTTTTGTCCGAGGCTGCTCGCTACTTAAGTCAGGGAGCTCCTCGGGGAGTTGATCATCTTGCATACAAAATGTCTCCGAACCGCATGATAACACCGGCTTACCATTTCGTCAACTATCCTGATTAAAGGAAGATTAGCGTAAATCAGGGTCCAAATTTGTATTGATAATTACTTTATTGGGGGGGTTGCACACTTTCAGCGGCCTCGGTAGCGGCAGGACCGGGATCGGATTGCTCTTTTAGGATGTCCACTGTCGCCTGTTGGAGCGCTGGACCGACCGCAGCCATGACATCATTTGACGGTAGTACCTGCGCTGAGCTGGCGATCGATTCAACAATCCTTCTCAAGGCGATGTTTTCCCAAGCATTCAGTGCAGATGCACGCGGCGGCAGATATCCAGCAGCTTCACTCCATTGGGCCAGGAAGTCGCCCTGGATGAGAAATTCAGCCAGATCAACACTTAGCGCATGTCGTTCGGTTTGCGGGTTTGAGAGTGCCCAGACCCAGCCTTTGGCTAATGTTAATGGAGTCCCATCTTGAGTTAATATCGTGGTTGCCGCAGTGTCACCCGGCAGAGTGCTCAGGTAGCGATTCGTCCAGGTGATGACCATATTGGCTTGATTTTCTGTGTAAGCCTGCCAAGATTGTTCGTCAGTTGTGAATTGGGTTAACCAAAAAGGCATCACGCCAGCAGCTTCTGCATCCCGATAGAAGGTCAGAACGTTGGTAAGGGCGTTAGCATCCAGGAAAGGGCGTCCTTCAGAGTCTTGACTTTGCGCTCCGGTGGAGAGGTATTCAGCTAAAGTGAACAGCGCGCTTTCATCAGCGGCAGGAAATGCAAGGGGTTGAGCTAATTCGATCGCTGCAGCCCAATCTGCCGGTGGGTTTCCGATCTCAGCTGGGCGGTGGAGTAGAAGCAGTGCATCACCGGCGAACGGCAGCCCAAAATTGCTCGTTTGAAGCTGGGCCAATTCCTGGGCAAAGGGATACCAGTCATCAGCGTTCATTGCATTGCTCAATCCGTCGTAGGGGATTAATAATCCTTTTAGGGCGGCGATCTCCAGGCTGGTGCGGGGCAACAGGACCAGGTCGGGGACGGCTAAGGGTGCGGCCGCGTTTGCTGTGCTCAGCGAGTCGAGTAAACCACCCGTTCCGCTGGAAGCCTTTACCCGTGTTTCGATGCGTACATCCGCTCTTTGTGCTGTGTAGGAGTCCAATCGCTCTTGCAGCAGCTTACCTGCTGGACTGCCGTTAGCAGGGTCGAATTCGGGAGGGAGCCATAAAAGCAGTTCAATCGGTTCCGGAGCAGACTGGGTGCTTTCCAGTGTTGGTATCAGTGTGGGGGTCGGCGTTGGGGGTGCATCAAGGGTAGGATCGCTATCCGTGACCGCTGAGGGTGTGCAGCTGGCCAACAGGATACAAATAAGCGCTAAGCTAAGCAGGAAGGTTTTCATCGTGATATGTCCCGGAGTAAATTGGGATCGATTAATCGATTGCTACCTTTCGTTCGATTAATGACAGCAGCAGGCTGACCGCCTCCTTTACATCCCTGAGATCCACCATTTCTGAAGGGGCATGCACGTACCTGCAGGGGATGGAAACGCATCCGGCAGGCACCCCGGCCCGGGTGAGCTGCATGGCGCGCGCATCAGTTGTGCCGCTTTCCAATACTTCCATCTGGTAAGGGATCTTTTTTCTTTTGGCTGTGCTCACCATCCAATCGACAACCCGGGGGTCAGAAAGCATCCCGCTATCCCGCACTTTGATCGCTGGTCCTTTCCCCAAGGCGACCTCCATTTTTAAACCCTTCGGCGTATCTCCGGAACGCGTGACATCAACCGCTATACCGATGTCTGGATCGAGGCCATATGCAGCAGTGGTGGCTCCCCGCAGACCAACCTCTTCTTGAACGCTGAACACGAAGTACGCCTGATTGGGGCTCTTCCCAAGGCGGCGCAGGGTTTCGATCAGGATAGCCACACCAATGCGGTCGTCCATTGCTTTTGACACCAATCTTTCCCCGTATTCCGAAAACGGGCGCTCGAACGCGGCTACATCACCGACACGCACTGGACAATCTGCGCGGCTTTGCGAGCCGACATCGATGTACATCTGGCTGAAGGTGGGCGACTTATTGGCGTCATCGATCTCCTCGTGGCCGATTACCCCTTGTGTCCCGTCCAGAAAACGCACCCGTCCCCCAATGCAGTATTTTCTGAAGACTCCCCCAATTGGGGAGAAGCGTACAAAACCGGATTCATCGATATGGGTGGCGATTATGCCTATCTCGTCCATGTGGGCTGCCAGCATGATCTTCTTTCCGTCTGCAGAGGGTTGGCCCTTGAGGGCGATTAAATTTCCAAGGGCATCCACTTTCACCTCATCCGCTGAAGCCTCTACTTCAGATCGAATCACGTCCCTTATTTGAGTCTCATATCCAGATGGACCGGTTGTTTCGACGAGTTTTTGGATCAGAGATTTCATCGTAGCTCCAGGCTTATTTATTTGCGTTGGGAATCCTTGTTACCGCTCCACGGATAGCACATCCGGAGTCAGGTTGGCGAGCGCAGTGTGCAGCAGGGCCAGTGTGTTCTTCCAATCGGAAATTCGAGCGATTCCAGCTGGGGTGTGGGCATAACGCCCCGGGATCGAGACGGAGACGCTGGGCACACCTGCCCGCGAGCGGTGTATGGCCCCGGCCTCCGTTCCGCCTCCGCCTGGCTGGCGGATCTGGTACGGGATATCTGAGACCTCAGCTGATTCGACCAGGTGGCGTACGAGCCTCGGATCCGACAG
>JBFFIU010000108.1:0-10774 GCA_041556275.1 Anaerolineales bacterium | reverse complement strand
GAAGGGAATATCAGTATCGCCATCGGGATTAGCATTTTAATCGGGGCTTTGTGAGCTGCCTCCTCAGCTATTTGACGACGTTTTATCCGCATTTGATCAGCTTGGATGCGAAGCACTTTTGCTAGACTCACACCGAGCTGCTCGCTTTGGATAACTGCGGCAATGAAACTGGTCATTTCAGCTACGCCTAGACGGTCAGCCATGTCCTTCAATGCATCTCTACGCAATTTCCCCAATTGTATCTCACGAATCACCCTTCCGAAAGCTCTCCCCACTTCATTGTCCCATTTCTCATATACCTTCGACATCGCACCATCGAATCCTAACCCAGCTTCAACACAAATAGTCAATAAGTCCAGGGCATCCGGCATAGCTTTACGGACATCTGTCTGCCGTTTACTGATACGTCCTCGCAACCATAACTCAGGCAGAAAAAATCCCATTGCAGCTGCAGGAATACCGACTAATAAACCTCGACCTTCTAAGAAGCTACCTTCAGGAGCAATAGTTGCCACGAAGAATAGCACTGCACCAAGCGATAAACCGACCACTCGTAATGCCCAGAACATTGTGGGATCCATCCCACCCGGATTCCCAGCCATCTCCAATTTGTGGGCAGTTTGCTGGATTGCGTTCTGTGGTGTGAATCGTAATGCAAGCTCACCTAATTTTCTCGCAATGGGGAATACTACTCTTTCAGTTAGTGGTTGAGAAAGTTCGATCTCCTCCAGGTCAGTGATCTCCCCTTTAGCGGCATATTCTGCCAATCGATCATACAATGGATCAAAATCGCTCCTATCCCGCAGGCCGACAACAATTAATACCACAATGGCAATGACAAGAATAGCGACAATGATTGCAACAAATAACATAGTTAATCCTCCTGATACCAATCAGCTTACACGTCGATGTTTGATATCTTTGTCATGACCATATATCCTGCGAATATCATCAAACCGCCAAAGACCAGCGCCGGAATACCGATCATCCGAGAGCCAGGTTCAAAAAACATCATCATATATGGACGGTTCATGAAATATAAGGCTAATGCGATAAGTACAGGCATACTGGATAAAAATCGCCCTGAGTATACAACTTGAGAGGTAAGTACACGGATCTCACCTTTGATCCGTACACGTTCTCTAATGGTATGTGAGATCGTGTCCAGAATCTCTGCCAAATTTCCACCAACTTCGCGCTGCACATTCATCGCAGTGATGGTTAAATCTAGATCTTCACTCGGTATGCGGCGTAAAAGATTATCTAATGCTCTATCGATTGGCAATCCAATCTGGATCTCCTGAACCACACGCCTGAATTCGTCTGATATCGGAGGAGGCAACTCTTTACTAACCGCTTCCATCGCTTGCATAATAGAAAAACCTGCTCGCAACCCATTTACCATCAAATTGAGCATGTCCGGCAATTGCTCACTGAATCTGATCAGTCTCTTTCCTTGCTGCCGGCGTACATAAAAGCGAGGCAAGAACACACCAATCAATACGCCGACCAGCGCAATCAAGATATTCCGCCCACCAAAAAACCAGGTTATGAACCCTACTCCAATCCCCAAAATTACCATCAAGGAAATGTACTCAGCAGGTTTAAGTTTCAAGTCCGCGCGTGCCAAATCCCTTGCGATCCCACTTCCATAAGATGATTTTTCGACTTTGGTATTTAGCCAATCACCGACTGGTGATGATTTATCTCCCGCTTGCGCTTCTATTTCAGGTTCTTCGAAGAATGGGCCAAGTCGCTCCTCAACTAGAGAGCGCTCACTCCTGATTGAAATGACCGCCCCAGCTAACAAAACGAAGAATGCAATTCCTCCACCAACAAGTAAGATGTATGTCATCATGGAACACTCACTCCATTAATCATCGTCGGCGATTGATACCAAACGTCGAGGCAGGAAGATGAATCCCTGAAGTCTCTATCTTATCCATAAATTTTGGCCGTAATCCTGTCGGTCGAAACCTGCCAATCACCCGTCCATCTTCAAAACCAGTCTGTTCAAAGACGAATATATCTGTCATTGTAATAACATCGCCTTCCATACCAGATACTTCGGTGATTTGCACAACTTTGCGGTCGCCATCCCGCATCCTTTCCTGGTGAACAACAAGATCGATCGCTGATGAGACTTGTTCACGGATCGCCCGAACTGGCAGATCCATACCGGCCATCATTACCATGGTTTCGACACGGGCTAACGAGTCGCGCGGGCTGTTCGAGTGAGCAGTCGTCATCGAGCCATCGTGACCAGTGTTCATCGCCTGAAGCATATCGAGCGCAGCTTCATCGCGAATCTCTCCGACGATAATCCGGTCCGGTCGCATACGCAATGAGTTAATTACGAGGGAGCGTATTGTAACTTCCCCACGACCCTCAATATTGGGTGGGCGGGATTCAAGTGTGACGACATGCTCCTGCCGGAGTTGCAATTCTGCTGCATTTTCAATGGTCACTATACGTTCATCTCCCGGGATGAACTGAGAAAGTACATTTAACAAAGTAGTTTTACCTGAACCAGTACCACCAGATATGACGATATTTAACTTTGACAGTACACATGCGCGTAGAAATTCAATAATCTCTTGAGTCAGGGTGCCATATTCAATGAGCTGTTCAAGTGTGATAGGATTTTTGGCAAATTTTCGGATGGTCAAAACTGGTCCAACGAGCGAGATTGGAGGTATGATTGCGTTCACACGAGATCCATCCGGTAATCGAGCATCCACGTACGGACTTGATTCATCAATGCGTCTCCCCAGTGGGGCAACAATACGATCGATGATGCGCATGACATGGTCATCACTTTCGAAAGAAATCGGCATTCGGTTTATCTTTCCACCGCGCTCGATATAGATGTTCTTTGCACCATTCACCATGATTTCAGTAATCGTTTCATCCTCAAGCAGTGGTTGCAAAGGACCAAAACCCAAGATTTCAGCAGCAATTTGCTCAAAAAGACGATGCCTTTCTTGTCGGGTGAGAACGATATTTTCTTCCGCCAGAACTTGCTCAAACAGATCCTGAATGGTATTGCGAACCTCACCTACACGAGTGATATCCATCGTTGGATCGAGCTCGGCCAACAAACGGTTTTGCACACGCGCTTTCAAATCCGTATAAGCATCTCGTTGAGAACTCCCGCTTACGGTTGACACACTCCGTGATTTTAACTTTCCCAATTGAGCACTTTCATTACCATTATCTGATGCTGAAGTACCCGTTTGTCCTTGTTCAATACGCCTTAAAAGTGACATATCAATCGTCTCCGCTAGAATCCATCACTCAGCCACCAATTCGAACTTTATCCGGGATCTCAACGGCTATCTTTTCTTCATGATTGGTAAATAGCTCTCTTACAGCCTTGGTTAAGGAAATGAAACTGCGAGTGATCGATTTTGATTTTTCATCCAACATGAAAGGCTTCCCACGATTGATGGACGGAAGAACTATTTTCTCTTCAAAGGGGATGACAACCTTAACCTCATGTTTAAAGTTCTCACCTACTTTTTCAGGTTTTATACCTATGCGTTTATCATACTTGTTCATCACGAATAATAAACGCTCCCGGTTAATGTTTAGTGGCTGGAGCAAATCCAGAAATAGCCTCGAATCTTTTATGGCTGGGATTTCCTGCGTTGTCACTAAGATTATCGCATCGGAGGTATCGATCGTTGACAGGGTAACTTCTGAAAGTGATGATGCACAATCCACGATCACATAAGCGAACAGATTACGGAGGAAATCCAAGACCATACCAAATTGTTCGCCGGAAACACTCTCGGCAAATTCTGGTCGGGAAGGAGCGGCCAGCACTTTAATTCCCGAATCAGCATGCAACATCGTTACCTCATCGATAATATCAAGATCAAGCTCTCCCGCTCGAGGGGCTAAATCTATAATGCTATTCTTGGCCTGCTGGTTAAGGAATACAGTCACATCACCAAACTCCATATTTCCATCGACAAGAACAACCGGCGTTTCTTCTTTCTGCAGTGCTACAGCAAGATTGACTGCAACCGTTGTACTCCCTGTGCCTCCTTTTGGACTGTAAACCGATATGACATTTCCAGCATGAAGAATGTTTGCTGGTAATGCACCTGGATCTGGTTGCGGTGAAAACACTGTTTTGGCTTTTGATCGTTCTTCATGGGAAAGCTCACCTGCTCGCCTGATCGCACTGATCATTTCGTCTACTGGAGGAGGTTTGGTGAGAAAATCTCGTGCTCCTGCAAGCATTGCGCGGCGCATATAATTGGGATCTTCTTGGACAGTTAGAATCACGATTTGGGTATGAGGTACTTCCTCTCGTATGGTTTCCGTTGCAGTAATCCCATCGATGTCAGGCATATTGATATCCATGAGGATCACGTCCGGATCCAACTCTTTTGCCAGATCAATCCCTTCCCGGCCATTACGTGCTGCGCCAACTATCTCGAAATCCGATTCAAATTGTAGTAGTTTGCGGATGTTCTCACGAGTTTCTGCAATGTCATCTACTATCAATACCTTAATGGGTTCATTATCACTCATGGATAAACTCCAGATTTGTACATTTTCCGGGTAAATTCATTATTTATTTTCCTACGGTTCAGGAGTTGGTATAACATCATTGACCAAATCTGGTTGAAGAAGCTCATCGACTCTAGGTTCCATCCCATATGGCAATCTGACCGGGACCGGAATATTGTATTGATTGAGCAAGAAATCTAACGTTGTTGCTTCTGTCTGTACACGAGTATCGTCACCTGATGGTCTCAATGCAAGGGTTAGCTGCGATCCTGTGTAGATCAAGTAGTTTATGGTGACAGCATCTTGAGGTGTAACGACAAGGGTGATCAGATCGGGCAATTTTGGTTCGGGTTTCTCCATTTCCAGTTCTGAATTTTGATCTTCATACTGATAAGTCTCCGTTCCATTTTGTTCTTCATCCACAGGAGGAGGTGGCGGAGGGGTTGGCTGTTCAATTTCTTCTTCCTCAGATGGTAAAGGAAAATCACCCACTCCAAGTACTATTGCATCTTGAAGCAACGTCTGGCTGACCAATCTTGGTCGCTGTGGTTCTGAAGGTATGGCATAAAGTGTTTGCTCCAATAATGGATCAATCAAAGTTCTCCCTATCACACTTGTTGGACCCGCACCAATATTTTGTGCTGTTATCTTTGAAATATCCGTGTTGGCATCAACAGAAATATCCTCGCCAGTCTCGGCACCGACCACAACCCCGGGACCTGCTCCCAAAACAGCTGCATTCCTGTTAGGAGTTAAGCTCTGATAATCCGAATCTAGATCTACCAACAACATTGTCGCAATTACATTCACATGATCACCAGATTGCGGTGCATAGGATACACTCGTCAATCTATTGATGGGAACCGAAACCGCGACCATACCTCGAGGAATAGAAAGTGCAGCCAGCGAACCGGTCGTTGAGAGCTGGTCAGAGTTATCGACTACCATGCTGCTGGTAAGCAACATGTTCGAATCAAGGTCAAGACGCGCCTGGCGACCGACCACCTGGGCCATATCGGTGAAATAACCTTCGATCAACATATCTCTCGGGATATCAATAAACCCAAGGACTGTTTCATTTAGCAAGGTTCCACGGGGAACTTGTTGAACGACCACGACAACTTCAACTGTATCAGCCACCTGGGTTGCCACCGGCTCAGCCACTTGTTCATTAGGGACTGGTCGCAGGAATTGAAAATATACAATAGCCACAGCAGCGAGTCCCAAAATCAAGATTAACGCGATAATTATGAATATCCGGCCTTTTCGCATGCGTACCTCCCATACCTAATCGGACATAACAATTTACTTAGAGGCAATCATATACCTTATGAAAAAAAAGTCAATACGCGAAGGGGTCTCAGGGCTAACAAGCCTGCAAACCTTACAGAAACAGTAAGGGCCCCGAAATCAGGGGCCCTACTGCAGCAACCATAAATCTAACTCCTATTGACCATCAGATACTATTCATAATCGTGCTGAAAACGTTGCCAATCGCTGGTCCGAGTAGGGCAAGAATAACAATCACAACGACTGCAACTAGTACTAGGATCAAAGCATATTCGACGAGGCCCTGTCCCTTTTCCTTCGGTGCGAATAACATGGATATATACCTCCTTCCTATAAATTTTTTCCCTGCGAAGTTGACCCCATTATAGGGAAAGGAGATCCTAAAATCCATAAGGATAGCGTAAATTTATTCTAACGGCTATGCAAGATTTTTTATTTAGCCCCCAAGACCGAGTATGGCACTTGGAAGAACACGTGTGTTCTTTCGCCGATTTGGCTATCTAACCCGAATTTCCCCTCAGTCATTTCTACTCTTTCACTGATTAATTTCAGCCCCATCCCCTTATCTTCTTCAAGATTATCAGGATCAAAGCCAATTCCATTGTCTTCAACATTCACGGTCACAGATGATTCCCCTACATCGATTTTGACATCGATCTCACTGGCTTGACTGTGAGTTAGAGCATTTCTTAGAAGTTCTTGAATAGCACGGAAGATCATAACTTCCAAAAATGGTTCCATACGGCGTTCTATCCCTGTTACACCCAAGCGGATATTGACGTCAGTATTCTCCTGCAAGGCAGACGTGTATTTCTTAATTGTCGGAATTAAGCCTAAGTCATCCAACATCATCGGCCTAAGTTCAAATATGAAATCGCGTACCTGCTGAAAAGTTTTAGTTGCAGAATCTTTTAGTGAGCCAAGTTCCTCATACGCCTGTTCTTTGTTGACATCGAATAGGCGCATAGCGATTTCAGTTTCAAGGATCAAATTTGATAGCGCTTGTGCAGGTCCATCATGCATTTGGCGTGATAATCGTTGACGTTCTGCTTCTTGAGCTTGCACCAACATTTCTAATAAATATTTTTCTTCACCTGCATCACTTATATCACTAATCTCCATTGGTTCTTCGGAAAGATTACTATCAATAAATTCAAGTAGCTCGATCTGACGCTGAAGATGTTTTTTATCACTTTGTAATTTCTCAAGCTGGCCACGTATGACAAATAGGCGCTGTTGTGCATCCAGAGCAGCATCGTATGCGGATCGAATCTCTTCACGCGGCAATCGCTCAAACTGGTTTTGGACCTTTTGCAGTGTTCCAGTTACATTCGCATTTCTTTCGGTCAATTTGTTTACTTCTAACTCGCTCTGTTCTAATAGCAGGTTGATCTCTTTGATCGCTTCTCGGGTTTGAATTAATTGATCTTGTATCTGCTTCCGCTTCTCTTCCCACCCGCTCTCTGTAGTCTCTTGATTGATTTGCAGGTCAGATTGATTCATTCCTCAATCTCCTTGTCTTCATCCTGTAAGCGTACCCAACCTCTTCGAAGTGCGTACAACGTGGCTTGCGTACGGTCTTCAACTCCTAGTTTTCTAAGAATCGAAGTCACATGATTTTTTACCGTCTGATGACTAATTCCAAGTTCAATAGCGATCTCTTTATTACTTAAACCTCTAGTTAGTTGAGCAAGGACTTCCATTTCACGTTTAGACAAAGGTTCAAATGGCTCTCCAAGCTCACTGTAAAAACTGCGATCGCTTTCCCCTTCTGGATATAACCAGAGTTCTAACTCTTCGGAAGTAAGAGAATCCTCTCCGATCACATATTTTCCACTGGCAACTTCCCGGACCGTGAACGCTAGTGTTTCTGGCTGAACATCCTTAACACAGTAAGCAGAGGCTCCGACCATCATTGCATGCAATTTCTGTTCAGCATCATCATAGGCAGTTAAAAGGATGATACGAGATGGCAGCTTTTCATTCACGACTTGTTGTGTTACTTGTTGTCCATTCATCCCTGGCAAATTGACATCAACAATGGCAACATCCGGTTTAATTCCACGAATGAAATCAAGGGCTTCTTCTCCGCTCGTTGCCTCACCGATCACCGAAAAATCAGGCTCAAGTGACAATGTATCAATGACTCCTTGTCTGAAAAGCGGGTGATCATCTACAACCAATATGCGTATTGTTTCCATTCTTGCCTCACTTTTGAGTTGCCTGACCTCTCGAAAGTATAGCATAGGAACAAATCAGCAGCAACAATCGATCAAGAGAATTCATGGCATGTCCCATTTGTATACACTCATATTCTCCCCACCCATTGCAGGACTAAATTCACCATTTGTGTTGTAGATTAATAATTTATTTTCCACTAACTGCTCATACCATCCTGGAAATGTCACTAGGTAATCAGCTTCTCGAGAGTTCAGATGTGCCAATAAGGATGGTTCATCACGGATGATTGGGATAACCTCCGGAGAGACTAACCCTGCAAGATCAAGTAAGTTTCTACCTCCGAAATAGCCCATCGCTCCGATATCATGCGCTGCGATTAATGCATCTTCATCTGTATTTTTCGCCACCCATTGTGCCACATCTACCATTTCACTCTCGATAACAGCTACATCTAAAGCGTATGCCCGTCCACCGAGAAACCAAAATGAAATCAAGATCACCCCAGTCAGCACAACCCAGGAGCGTCGCATAATTCGCCACCAAGCAGTTTTAAGTTGATATTCAAATAAAATAACTATGCCAATTAGCCCGAAAAGGCAATAAGCTGGTATGACCGGCATAATATACCGTCCATGTTGGTAAGAAACTGGTAATCGCCACGCATACAACACAAGATAACCGATCACCCAAATTGCAGCAATTAATTTTGCCCATTCCTTTCGGCGGTAAGATTGATATATAAACCAAAGGTAGCCAGGCAATAATAAAATCCCTACGCCAATTAAGGGTAATTGGAACATATTCAATAATCGCCACCAAATTGGGATACTTCTCGTAATCTCATATTCAGCTTGTTTGGCGAAATATGTATTCGGCCAGATTTCCCCAGCTAACAGCAAATTGAAGATCAGGTAAGGTAATATGGTGATCAACAATCCAATACAAAGATAAAGTCCTAATCGCAGCTTTTCTTGTGCATTCCTTTTTACCAAAAGTAAGGCCAATCCCACAACACCAAGCAAGATTAGCCCGTCTGGACGAATCCAGACTCCTAGACCAATTAAAATCCCTAATCCAAACCAATGCCATATCAGGCGATAAAGAGCCATCAATGTTTCTTTTTCAAGTTGGATAATCCATATCAATACAATCAAGGTGATTAAAGCGGAGAGAATTGTCTCCATGCCAGAACCAGCTGCCCAAGTCATATGCCATTCAAATAACACTAATACTCCAGCAATTATTCCTATTCCAGCTCGATGAGGGAGAAGCAATTCAAAACTTATGGAAGCCATTATGCCTAATCCCCATAGAATTAGCCAACCTATAAAGTATGTCCAGAAATATGGACCTAACTTCAACCAGTGACCCATTGCAAGAAGTGACGACCATCCAGGAGCAGTAGATCCAGCCGAAGGTTGATCGGGAAGAAATGCCCAATCTCCAAAAAGAGCTAAATTGCGAGCGTAGGTCTGATGTATCCAGGCATCATCCAATGGAAAGCCCAATCTATATATCCACTCGGAGGCAAATAAATAACTACCCAATGATACGGCTGCTAGAAACCCTAAGATTGCAGCAACGTAATAGCGGTTGGAGACGATCAGATTAAGTTTCATTCCATAAATTTATAAATGTGCATGTTTGCAATACTGTCTACGTATCGCAATCCAGGTAAATCTCTTGGATTGGTAAAGATATCAACTAACGCTTTGGGATGATTCTCGTCCAGGACAAGATACTCGGCTTCATAATGCTTCCCAGCTAGAAGAGTAACTGACAAATCCCCATTCGGTAAAACGATTGCATTTCTCCCAGTCATTGCATAGAATCCTGGTGGGTTATTCACCATCACAATGGTCTCATTGGAAGCATTATTTGAATCCAAGTAAGATCCTACTTCTCGGTATGCGAGTTCGACAGCTCCCCAGGCAGGTCGAGTTCGGTCCCTACCAATTATCCGCTGCCATGTCGCAAAAATTGTCACGATAATCATTAAGCCGAGTAAGCCAACTGATAGAGCATGTAAAGCATGAATTGAATCCCACCTTCTTATTCTCATTCCCCAATTTATCAATGTCATCAATCCTATTGGGACAAGTGCCCAAAACAAAGGCTGTAAAGCTGCACCGGAATGGAAAAATCCACCTCTGGCTCCTTGATAGGGGAATATTAACGTCATGACCAGAAATATGGTTAACCATGCGAGAGCTCCTAATCCCACTCGCCAGTCTTCGCGCCTTGACCACATACCCATAATGATCAAAGGGATCAATAGAATTCCTCCTTGCACAGCCAAAGTATTCAACAAATTCATCCCAAGCGCCGCAGCGCGAGGATATAAAATTTTGAAAACACCTGCTTCCAACCACCTTTCGGAAGTTAATTGAGATGCTGGATAGGCAAATAATTCATCGTACTCATTCAACCACAGCGCACGACTTGTACCAGGTGCAAATATCGAGCCAAATGAGTTTAAATTGCGCAGGAGCATTGGACTGATCACCGCCAGATAACTTATCAGGAAAATTATTACGGGTAACACGACAAGTGCTAACTTATGTCGATTGAGTTTCTTGCTATCGAATGATTTACTCAATGATATTCCTTGCAGGATGATTCCAAATAATGCGATTCCCAACCAGATTAAACCATCAGAGCGAGTCAAATACATCAAACCCGCCATCACACCGATCAAGATGTAAACCCAAATAGGTGAAATAGTATTTAACAAGCTTGGAACGCCATGCATTCCACTATCATCCTCTGTTCTCGTCCT
>JBFFIU010000107.1:0-10808 GCA_041556275.1 Anaerolineales bacterium | reverse complement strand
TCCTCGGTTGAAGCGCTCTCTTTCCTTGATCAATTATCCTATGATGAACCGGTAAATGTCTTGGCTTCCCAATCATTGAATTTTTGTATTCCTGGGGTTGCACCCCGAGCGAATGTCATCGAATATCGCGGATTAGGCACGATTAATCGACTCCCAATAGATGAAATTCCTGCTTCGCTTCAGCGAGTTGAGGATGCGCACTATTTCTCAGATGCCATCCGCGTTGACGATCTGGTGCGAGATATCATCAACAGGTATGAAATTGATTATGTCATTTTAGAAAAAGACCGCCTCGCTTTAAATTTACAGCTCAGATATCTGTCTGATATGTTTACGGAGATATATGCAGATAGTGAGGTAACGCTGTATGCAGTGGCTGATCCCCTATCCGAATCAGATATCGTCCTTGCCAATACCGCTTTACGACTCCGAGAATGGGGTAAAGCTGAGAGCATGTTTGATAAAATCATCCGCACCGATGGCAACCAGCCCCTAGGATATTACGGTCTCGGGGAGGCGTTGGAAGGCCAGGGGAAAATCGATCAGGCCCTCGCCCAATATATCAAAGCCAGAGATTCTGCAGAAAACGAAGCCGGTCTCCATTCAAGGATAGCGGAAACCTATCTGCTAATGAATGATGTTGATCGCGCAGCGAAGGAATATTTGCTTGCATTAGATCTTCAGCCAGAGATACCTTCACTGTATGCCTCATTAGCGCGTGCTTATCTGCTTGCCGGGAGAAACGATCTGGCACAAGATAACTTTGAACGGGCTGCAGAATTCAAGGTAGCAGCAGGTTCCGCAAATTATTACACGATCTTAGCCAAACAGATGGCAGATGTTGGCTGGTTTTCTCAGTCAATTGAAAGTCACCAGAAGGCTCTTGAATTGGAAGCGGATCCCTTACGACATGTTGCCCTAGGGAAAGTTTATGCTCAACTTGGAAATACTTCGGAAGCGATAGAACAATTTGAAAAAGCTGTGGAGATGGATCCCTGGTTGTTCATATCCCACCTGCAATTGGGTGGAATTTACGAACAACAAGGCAATCACGATGCGGCCATCCAGGAGTACGAAAAGGCATGGAGATTAAATCCCTCTTACAACTCACCTTTTATATTGTTAGGTCAAGCAATTCAATCAAAATATGGCACGGAAGCAGCGATCTCTCGTTTGGAATCTCTTGTTTCCTTGAATGACGTCATCCCAGGTCCCCATCGCGGGCTTGCTCCGCTGTACGTAGCCAATGAGCAGCGGGAGACAGCTCTTGCTGAACTGGATTTCTGTGCCGTTATTCAACCAAAAGATGCTTCCATACAAGCCGCCATCGGTTATTTATTGTTAGCCAGTGGAGAGATAAACGAGGCTCAGCAGGCATATGAAAGCGCCCTATTCGACAATCCGGATTTGATATCAGTGCGAATGGGTCTAAGCTCACTTTATGCCTTGGATGCAGAATCTGGCCCCGAGATCGGTCAGCTTTATCAGATCATTCGCAATGAACCAACCTTATCCTGGCCTCACCTCTCACTCGCCAGTGCGTACCAGAGACTCGGCATGTGGGATACTGCGGAGAGCGAGATTAAATGGGCCATCAAGCTAGAGCCCGATAATCCAGAAGGTTATGTATTGTTAGGCAACCTGTACCGAGCCAGGTCAAGTTGGGATTTAGCGATAGCGACTTTCGAGCGTGCGTTGGAGATCGATCCTGATAATACAGATGCCCTCGTTCAATTAGCACAAATTCATCAATCCCGTGGCGATCTTGATTCTGCTCAACATCTGCTTGAGAGAGCAGTTCAAATTAATGATCAAGACGCCTACGCCCTAGTGAAACTATCAGATGTCTATTGGAGTCTTGGTCTCTTCGATAAAGCAACTGAGACCAAAGAATCTGCTGTTAACGCGGATCCTGAATCTGCTTATGCCCTCATGCTCTTGGCGGATTCGTATTACCAGCAAGGCCGAATAGACGAGGCGAACTATCTATATCAACGTGCAATCCAACTGGAACCCTCTCTGATAGCTGCTTATTCAGCAGAAGCTCAACTCGAGACAGAAATGGATAACAACTGGGATGCCGCCACAGCATTGTTCAGCACTGCGATAGAGACAAATCCTTCTTCCAGCATCGCACACCTCGTTGCTGGTAGATTCTTCCAGCAACGGGGTCAGTTTGACGAGGCAGAATCTGCATTTCAAACTGGTCTATCTTTACCATCAATAACAGCGGATAATTTCCTGGCACTCAGCGATCTGCATTTACTGCGTGGAGAACAAGAATCTGCTGTGGACATCCTGCAGAGAGCTGCCGATGCCTTCCCTGCTGAAGCGAAAGTATACAATTCCTTTGCTGAGTTCTACTTGAGTCGTGGCGAGATTGAAAATGCTCAAGCTTACTATGAGCGCGCTATTACTTTTAATACAGCCTATGTGCCAGCTTATGTTGGATTGAGCCGCATATACAGCCATTATGGAGATATGGATAAAGCAGAACAGATCTTGTTGAATGCATTGCCCAATAATCCAAGCTCTCCAGAGGTTTTTCTTGCGCTGGCGAATTTCTACGAAAGTCAGGAAGATTACTCACAGGCAAAAGATTACTATCGCGAGGCAATTGATATCGCTCCTGCTGAATTGAATAATTACTTGAGCCTGGGTCAGTTCTACCAGCGTCAACGACGTTATGATGAATCTCTGGAATTATTTCGCGAAGCGGAAACGATTCCATCCCATACACAGGATCTCAATCTAAGTATCGCAACCTCGCTTCACTCCTTGCAGCAAACGGAGGAAGCAATACGAACCCTTGAGGCAGCCATCCCAATCGATCGCAGTGATCCTAGACCCTACCTGGCACTCGCAGACATCTACCAATCCCAGGGAAAACCTGATGCTGCTCTGGAATCACTAAGAACAGCCTTAGATATACAACCCAATAATTTCAAGACTCAAATGGCTTTGGGGAATTATTACAAAAAACTCGCACAATTCGAAACCGCTAAACAGCACTTCGAGTTAGCGGCTTCTTTTGATCGCATGAAATCAGATCCTCTTTTAGCTCTCGGAGAAATTTATAGAAATAATCAAGAATGGAGTAATGCGATCCGCATTCTTGAGGATGCCATAAATTCATCTCCTACGGAGGTGGAAGTTTACAATGAATTAGGATATACCTACCGATTAAGGAATCTCAACACCGCAGCGGAAGCAGTTTTCACCGAGGGGATCGAAAACAGTTTTGATAGATCACGAGCTTATTCTCTTCGAGCTGGATTCTATACCGACCTCGGTAGATGGGAGCAAGCAGAGGCTGATTTAGAGAAAGCTTGGGAGATCAACCCCAATTCTCAACCCCTTGGTATGCAATTAGCCAATTACCTTATTTCTAGAGACGATCAAGAAGGGGCATTAGAAACCTTGGACAGATTAGCGGAATTACCAAATGCAAACTACCAAGTCCAGATCGCTAAAGGAAATATCTATTCTTTGAGTGCAAATTGGAGTTCAGCAACGAATGCGTTCCAGAGTGCCATCCAAATGGGAGGTGAAACTGCGGAGGCGTACGCTGGTTTTGCTCGCATTCATGAACTACAAGGAAACCATGAGGAAGCATTAAAACTCTATCAATCTGCTACAGTAGCTTCTCCCAATGATCCCCAGGCATTTGTGAATTTAGGAGATGCTTATCTGGAACAGCGAGACTACGCCAGCGCGTACGAAGCCTATCGCAAAGCGCTTCAATTGGATTTTGTGAACCCTGCCGCACTGATCCAGCTGGATAATCTCAGTCGCAATTCAAACGAAACTGATATGCGTGCTCCTGATCTGCATTCACTCGCCAGTGCTTTCCCTTCAGCCAACTTGTCCAGAACGCTGGGTTATCTGTATCAATTACGGGGAGAATGGAATACTGCAGAATATTGGTATAAGAACGCACTCTCTTTCGACCCATTTGATGGAGAGAGTTGGCTTTATCTCGCTAATTACCACCGGGCTCTAGAAAATTGGGATCAAGCTCTTGAAGCACTGGTCGAAGGGATAAATCGCCAGCCATCATCAGCTACTTTACTTGTCGCCAAGGGAAACGTGGAAGAGAAACTAGGTCAGAATGAGGAGGCATTAAACTCATACCAAAAAGCGATTGAGGTCGATCCTTCCCGGATCGACGGATATGAAGCGCTGGCGAGCCTACAAATCAAATCAGGTCAAATTGATGAAGGCCTGAATACAATGAGCGTCTGGCTCGAATCTGCACCTGGAAATTCCAGGGGATATGTAGCTCTGGGTAGATTTTATGCCGAGCAAGGCCAGACTGACCTAGCTATTGAAACATTTCAGGCCGGGCTAGATATGATGCCAGGAGCAGCTGACTTTTACGTTAATATTGGCAATCTTTATGGCGATCGCATTTTGCAGGTCACAGATAGCCTTGCCAATGCTGAGGCTTTCGAGCGCTCAGTACAGAATCGGATTGATGAAGTCCAAAACAAGATATTGCCCGATTTAAACAGGGCACAAAGACGGGTTTCCGAATTGAAATTGATCAATGCGCTGGAGTTATATACCCAATCTCAAAATCAACTCAAAGCTGCGCAGCTTGCATATGATAATCTCGAAACCGATTTCGCTGCAGCTCACTCCGCTTATACAAATGCATTAGAAATCCAACCCTCCAATGAGGCTGCTCTTATGGGCTTGGGGCGCATAAGTCAGGCTTTAGGTGAAACGGAGCAAGCTTTAATGTACTATCAAGAAGCTGTGGCAGTACATCAAAATTCGGTGATCGCACTGAGCTATCTAGGAAATGGATACCTTGAATCCGATAATCCGGAAGCAGCTTCCGATGTCTTTGAAGATCTACTCCTCTACGATCCCACAAACACCTTCGCCCATATTGGATTATTCAGGGCTTATAATGCTTATGAACAGCCTGATCTGATGCATGCCAGTGCAATCGTTGAGCATGGTCAATTTACATGGGAAAACTTGATCAGATACTTAAGAAGTTTTGAAGGAAATTAATCAACTAACCAGCACCAGCAGGCGTAACTGGGTTAATTATTCTATGCAGACCATTGTAAATTTATCTAGAAGGTGGAGCTAGCTCGCGAGGGATCCTAACCAGATGGAAGACTCTGGAAAGAAGTCAAGACATTAGTGAGCAGGTCAAGATACAGCTCTTTATAATCAGTTTCTGTCATGACTGTGTATATGTACAACTCTGTGTCACTGGCGTCAAAATAAGTAATTCCTTCATAATTTGAACCATCCGATCTCCATATCAGCTCTTCACGTCCATCAGGTAAATACCTATATGAGGTTACAGTAATATCTTTTGCATAGTAATTTCTCAGCAAGTTACGAACGAATGCGCCAGCAACTGAACCGGTGATCAGTTCACCATCATCATATGTCGCCATCTGAATTATTGCACGTTCATCGGGAGATATGAAGGTATCTACAATCGAATTATCTCCCGATGTACTTTGATAGTGCCAGTACTGGGGGACATCCAACGAGAAGGAGCCATTATTGAAAGTTGTGAGCAGTTCACCTTGAGATTCAATGGATTCCTCCATACCCTCGCCCGTTGAAAGACTCGCAACTATACTGGATAGTTCCGCTTCATTACCTTCGTAGTATTCTTGGTCAGACCACAAATCAAGAACCAATACAAATTGACCAATTTGGCGATATTGAGAGACTACTATTTTCGAATCTTCTTCTTCAACTAAACGTTTTTTTACAATATAGGAAGGATCACTCTCGCTCACTTGGCGATCAACTTCAAGGTAACCATCGAATTCACCAAAAACATTAGTCTCGCGAGCATCCACCAGCCTTGTCAAAGATTCCTGATCTAATTCATCTATTGTATCTATATACTGAATAACGATTGAAACCCCACTGGCAGGATCGCTAACTCTAGTCTCATTAGGTTCTAAGAGAACCGACCATGACTCAGGAAATGATAATTCGAAAATATAGTCGGGATGCTGATAAAGTCTGGTCTCAGGTTTCTGTGTAGGGGTTGGTGTGACAACCTGCTCTACTTGTATAGGTAATGGAGAAGATGTTGTTTTGACACCTGTCGAAGTAGGTTGTATTTTCTTTTCTGTCTCAGTTATCTGAGGAGGATTCAAGAAATCCGGATAAACAGGATTGCACCCCAACGACAATACAATTAGAAAAACCGAAGTGAGAACGAGCGGGATGGTTCTAAAGAATAATTGATTTAACCAAAAGCGAAACCGAATGAAGTTGTTTATCATGAATAATTTACCCACACCTATAGTTGAACTCGGTGGTTACCGAGAGTCATTAATTATCTCCCAATAAAAAGTATCCCCTTGTAATTATATAAACGATACTAATCAGAAAATATTACAAACGAACTCATATGCCAGGCTGGGATACAAACAAATCAATCCTTCAGCCTCGGATGAGATAATCACCCTCCTCAAGGGCAATCACCTGGGCAATTGCAACGACTCTCGTTAAAATCGCAGACTCCGTTGCCACAGTTCGTACAATAACCTGAATTGTTACCCGTCCCACCAGTAGGGGCAATGCAATTAGGTCCAGTCCGTTTATCGAGACCGATTAAACTTAACCCAGCACAACAAAATGGGGCGTTTTGGTAATCGATATAGGCTGCACCTTCGGGGATACAAGCAAGTGGCGGCAATGAATAGAGTGAATATCCATCTACTGCCGGGATGTTTCCACTTGCATCCATACTAATTCCGTACCTCTCCAATATGGTTGGAGCAAGGTCTTTCCGATCACCACTGCGCATAATTAACGGGTCATTGCTCGCCAGGAATGCGTAAGGCGCATTTCCATGCCTGTTTGAATCTTCATCGAAGCCGTGATCGCTAATTACATAAATCAATGTATTATCATAAATACCCAGTTGATTTAATTTTGCAACAATATTTCCCAACCAATTATCATTGTCTATGATCTGTTCAGAATAATCAACCGAGTTCTCCCCTGCCACGTGGCCATAAACATCCGGAACCCTGAATAGGAAAAGGGCTAAGAATTGGTCGTTTTGGTGGGCATCCAGCAATTCCAAAGCCCGATTTCCAACAACCGAGTTCAATCGCAGGTCATTCTCATAATAATCGAGATAATCCTTGGTGATGCACATTGGTTGACCTTTATCTTCGGTTACCGGCTGTCCATTTTTTGTTGTTGCATCACCGATGCAGGCTCCACCGGTATTCACGCCTTTCCCAGAGATGAACATGGTCACTACATTGTTTGACCCAAAATGATCTTCAACTTTTTCAAAAACGGTATAACCTTGTGGAATCGGTTGGTAAGCGCCATTGCTGTAAATTCCTAGCTCCTCTGCGTTATATCCGCTAATTATCTGCGCCCAACCGGGTTTTGTGGAGCTATCACCGCTTGTAGTTATGCTGTTATAAATCTTGTCGCCAGAAATTGCTTCGAGATTGGGAAGTCCGCCTGCACACTCGGGGAGTACTTTGTTATAACATTCCATCAGGTGATCCCATTGAGTGCCGTCCCAGCCGATAATAATCACGTTCAGGTTTGATGCGCTGCAGAACGGGTCATTCGCATCGATCAATCCATCGCAATCATCATCCACTCCATTGTCGCACACCTCAGCTGCACCCGGATTGACAGCCGGATCAGCATCATCGCAATCAGCCACTCCACAAGCGCCACCGTCAATCGAATAACCATCGCCATCCAGATCGGTGCAGATCAAACAAGCTGGATCTTGCGAGTCGATCAAGCCATCGCAATTGTCATCGATCCCGTTTGAGCATGCTTCAACTGCTCCAGGATTTACAGCCGGATCGGTGTCATCACAATCTACCAACCCACAAGCACCCCCTTCCACCGCAAATGTATCACCGTCACTATCCGTGCAGGTTCCAGGATCAGTCAGGCATGCACCATCCGAACAACCATTCGCACACTGGTACCTTTTGGGCCAGGCAATCGTCCCGTTGCAATAAAATTCCTTGAGGTAGCCATCATATGCACCTGTCTCGCAGACATCGGACTTGGAATAATTCCAGCCATTTGGCCCAATACCATCAACAACGCCAGCCTGCTCATAATTCAGGCCACCATCGCTGTCATTGCATGTCTGTTGAAGTATTGCACCTTCAGCTACTGTCAACCCATCCGGTGAGCTAAATACAAGCAGCATCATCAGAACGACAAAAAATATTTTGATTATTGTTGCGACATTATTGATCGGTTTCATCTTGCTCCTCCTGATCCCTTCAGATAATTCAAAAGGAATTGGAATTAATCTGTCCCATTGATAACGGTATCCAAAAGATCCTCACGAAGTTGTATTTCAATATTGATTTGAGAGGAAATATCCAGATATGGCCTTCGGTATGTCCCTGCCGTTCACTTCAGATTTAATGACTCCAACGGGCACAACATCTTAGGAGAAAACAACATCCCTCCCAAATTCGGGTATCCACCACCAATAAACCCTACTCTCCTGATCAGATCAGTTCGATATTCATTATACAGGATTTTATTCTTGATATCAACTTTTTGATTCTGCCAGCTGGCTCCCAATCCTAATCACTTCCCGCACAAGAATCTCAAAGTCTTTCCTACGGGTACGATGATTTGTATGTGCTACCCTCAGGACATATTTTCCGCCGATCCTTGTTCCGGATAGCACGGCTATGCCCTGTTCCTGGAGCTCGAGAATGATCTCTTTGTTGAGATCATCAAGGGTAACACCATCCATATTCGGTATTATGTACCGGAAGCAAACAATATTTAATGGCACTGGCGCCATCAGCTCTAATTGTGGAGCTGTTTCAATCAACCCCTTCAAGTACTGGGCTTGGTTGATGTTCTGTTGGATCATCCGCCCATATTTGAGACTGCCGTGTTCCTTGAGCGACATCCAGGCTTTGAGAGCACGGAATCTGCGCGAGAGTCGGAAGTCGTAATCGGTAAGCCAGGGTAGATCGCCTCCGGTTAAGCCGCGCCCCTCTTCCTCTCGCGCCAGATATTCAGGTCTCAAAATGAACGTCTTGCGATGTTCTTCTGCATCGCTCACCAGAATGCACCCGATCTCATAGGGCATGTACATCCACTTGTGCAAATCGAAGGCGAGAGAATCAGCACGTTCTATCCCTGATACCAGATTACGAGCATCAGGGGCCAGGGAAGCCCAAGCCCCAAAGGCTCCATCAACATGAAACCAAAGGTTTTCTCTCTCACAGATATCGGCAAGTGCATTAAGATCATCAAACGCTCCCGTGTTGACTGTCCCCGCCGCGCCGATAACACAAAACGGCAACATAGCCTGATCACGATCCTTAGCGATCATCGCTCCAAGGATTTCCAGGTCAATTTGGAAACTCTTATTTGCCGGTACTTTGCGCAGGGATTCACTCCCAAGACCCAATAATTCAACGGCTATTTGAATTGAACTGTGAATTTCTTGTGAAGCATACAGCACCATCTTCTGCGAAAAACTCTGGATACCTTCTCTTCGCAAATCAAAATCACATTTGGCATGACGGGCGACCGTCAACCCGATCAAGTTTGCATCTGAACAACCACTGGTCAGCGTACCGCTCGCTGAAATAGGGTAGCCCAGCATCTCTTTTAACCACTCGATCACCTGCTTCTCAACTTGCAGGGCACTATGGTGGGCGAAATCACCGGAGTTCGTGTTCATCGATCCAGCTAACAACTCGGACAAAGCGCCTAGAGGAGTGCCTGTACCGAAAACCCAACCCCAGAAACGTGGATGGATGTTTCCGATTGGGTAAGGAAGCACATATTCTCTGAATTCTTCATATATTTTCTCTGGCGCCTGAGGTTCCAGCGGCACAGGCTGCTTGAAATGAGCTTTTACCTGCTCTGAGGCATGTTGCCAAGCTGGTCGCTGACGTACGTTTTCCAAATAATCCATCATGTCATCCACCATGCGATGGCCAAGTGCTCTCATTGAACCCCAATCTTCAGGATCGAGTGTCTCTTCCAGTGGTATTGAACCCGAGATTGTCATTTTCTCCATCTCCTTCTTTATTGACTATTTATGGAATCAGCACAAGGAAATTCCGTAATCATCATATCAAGAATTCACCAGCCTGAAGAATTGATCTGTGCCAGTCATTGATATTCCCTTATGTACGTAAAAATTCACACTTGACAGGAAATAATCTTTTCTATACAATATATTTAGTTATACTAAGTATTATACACAACAAAGTGATCAACTATGCCTGAAAAATCCCTCGCCCGAGAGCTCAAACGTGGCACGCTGGAGATGATCCTGTTGAAATTTCTTTCTCCACGACCAATGTATGGTTATGAATTGATTACCACTTTAGAGATTCAGGGTGGTGAGTCATTCTCACTTAAAGAAGGCACCTTGTATCCTGTTTTATACCGGCTAGAAGACGCTGGTCTGGTTGAAACGCAATGGAAGACTCTCGAACGAGGTGTACCACGCAAATACTACCATCTGACTAAAGCCGGCGCCCGTGAACTGGAAAGGCTGACCGGTGAATGGCAGGCCTTCGCTGGTACGGTCAATCGCCTGCTAAAAATGGAGATTTCGTGATGAATCCTGTTAATACCTATATTCAAGATGTGATGGGAAACATCCATGTGCCTTTGGCAGAGCGGCAGCGTTTCGAAACTGACTTACGATCTCACCTGGAAGAAGCTCAAGTCGCTGGCGAAGATCTGCCAGCTATCCTGAACCAGATGGGCAGCCCGCAGGAAGTAGCAGCCGAGTTTATGGCCCAGGTTCATCTAGATTACGCTGGATT
>JBFFIU010000106.1:0-10832 GCA_041556275.1 Anaerolineales bacterium | reverse complement strand
TGCTATTGCCAATAAAGATTCGAGACTCCAGCCCTCAAAATAGCCAATAGCGTACCCTTCACTTTCTGCATGTGCCATGAGATCATTGAAGTGGGTGATTGTCATAACGATCTCAGCTCATCAGGTTAATGTTTCTCCAGGATGAAATCCTTGCCTGCGACAAAAACCAGCGAAAGATCCGGTCCCTTCGTTTTCAACTTTTATTGAGCTGCTAGACAAGATGCCTGAACCAGTCGCCACAGCCGCGCGTTTTTTTCTGACATGCAGCAGTGTCCCTGGAGAAGAAGTTGACACCCCTGCCTCTGTTTGGGCATTAAAAAAATATACTTTCTGCCCAGCAATCTTGGCAAAACATTCCCCAGGGGTTATCGTGATAAAACGTTCGATTTTTCCAGCAGGCCATGTCCAATCGATTTGAAAATCCTCTTCAGTTGTGGACGAAAAATATGAACCAGCATTTTTAGGTTGGGGCTGGCGAGGGATGCTGTTGTGTTCTGCGTCGTTGATCAACTGCCCTGCCAAATCCACGCTCTGGTCCAAGATACGCTGATACAAGGTCGCCACGGTATCATCCTGGCGGATCCGGGTTTTCACCTGGTAGATGATGTCCCCAGTATCAATGCCTGAATCCATGACATGGACAGTTAACCCAGACCATTTTTCGCCGTTGCGCAGTGCCCAAAATACTGGATGTTTCCCGCGATAATCAGGCAGAAGAGAAGCATGAAAATTCACTGCAAATATATCAGGTAATGCCAGGATTTTCTCTTTCAGGATGATTGGGTAACCAGCTGCCAGGAACAGGTCCGGGTTAAGATTAGCCAGATTGGCCGCGAATTCTGGGTTGTTCGGATCGGACGGTTGGAAGGTTGGGAGGCTCCGTTTACGCGCCTCTTCTACAAAATTCAGTAGTCCCGCCGTCAGGGGGTTCGTCGTAATTCGCTTGGCGGCAGGCACATCAACCACACCAACCAATTCGCAAGGCGCATCTAATAACGCGACGAAGTTTCGAGCCGAAAAAGTGCTCTGCGAGTTCCCGAAGAATACGACTCGAACTCCCATCGGTTATTGCCAGCGCTGGGCGCCTTCCGGAAATGAGATCGCTTTAAATGCTGCAGCACGCTCTTCTAACGGTCGCTCAACGGCCATGCGCTCAATTGCAGAACCAAGTTGGACTCCATGACAATCCGTGTGAGTTACCATGTACTGGGCCGTGTCAGGCCCTGACAGCGCAGCGCCATGAGCCAGTAAGATCACATCTGGTTTCTGATTGCGGGCAAAATCATAGTGCTCCTGTGATAACTCGGCCATCTCCTCGATACCACGCCCTTTATCGTAACCGGTCGATCCGCCACGGGTGATGCCAGCGTGGAATATGTAAATATCGGGTGGTGCTTCGGCAAACAATCTTTTGGCATCTTCCATATTGAAGGCGTAACCAATAGTTAACATGTCTAAATCACGAGCGGTGTTGATCATCCTTAGCTCGTGTTCGTAACCCAACCCAGTTGCTTCAAGCGTTGTGCGAAACTCACCATCGAACCAGGCGACAGTAGGGAAATTGTGCACCCCAGAATAACCGATGTGGTTGAGATCTTGCAGGAAAATATGCATATCACGCAAGGGATCGACTCCCGCCACACCTGCAACCACAGGCACTTCCTTGACCTGTGGAAGCACTTCACGCTTGCCCATGTCGTAAATTAACTCGTTGTTATCCATAATGGGAAGCATACCTGCCAACGAGCCATAACCCTGCATTCTAAAATACCCTGTGTTGTATACGCCGAGAATATCTATCCCCCCCCGCTCAATGAACTTGGCCGCGATGCCGTTTCCAGCCCCCGTCATCACAAGCGGTCTACCTGCCTTAACTGTTTTCCACAGACGGTCGGTAAATTCCTGGCGAGTGTATCTTTTAGCCATCGTCATTCTCCTAGTGTCATAGATTACTTATCTTGATCGTGTTTCTCAATCAGCTCGATGAGCAAATTCGCGGCTTCTATGGCAAAAGCAGGATCTTCAATATGCGTATCCCGTTCAATGACTCTGATATTGCTTGGCAAATTTGCTTTTAGGGCATCGACGAAAGCCTGATCAGCCGAAGGATCATAGAAGCCTTCTCCCTCCACGGCATAGCTATCGTATCCAGCGGCTGGGATAATGAATACCGCCTCGTCTTTGGTGTGCTTTAATCGCTTAGCGATCTCCTCACCAACCCGCGCCATCTCTTCTCCATTGAGACGGACATCGGTGATCTGCGGGCTGTGCCGGATTAAAGTGCGGGTGTTGAAAGGTGGTGGGACAGTCTCCGGTTCGTTGAAGACCAGCACTTCAATTGCACCTGGGGCAAGAACTTGAGGTAATCCAAGCCTGCCAGCCGTAGTTAGACGTTTTTCGCCGCCAGCAAGCAGGGCGTTGAACATTTCATTAGAAACTTCTATGGTGGAATAATCCAGAACTGCGCCAATAACCCCTTCTTCCATGAGCTGCTCCATGGCACGACCTCCAGTGCCCACGGCATGAAAGACGATCGTTTCGTACCCTGCCGCCTCTAACACCTCAATAGCCTTCATTGCGCCTTGGGTTGTGATGCCAACTGTCGTCACCCCAACCAATGGTTTTTCTGTGGATTCCATCGGCACAGAAGCCTGTGCCATGCCAACCACTGCACCAGCAGCATTGGAGAGAATTGTGCGCATCACCGGATTTAAACCCAGGATATCCGTCACTGAATACATCATGGTGATATCTTTGATATCCACCCAGGGCGCCACATTGCTGGAGGCCATGGTCGATACCATCACCTTGGGGAAACCATAGGGAAGCGCCCGCATGACAGCGGTGGCCAGAGTTGTCCCTTGAGTGCCGCCCATCGAAACAATTCCGTGAACTTTTCCATCTTCCACAAGTTGCGATACGATTTTGGTCGCACCAGCAGCCATGATTGGCGCCGCCACTTCGCGATCAGGATCCTCAAGAAGCTTTGCAAGTGAGGTCCCGCCAGCTTCGGCAACCTCCTGGCGGGTGATATCCGCTGTCGTGGCTGGTTCGCCCACAACACCAACATCCACAACAAGAGCTGTTTCCCCTAATTCCTCGATCTGCTCACGCACATATTGGGTTTCAATTCCTTTGGTGTCCAGCGTGGCCAGGATAACAATATTTTTTCCACTCATGATTCAGCCTCCTTTCGCGCAACCCTAGGGGCAGAGATCCCTTCTACCCCTAGACATAATTCTTTTATCCTTGGCTCAAGGCTACGTTCCAATCTAGCTAGCAGCTTCGATCTGTTCTTTCAGCCAGGAAACTGATTTGATCACATTTTCTTCTCCATCACTTTCGATAGAGAAAACGCCGTCCCAATCCGTGTCGGCTAGATATTTGATGCAATTTGAAATATTGGGAGCATTGACACCCTCACCAATATGCACGACCGAAGCAGAGATACCCGTGCTCTTACCTCGCGCGGCATCAGCCAACTCTTTACTGACATCCTTGACATGGACATGATTCACGTACTTGCGCACCGCCTTAAGGAACTCAAGTGGGTCTTGTCCAGCGATGAACGTGTTGCCAGTATCGAAATTAATCTGGACATATTCTGACTCGAAGTATTCCACGATCTCCAAAAGTGTCTCCGGCTTGGTAGTGAATGGTCCATGTGGTTCAACGTTGATAATCACCTTGTGGTTTTCTGCATACGGCAAGCACTGACGAATGTGATATTTGATGTAATCCAGTTGCTCTTTATCAGACATCCCTTCGATCTTGTATTTCCCGTCGGTCGTGTCTACACAAGGTACACCGAGATGGCTGGAAAAAAGAATCCCTTGTTGAATGAAATCAATACACTCCCAACGGTTAATTGGGAAAGATACATCCAGTTGCGAAACTTTCAAAGAATGCTTATCCAGCTTCCTCTTCAGCTCTAGGGGATCACTGTTCAATTGAATAAAAGGAGCAAATCCCAGGCCAGTGAAGAATTCTGTCCCCCCAACAGCTTCCAGCTCACAATATTCCACGCCTAGTTTCTCGATCACTTCAAAGCAATAGTCCACCGGTTTATCTGCATGTCGCCAGTTATCCGTATTGATTCCGATTTTGATCATTGTCGCCTCCTTATAAAGGTAGTAAATGAAGATATACTCATAGCAGGAATGCAGATCTCAAATAAACAGTCTCTAAAACACATCAACCGTTTATAAAACTTGTTGGGCCGTGATTTGGTCGGTGACCAAAACATCCACCAGCCTTCCTGCTAGTGCACCACGAATGGCAGACACCTTAGCTGCGCCGCCTGCTACCCCTATCACGCGTTCGATTCTCTTGATTTCATCTAATGTAAGGCCGATCACTCGCCGATCGAAGTTCGACTGGACTAACTTTCCATTTTCATCGAAGAAACGCAGGTTAATATCTCCCACCGCACCATTATTTTTCAAGGTTTCCAGATCCTGTTCGGTTACGATTCTCCCCTCCCGCATCAGGATAGAATCCAGTCTAGGTGCACCAATTCCCATGACTGCCAGATTCGCGGATTTCGCCTGCTCTAAGACGTTGCTCACGAAGGGATCCTCGATGTATGTGTCTCGTGCTTTACGCGTACCAGCAACAGCAGGAGTCGGTAGCAAGACCGCTTCTCCCCCAAACACTTGGGCTAATCGACGAGTCAAATCGGCTGCATGCACCTCCTTATTGGGATCTCCTAAACCGCCCAATCCTTGTATTACTCTAATTCCGTCAAGGTCAGCCCGTCGAGAGCCGCCAGACAAAGCATTGACCAACCCTAATAGCGACCCACCCCAGCTGATCACAAGCGAGTCTTGTGACTGGACTACTCGCCTCAAGTAATCTGCTGCCCCCACACCTACCTCCCTTGCAACTACAAACTGATCATAGAAATCCGTGGTCTCAATGACCACGGACTCTTGTAGACCAAAGCGGTCTTCAAGTTTTCTTTCAAGCTCCGGAAATGCGCCGATCACAGGACGAATGGTTATCTGTACAATCCCCGCTTGATGTGCTTCTTTCAGCAATCTCTGCACTTTTTGGCGAGACAATCTGAGGCGTTCGCTGATCTGTGATTGGGTAAGTTCGTGCTCATAGTAAAAGCGAGACACCTTAACTAACAATCGTTCACGATCAGCAGACAGCATTACATCCATCCTGGTGAGCAATTGCTCATTATCGATTTTTTGCTCAAAACCATTATAGCATTATTAACCGGATCTTCAAGCGCGAACAAATTAATTCATAGGAATCCGATCCGCTGACTCAGATAGATTTAAATTTCAAACTTGCATGGGAGTTAACTGCCTAGCAAGTAATCTCCTATTTGAGCGACAAAAATATGAAAGCCAATGCAATCTAAATGGCAAGATTATCGGCGGATCCTTTGCTATGACTATATAGAATTCAAATTACGATCCCACTGTCCACCCTTTGATGATTTAGTATCCTGAATGCTAGTCAGCTCTCAGCACAATTTGCTCTTCGAGCAGGTCTAACTTGCGGTTGATCTGATGGATGGTTTTCTGCCCTTCAGTGTAGTTACCAGCCCGCAAGTCCCGGTCGACTTTCACCAGCAAATTTTCGATGTCGAGATTGTCTTCGGTTGATGGTCGCCGCAGGAAATCAGCCACGATCTCCTGCTCGCGCATCTGTTCACCATCTGGCAGCCAGGCGGTTAAGAAAAAAGCTGAAGGATCTAATAATTGCTGGTAACGCCTGACTGTATCGTAATAGGTAATCGTCAAGCGCACATCATCAACCATTTCGGGAATGATGTGCTGCCGGCGCAGTCTGCCCTTGAAATCCACCTCGAGCTGCTCCAGGGAGAGACCAAAATGGTCCCGCAAAGATACATCGATGGCGCTTGATTGTTTTTCGCTTGGATGGGGATGGATATCCCGGTAAAAGTCATTGAACGCTTCCCAACCAAATCTTTCCACCATGTACTGAACCAGAGCAGCGCCTTCGAGGTAACCGATCTCGTGCTGAGAAGTGTAAAAGGCATCTGCCAGCTGGTTTAGGGGCAGGTACCAGCCAAGATCAAGCAGTACGGCCGCCCGAGACAAGAGTGGTTCCTTTTTGAAATGGCCATTCGAGAGGTATACGGCCAGCCCTTCGACCAGCAAGGAAGGCCGCAGTTCGCCGCCCAACCGCCTATCGAGAATATGGATCATCTCATGATGCAGCACCTGCGCCAAATCGTTGCCAGCATAATTTTCATCCAGGTACGAGATATAGATTTCATTGCTGGCGAAACCGCCATGACCAACAACTCGTGGCACGATGGTGATCGGAATTGGCTCACCAAAGTCTATGCCCATGCGGCGGATTGCATTCTCAGATTGCATCTCGGCAAGATCCAATACGACTTCCAAGTCGCGTGCAGCCCTGGTACCGGTGATGTAATTGACCGTACAGCACTCAATGTTTGCCATCGACCAGCGTGCGTGCGGTTCAGGATCAGGGACATGCTCAGCCGGGAGAAGGTGCACAGTTTCTGTCCAGGTGAGATCATCTGGCTGGACAGAAAACTCTACCTGATATTCCCCTGCCTGCAACTCGCTAGTATCCCATACCCAACTGAAAGTGGCCTGCATGCGACCACCAATCCCAAAACCACCAAACTCAGCCGTGCTCAGTTCATCCAATGCATGCCCTTCAACCCGGATGGCAACGTTAGATTCCTCTAATTCAATTTCTTCAGTTGAGATCACTTCGAAGCTGACTCGATCACCAATAAACAAGGGCCCATCTGGGTGCAGCTGGACGATAAACTCTCCAGGCGCTGGGGCTGCCCGCACAGCGGTTGGTTGCGAAGTAAATGTGGGTTCCGCAGTTATGGTTGGGGTAGCAGGTGGTGACGCCGGTGAGTTCGCCAGCAAAGTTGGCGCTGCCGAAGAAACAGCCTGGCAGGCGATCAGAAAAAAAGATACAACCACCAATAAGCGGCGCATAATGTAATTATAGCAGTCGAAGGCTATGTAAACATCGCTGGTAAAATTTATCAGCATCTATTAATTGTTCTTTCTCTGCGATCCCTGGAGGTGTATATGGTACACATGTTTGTCCCCGGTCCGGTGGATGTTCAACCAGAAATCCTGGCATCTCAAAACCAACCCATGCTGCCCCACCGCAGCGAGGCGTTCGAGACGATTTATCGCCGCGCCTGGCAGAAATCCCAACCACTGTTCTCCACCCAATCCAGAGTCTTTATCGTCACCTCTTCTGGCACTGGTTTGCAAGAAGCTGCGGTCAGGAATCTGGCGAAGCAAGATGTTCTGAGTTGTGTGAATGGCGCTTTCAGTCAAAGATGGTATGAAGTTGCCCAGACAAACGGAAAGCGGCCGGACCTGCTCGAAGTTGATTGGGGCTTGCCCATCACACCAGATGGCGTCGCTGACGCTTTGGGAAAGAAGAACTATGAAATAATCACGCTCGTCCACAATGAAACGTCAACTGGCGTGCAAAACCCGATCGGTGAGATCGCGGCCACGGTTCGCACCTTGAGCCCGGACACGTTGATCTGTATCGATGCAGTCTCATCCTTAGGGGGTGTCAAGGTCGAGATGGATACCTGGGAATTAGACCTGGTGCTGACCTCCTCCCAAAAATGCTTAGCCTTACCACCAGGATTAGCTCTGGCTGCTGTCTCGGATCGGGCGATGGACTACGCCCGGGGAGTACCTGACCGGGGATGGTATTTTGACCTCATTCGCATGGAGGAGCACTTAAACAAAGACTCCACTCCAGCTACTCCAGCACTGTCTCTGATTTACGCCCTGGAGGCCCAACTGGAGCACATATTCAAGGAGGGCTTAGCCGCGCGCTTCACTCGCCACAGCGCTATGGCTCAACAAGTGCAAGACTGGATCAGTAAAAATGGCTTCGAAATATTGGCTCCAGAAGGTTATCGATCTCAAACTGTAACCACCGTCATGAACACCAAAGGTGTTGACTTTAATGAGATGAATTCGTATCTCATGCAAAAGGAAATGCGCATCGCCAACGGTTACGGTCGACTGAAAAACAGGACCTTTCGCATCGCCCATATGGGTGAAACACAGCCAGAAGATATAGACAAGCTCTTAATTGCCCTGGAGGAATTCCTTTCCCAGAATTAACCTTCAATGAATCCAGAAAAGGATGCATCTTTGTTGAAAACCTTTGAAGTCACACTTAATAATCCCGCTTATGGCGGAGATACGATCGGGCGCTTACCTGACGGGAGAGCGGTTTTTGTACCTTATGCCCTGCCAGGTGAAACTGTGCGCATCAGAATTAGTGAGGACAAGAAGAAATTCGCGCGCGGGGAGCTATTAGAGGTTTTAAATCCTGCGTCTCAACGGATATCACCCCGCTGCCAGCACTTTGGCGTGTGTGGGGGTTGCCACTACCAGCATGTTGATTACGAACAGCAGCTGGCGATCAAAAGAGATATTCTCCGGGACCAGTTGGAGCGGATTGGTCGCTTGAAGAATCCGAAAGTCGATCAAATGTACCCATCGCCCTCCATCTATAACTACCGCAACCATGTCCAGTTTCATCTCGGTGAGCAGCTGAAACCCGGCTTTATTCGATCTGACAAAAAAAGTGTATTAGAAATCGAGGAATGCCACCTACCGCAAAATCCCCTCAATGAGATTTGGCCTCTGTTGGAGATCGAAATTGATACTGGTATTTCGAGTATTGGTCTTCGGCTCGGTGTCCACGATGACATCTTATTGACTCTTAAATCATCCCAAGTTTTTGATCAAGATTTTAGCCTCGAGGCGTTGCCGATTTCTGTTGTTCATATTAATCAGCTACAGAAACAGGTGCTGGCAGGACAAGATTATCTCGTCATGCAGGTGAGAGGTAGAAATTTCCACGTCTCAGCGGATTCCTTCTTCCAGATCAACACCCCCCTGGCAGATAAAATGGTTGCAACAATTGAAGATCAGTTTCCAGAGGGTACAAGTAACCTCCTGGAGCTGTATGCAGGCGTCGGCATGTTCAGTGCATTTCTGGCTGGGCGGGTTGAAAGGTTACTAGCGGTCGAGGCTTCCCAGAGCGCGTGTGATGATTTTGCACATAACCTGGATGAATTCGACAATGTGGAACTTTACCAAGGAAGGGTTGAGCATGTCGTGCCGCTGTTGGACGTGAAGCCGGATGTTATCCTGGTGGATCCACCAAGAGCAGGTATCGACAAGAAGACCCTCGCACGAATCATATCTATGTCGCCGGATCGCTTAATATACGTATCCTGTGATCCAGCCACATTGGCGCGCGATAGCCGGGTTCTTATTCAAGGGGGATACCAGCCAATTAAATTCATTCCCTTCGATCTCTTCAGCCAGACATACCATATAGAAACCATTAGTATCTGGTCCCAATAACATTCCTTGCCCACCCTGGTGGGCTGACTGCCCTTTGGCATACACAAACACCTGGCAGGGGCTTCATTTACCGGGAAAGCCCCTGCTGCTTAAAGGCGCTTGTAGGAAAATTTCAAACCAGATCGTGGTTATTATCTAGCCAATAGGCACTTAAATCCATCCATCAAGTTAGCGCAGCTGTTACGGCAATGCGTGCGGTTGCCGGTTGGCGGGCACTAATTTCATGGCCCCGTCTGGGGCAAATATCGGTCCCGGTCCACCGAAATAGGGGGAGGTGGTGCCAATTTCATGATACTTATTCCCAACCAAATGTGCCCATTGTGACGAGGCATCCCTTACCCAACCGTAGGCCCTGAACTTGAAGGAGGAAAAGTTCCACACACCCCAGTTTTTTCCGTATATTTCACCGCCGCTGTCTGGCCAGATGGTGAATTCTTCGACGAAGTGTAAGGCTTTGCCTGATTCAGCATACTCCTCAGGAACTGCAACAAACTTGATCGCTCCCTCGAGCTCACAATCAGCAAGCGTCCCGAGCCAGTAGTTGTTTTCAGGATTTCCAGTTCCATCATGGTCATCCCATGTTATGTCCAGGACGCATTCAATCGCCCCATTGGATTTCGCCGAAACCGCTGAAACAGAGAGCGCGGCCAGCATACCGAATACAATCATCAAAACAAACACTTTCTTTTTCATATCACCTTCTCCTTAATCGAAACTAAATCCCTATTCATTTGTATTAATGCTATCAACTCTAAATTTCAGTTAATAGCTGGTTTGGATGGGTAGGGTTTCGCCGATAATCAGGTTCCCCAAAACGAGGCCATATTGATCTCATTCCAGAGGCGGTCGAAATTTAAGCAGTCAATATACAGCTTCCAAGAATGAACCGCTAACTTGTGAATCAATACCATCTCATTGTCATCAGTTCCGCCCAAATGTTTCTCCCTTCGCCGCGCAAACAAACTCTGTCTGGCGGCACTAAACTGAAAATGCGATGATGTTCGTGCGTCTGTTGCACGTTGCGTGAGCGTGGTTTATAATATTTTAAGTATTTTTTGCCCCCTTTAGCGATTTACCTGATTGTACCATACAAGGATTACGGTTCTGGAATACCAGGTAGTTTTGGCCTCTTCCAACTAGATTTTCCAATCAGAATCAATGGGCGCGGAACTGCTGACAATTTCTCAAACACAGGATACGAAGAAGATAAATGCATAACCTTGTACCCCATTTCATCCTGGAGCAATATTCAGCGGGAAACCTCACCGGAGAGTTTCCTGCAGTGGGGCTGTTCGCAGATATCACGGGGTTTTCAGCCATGACAGAAGCCCTGATCCATCACGGACAACATGGCGCTGAGGAACTGGCCGTGATTATGCGCGCAATTTTCGAACCGATGATCAAAGGTTTCTACCAACAAAATGGGTTCATCGCTACCCT
>JBFFIU010000105.1:0-10859 GCA_041556275.1 Anaerolineales bacterium | reverse complement strand
AGGGGCAAACTATTGGTATCGTGACCGGTGTGCAGGGCATGCGCTGGTACGATATCATTTTCACAGGACAGGAAGCCCACGCCGGGACCACACCAATGGATACCCGACGGGATCCGGTTAGGGGGGCTATCCAGGTGATGCAAAGGATCTACACCTTGGCTGCAAGCGCATCCCCGGAAGCGCGCGCCACCTTCGGTGATTTAAATGTAGAACCCGGATCGCGCAACACCGTGCCCGGAAGGTTAGCGGTGACGCTGGACTTCCGCCACCCGGATGCTGACGTGCTAGATGATCTAGATCGGGAGATCAGATCATTGCTAACACATGAATGTGAGAATTTTGGTCTGGTGGGAGACCTCCAAGGGATATGGTCCATGCCGCCGGTCTCCTTTGCCGCGGAGTGCATTGAGGCGGTAAGAGCAGCCACAGACTACCTGGGTTACCCCGCCATGGAAATGGTCAGCGGAGCCGGTCATGACGCCATGAACCTGGCTCAAATCGCGCCAACGGGGATGATCTTTGTACCCTGTGAAAACGGGTTGAGCCACAATGAGCTCGAATACGCCGAACCGGAGGACCTGATCGCCGGCGGTAATGTGCTGCTGCACGCCATTTTGGCGCTGGCGGACTCCTAACCATCTGTTTATGGTTCAGCGGAGTAATGAATACATTTTTCCCCAACGAAATTTAACATTCCTCTTACATTCGCATTATCAAGAAAAGATATAATTCACTAATCTATCCGTAACCTGGATCCAATCCCCTTCTTGAAGCAGGGGTGATCCAGGTACGGAAAATCTAATTACAGGAGCAAGATATATGAGCACATTAATCGCGATCACTTACGACACCGCTGACAAGGCCAGCCAGGCCTTAGAGAAGTTAGCCGAGCTGCAAAAAATGAAGCTGGTCACGCTAGAAGACGCGGCGGTGGCAGTCAAGGACCAGAAAGGCAAGGTCAAGGTCACCCAGACCTTAGAAAAATTGAACACCGGCAGCGCAGCCATGTTCGGTGGCTTTTGGGGTCTTTTGATCGGTTTGCTGTTCCTGGCACCCATTTTCTGGGGTCTCCTTGGCGCCTTAATGGGTTACCTTTTCAGCAAGGGCACCGACCTTGGTGTCGACAACAAGTTCATCAAGGATGTTGGCGATTCTTTAGATCCCAATCAGTCAGCCTTGTTCATCTTAGTGGTGGAAGCGACCCAGGACAAAGTACTGCCCGAGATGGCCAAATTCGGCGGCACCGTCTACCAGACCTCACTCTCCAACGAGGACGAGGAAAAGCTCAAGAAAGCCCTGGAGCATGAAGATGTCAGCGCCGCGGCGCAGGAATCCCTGCATGAGGATCTGAAATAAGCGCACATCACGAATGTTCTTGGCAATGCGCAGAGCATGCTCTGCGCATTTTTTGTATCATTTTCAGAAGACAAGATCGGAAATCACCCGCAACGGGTGGGGTGCAAAGATATTATCTGTTTCAAATTCGAGCACGCTCGAAGGGAGTAGAATCCTCGATTGAAATTAAACCTTCATTGGATATAAAGCAATTCGAGATTCCCCTTTGTTATAATTAATTTCATTCAAGCATGCGAACAATTCAAAGCTTATCCATTCATAAATCCTTTTGATATTTATAGTCTTGCCTGACCCGGAAACTCTTCTCTAATTTCATATCTAGCTTCACATATCACAATTATCTTTTACTGGATACAACGGACACAACATTAGCATGAGTGTCTGGATCGAAACCACAGCACAGCGAAATAATATCAAGCACATAGGTGGTTTGCGAACTCGGATTAATGAAACTGATGATTGTATCCTTACAGCTATTGGTTAGCAAGCAGGCAAATAACAGCATTGAAAAGGGAAAAATAATGCCGCGGTCCATTGCAAGCTAATAGTAGTCTTGGCAATCAACTTTATGAGCGTTGTGTTTATCGGAAACAAAGAGGTTTTCTCGAGTATGGTGCAGGAATCACTCTTTTTATCGCTACCCTGGATATCTTTGATGGTCTATGGACCTCCTCGACGAATTTCAATAAATAAGTGGCATATATCGTAGAAGACCGTAGATCAGAAAAATCCCGAGAACGCTCATAACATGAAAAGGTTGTAAAAGTAAGCATTTTAAGAGAGGAATGATGATGAATAAACCCCCATCCCGAAAACGAAGGTATTTTTTTGATATGTTTTTCCTTGATATTCTCTTCGACCGCAGAACGCGGCCAGTAATCATTTACGTAGCGATCATCATCACCTTCGGAGCGATGATATATCACTGGCTGGAGGGCTGGAGCTGGCTAGATTCGTTCTATTTTGTGGTAATCACCTTGACCACGATCGGCTACGGCGATTTCGCTCCCACCACACCATTGACAAAACTGATCACAATTTTCTATGGCTTGAACGGCGTCATCCTTTTACTGATGCTCTTTGACGTGATCCGACGCCAACGACGATGGAACATCAGTGATCGATCAGAATGAGATGGCTGACGATGATGGTATCACTGGTTCTGGTTTAGAATAGGCTGGAAATCGGCATACTGTTCCTAACACTCATCTTCTGGGGTCTGTTTGGCGCATTGCTGGGCTATCTTTTTAGTAAGCGCGCCAACCTGGGCATTGACAACAAGTTCATCAAGGATGTCGGCGATTCTTTAGATCCCAATCAGCCAGCCTTGTTCATCTTGGTGGTTTATGCGACCGAGGACATGGTACTACCCGAAATGGCTAAGTTCGGCGGCAAGGTCTTCCAGACCTCCCTCTTCAACGAGGATGAGGAAATGCTGACGAAAGCGCTGGAGCACGAAGATGTCAGCGCCGCAGCGCAGAAATCGTTGGCTGAGGAGCTGAAATAAAGGAAAGTTTATTTCAAAGTACGATCGCGCAGAGGTTTTGACAACCGTGCGCGTTTTTATTTTTTAATGTAATATATGCTTTATAGAATAAGCGATCCTGGTCTGCGTTCGCCAGGGACTTTGACCTCCACATCATTCAATTCGTCACAATATGGTAAATGGAATTGTGAAATCTTTATTATTTATTCTTCTCCTGACCATCTTCGTGTTATCCGCTTCGTCTTTCTATGCTCAAGGCGATTCTCCACTAGATATTACAATCCGACCCCCTCAACCGGATAACCGAGTTGAGTACAAAACCGCCAAGTATTTGACATCCTTGAGTCGCTCAAATCGCGCCGAACATTCGCTTCAGGCTCAAGGAGATGTCACGCCAACAGATATCCTGATCCTCACAGACGATCAAGCCGAATACCCCATTGGGCTTCACATGGAGATTCTGGAGGACAAAGAAAAACAATGGACGATCGAAGATGTCACCACACCGCATATCGCAGCCCAATTCTTACCAAGCTCAGAGGAAGCACCGGGGTTTGGTTTTACTGATTCAGCGTACTGGATTCGGTTTCGGGTAAGGAACGAGGCAAGTTCTGATATTGAATGGTTAGTGTTATACGAACCCACTGCTTTCTTTATCGACTATTATTTACCTTCAGTCAGTGGTGAAGGATATGATGTCTTTAAAACCGGTTCAGCCTTACCTTTTGACACACGCGATGTACCCGTAGGGAGGTTTGTATTTCATCTGCCAGTCGCACCCCAAGAAGCTACGACCATCTACATGCGTTTCACTTCAGAAGGCTCGCTAATCCTGGTGTTGACGCTTCTTTCAGATGACTCTTTTCTACAACAAGCCATGGTGCAGCAGGCTGTTAACAGCCTTCTGTATGGCATTCTCCTAATTATCACAATCTACAATCTGGTTTTATTTTTCAACCTGCGCGACAGAAGCTATCTTTATTACGTGCTCTTCTTCAGCACTATGTTGTTAGGGATAATGGCTTTAGATGGATTTGCAGGGCAATATCTATGGCCAAACCAGGGGCAATTTGCTGCAATAGCTCCCCGATTGTTTATGATCCTATCGTTCAATTTCGGTTTACTTTTTGCAATTTCTTTTTTGCGTACAAAAGAATATGTGCCTCGATTGAATATCATCATGACAAGTCTTGCAATACTGGTATTTGTTTTCATCGGTCTGCAATTCATCTGGTTCAGGGAAACAGCCATTATCCATGTCTTCCTGATGATTGCCAGCGGCATAAGCATGTTGCTTGCCGGTATTGTAGTCTGGCAAAAAGGCTACCAGCCAGCTCGTTTTTTTCTCATCGGCTGGTCGGTAGTGCTTGTTGGATTCATCATATTTATCCTGACACTAGTGGACGTGATTTCACTGAACATTTTGACCAATGCCGTATTGCGCATGGGACTGATCGTATTGGCCTTAGTCCTGTCTGCTGGTCTTGCAGAGCGTATCAATATTTACCGACAGGAAAGGAACGAGGCCATTTTTGAGGAGAGAATCCGGCTGGCGCGCGATTTACATGACTCGACTACCCAATCATTGTACAGCGCATTACTGTTCAGCGAGACCGGCAAGAAGCTGACCGAAAGGGGCGATCTTGAGGAGGCCGCATATTACCAATCCCGGGTCAGCGACGTGGTCCATGAAGCACTCAAAGAAATGCGCTTGCTGGTATTTGAACTGCGTCCATTGAAGCTGGAGCAAGAGGGTTTGGTTGGTGCATTACAGATGAGGTTGGATGCAGTTGAAAGCCGCTCAGGGATCGAAGCGCGACTGCATGCCGAGGATATCCGGTCTCTGCCACCTCGGATAAGCGAGAACCTTTACTATGTTACCCAGGAAGCTTTAAACAATTCTCTCAAGCATGCTAACGCTGATAAAGTGATGGTGGATATTGAGGTCAATGGTAAAAATCTGATGATGGATATTATTGATGATGGACAAGGATTTAATCTGGAGGATGCATATGATCGCGGGGGAATGGGCTTGGTCAACATGCATGAGAGAATAAAAAATATTGATGGTGAACTAAGGATTCAATCAAAACCAGGTGAAGGAACAAAAATCGAAGTAAGCATCCCGATGGAAAAAGTGAGATGATGGAAGCGAAGCGTATTCGCATATTGATAACGGACGACCATGCTGTTGTGCGCGAAGGTCTAAGCTCATTTATTTCACTTGAGCTAGATATGGAAATAGTTGCCGAGGCTAGTGATGGCATCGAAGCCGTTGAGAAAGCACTTTTGCTGGAACCAGACATCATCTTGATGGATATTGTCATGCCCCAGCAAACTGGGATCGAAGCCCTTCAGCAGCTCAAAGAAGCAGGTAGTCCTGCAAAGGTCATCGTGCTGACCAGCTTTGCCGAATATGAGCAAATTTACCTGGCAATCAAAGCCGGCGCCATGGGCTATCTGTTGAAGGATTCAACCCCAGAACAGCTCGTCCAGGCTATCCGGGACGTCTATCAGGGACAAACCTCACTTTCACCCGTGATCGCCCGCATGCTGATTGATGAGATCAAGAAAGAATCGGAGCTACCCCTATCTGAAGATCCGCTTACCGATCGCGAGGTCCAAGTGCTCAAGCTGGTCGCCCAGGGACATACCAATAGAGATATCGCTGAGAGACTGGTTGTCAGTGAAGGAACAGTCGGCACACATATCAGTAATATCCTCGAGAAGCTGCACCTGGCCAACCGCACCCAGGCTGCGCTGTACGCCTTGCGGCGCGGTATGGTAGACCTGGAACCGGAGTGACTTGACCACCAGAGTTGGACGTTCTATATAAAAAGACCATATTGAAAATGGTCTTTTTTTTATGCGCGATCAATATTTCTTTTATTGCTATTGGATCCAATATTCTCTACAATAGAATTATCCACGTTCCATAATTCTGCTGTAAGGTATTCAAAATTGTTCAATGTGCTGATAATTGCCCGTCCAGGTGTACTGCGGGAGAGTTTGTCTGCTTTGCTCGCAACCATGCCTGAGATCAACGTGGTTAGTGCCACCAATGATCTCGATTCAGCCTATGAGTTCGTGTCTAGGCTTCAGCCCACGATTTGTATCATGAATTTTTCCAATCAGGGGGATGATAAGGAGCAAAAGATCAATCAATTAAAATCAATTTTACCCGAGATGAAAACGATTGTCCTTGTCGACACAGTTGAGGCGAAAGAAATGGCCGAAACCCACGGCTTCAATAAAGTCGTCATTAAGGGATCTTCGGTTCAACAGCTGACCAAGACAATTTCGGATTGTATTCAAGAGAGTATGGCAGATTTGGAAAAAAGCAAGCAAAAGAGTAATAAAAACTTGAATGATTAAATGGAGAGCAAAACTATGATCATGGAAAAAGAGTGCTCGAGGATAAAACGACCACCCCAGGTGGCTACCCGTTTCCTCTAAGCGGGAAGGCACTGACAAAGACCCAGCTTGTAGTCTGGCAAGATGGCGTGCCGTTGAAGCGACAATCTTACCCCCAAATTGGGAATAATTTGTTGGCAATCATCCTGAATTAATCCTAGAACAAATTAGGATGAAGAACATTATCAAAAAAATATATAAAGGAGAAACAATCATGAGTGAACAAAAAGATGAACGTGGTGTTGCCGGTGTCGGCATACTGGTGGCGGCTTTCACCGACGAAGAAGCGGGTGAAGAAGCCTTGAAGGCCTTGAAAAAGGCCCGGTCCCAAAGACAGGTCTATTTCGAAGACGCGGCGGTGATCCGCCAGGACGCGGATGGCGAAGTGCACTACCACGAGACCGGGGATGTGACCACCGGTAAAGGCGTCGGGGTGGGCGCCATCGTCGGCGGCGTGATCGGCATTTTAGGCGGCCCGGCTGGCATCGCCCTCGGTGCGGGCGCAGGGGCGCTACTCGGTGGATTGGCCTCCAAAGGTGATGCCGGGTTCGATGACAAGAGCATGGAGCAGCTGGGTGTGGCCTTGCGACCAGGCACCTCAGCTGTCATGCTGGTGACCAGCGATGCTTTCTTAAGAGCGGTTCAAGAACAAACCGAAGAAGCAGAAAGGCGCGCCTCCGTAGCAAGCCTTGGGTACGGCATCGCCGACCAGCTGGCGGAAGGTAACAATGTCGCTATGGCCATGCTGATCACGGAAGAAGGACTTGCAGTAAAGGAGGTTGTTGCTAACGAAGATGCTGCCCACGTAATCGGCGTAGTCGCAACAGAAGAAGGTTGGGCAGCTGGAGAAGCTGTCGTCACGGAAGAAGGTGTGGCAGCCCGTAGGGTGGTCGCCACCGATGATGCTGTGGCTGGTGAAGAAGCCGTGGTCACCGAAGAAGGTGCAGTCGTCGCGGGCTTCGTCGCCACAGATGAAGGTGCAGTGGCCGGAGCCGCGGTGCTGACGCCTGAGCAGGGAGAGGAGGACTCTGAAGACAAATAATCCAGGACCAAATATAAGTACTATTGTCATGTCATTGCGAACGGAGCGTAGCCTTTTGTCCTGAGCTTGCGAAGGGGGAGTGCGGCAATCTCCCACCTGATGGGGAGGGGATTGCCCCCTCCCTATGGTCGAGGACAGGCTTTCACCCCGGAAAAGCACCGGGGTTCGCCTAGCAAAGAACACTAGAGTAAACCAATGACACAATCCAAAATATTCCATTTTCAATGATAAAGGAGAAACAAAATGAGCACATTAATCGCAATCACGTACGACACCGCCGACAAGGCGGACCAGGCTCTGGAGAAATTGAGCGAGCTACAGAAAATGCAGCTGGTCTCCCTGGAAGACGCCGCAGTGGCGGTCAAGGACCAGAAAGGAAAGGTCAAGGTCACCCAAACCCTCGAGAAAATGCACACCGGCAGTGCAGCCCTGTGGAGTGGATTCTGGGGCTTGTTGATCGGATTGCTCTTCTTGGCGCCTATCTTCTGGGGTTTGTTCGGTGCTTTGATGGGTTATCTTTTCAGCAAGGGCACTGACCTGGGTATCGACAACAAGTTCATCAAGGATGTGGGTGATTCCCTTGACCCGGGACAGTCGGCGCTCTTCATCTTGGTGGTGGAAGCCACGCAAGACAAAGTGCTGCCCGAGATGGCCGAGTTCGGCGGCACAGTCTTCCAGACCTCGCTCTCCAACGAGGACGAAGAAATGCTCAAGAAAGCCTTGGAGCATGAAGATGTCAGTGCCGCGGCGCAGGAATCCCTGGCTGAAGAACTGAAATAAGGGATGCTTATCTAATTTTCGTGAACGCACAGAGATTTGGTGTTCCGAATCTCTGTGCGCCTGAAAAATCAATAAAAGAAAATACGAAAAAAGAACAAAAGGAGACTGAAATGATTGAGCATATACGTGATGCATATTTCCCGGGGACGGAAGAACTTGGTCCAGACGAGATGCGCCTGACCGCACTTGGTACGGGTATGCCCAACCTGCGACCTTCGCAAGCCTCTGCCAGCTTCTTCTTGGAGCTGGGCAACGGCGACAAGTTTTTCTTTGACATGGGGACTGGCTGCATCATGAATTTCTGCGGTTTGGGTGTGTCCTATGTTGAAGCCAACAAAGCCTTCCTCTCCCACCTGCATACTGACCATATGGGCGACTTCATGGCCTGGTATGTTGGCGGCTGGATTGAACGCCAGGCTGATGGTGGCGTTGAGATCTGGGGACCTTCGGGACCTGAACCAGATATGGGTACCCAGTACTTCATCGACACTCTCGTGGAAGCCTGTAAATGGGACATTCGCAGTAGAGTGGGACGCCTGCCAGAAGAAGGGCGCGCTTATAAAGTCCACGAGTTCGATTACAAGGGTATGAACGAAGTGGTCTACGACCAGAACGGTGTAGTGGTGCGCAGCTGGCCGGCCAAGCACATGATCGACGGACCGGTGAGCTACAGCCTGGAGTGGAACGGGCTGAAATTCGTCTATGGCGGTGACTGTGCACCCAACAAATACTACATGGAATATGCCAAGGATGCAGATGTAGCCATTCACGAATGCTTCATCACAGTCGATCTGCTGATGGAAAAGTTCGGCTTCCCGTACGATCTGGCAGTAAACGTAGGCACTCGTGGTCATACCTCGCCAGCGGCCTGGGCTTCGGTGATGAAGGAAGTGAAACCGCGCATGGCGATCGCCTACCACTTCTATAACGATCCAGGCACGGCGCCACTGGTCTTCAAGGAGATCCTGGATGTATATGACGGACCTATCCATTTGACCAAGGATAACTACGTTTACAACATCACCAAGGATGACATCACGGTTCGTCATCTTGTAAATACTGAGGACACCTGGCCGCTACCGCATTCATCCGGCAATCCCGGCACCCGTGGACAACTCTATCCAATGTCAGATTGGCTGAGTGAATCGGAAGTGAAATTCCCGGGTATTGACGAGTATCCGGATGTGGAAGATTTTTAATAGCATCAATATGAGCCTTTTTGATGTGGATGTCAAATAAGATTATTCTGAAATCTAACTTACAAGGAGAATTGAAATGGCAGGTGGAAAAGTTACCTCACCGACCGGCACTGCGCCGGATCGATACGTATATTATCCAGGCACGGAAGAATTGGGTGCCGACGAGATGCGAGTTATCGCCTGTGGGACAGGCATGCCAACCGCGCGCCGGTCCCAGGCAGCCGCATCCTGGGTTGCGGAGCTGGGTAACGGTGACAAATTTATCATCGATATTGGCAGCGGCTCGATGGCCAACATCCAGTCGTTGATGATCCCGGCAAACTTCTTGACCAAGATTTTTCTGACGCACTTGCACACCGACCACTGGGCAGATTTAACGTCAATCTGGGCGGGTGGCTGGACCGCCGGACGATCGGTTCCGCTTGAGGTTTGGGGTCCTAGCGGTGCTCGCGAAGACATGGGAACCAAGTATGCCGTAGAACACATGCTCAAGGCCTACAACTGGGACTACATGACGCGCGCCGTCACAATCAATCCAACTCCAGGCGAGATCAAGGTCCATGAGTTCGACTATCTTGGCCTCAACGAGGTGATTTATGAGGAGAATGGCGTCACATTCCGGTCCTGGCCTTGCATTCATACTGGCGACGGACCGGTCAGCTTCGCCCTGGAGTGGAACGGCTACAAGGTGGTCTTTGGCGGGGACACCGCCCCCAACATATGGTTCCCGGAATACGCCAAGGGTGCCGATCTGGCTATCCATGAGTGCTGGATGACCGCTGATCAGATGATGTACAAATACAACCAGCCGGCACAGCTTGCCCTGCGTATCAATCTGAAATTTCACACCTCGGCGCAGTCCTTCGGCCAGATCATGAGCATGGCCCAACCGCGTCACGCCGTGGCCTATCACTTTTTCAATGATGATGACACACGGTACGGCATCTATGAAGCCGTACGTGAAAACTATGCTGGCCCGCTTTCCATGGCTACGGACATGATGGTGTGGAACATCACCCGAGATGGTGTCACAGAGCGCATGGCGGTTTCGACCGATAATTCGTGGGATGTGGAAGGACCTTCCGAAGAATTAGCGCCGGACCCGAGTCGTGCCTCGGAGTACACCAAGTTCATCCTCGACGGAGCCCTCGATGTAGATGCGGCTAATGCACGCTGGGTGAAGGATTTCATGGCCCGTACCGGTCTTACTGCCGAGGACCTGGAACGGGGAGGCTGAACCAACACAAAAACCGACCGGGTAATCGCACACACTCCAATTTCGCGATGGGTTCTCGATGATCGGGTTTACCAGCTTGAAATCGACGAGTGCAGTTACCCCAATCGGTAATTAGCATACAAAAGTTAGAGAGTAATGGGAAAGACATTTCCCATTAACTCTCTGACGTCCACTGGCGCTGTGCCAGGATACGAAATAATAACCATGAATTATCGCCTTTAATGAGGAGGTGAGTATGACTACAACAACTATCACTCCAACAAAGGAAAAGCGCACACTCAAGTCCTTCTTCCCCATCGTTGAGTGGCTGCCCAAGTACAAGGCTTCCTGGCTGCGCTTCGATGT
>JBFFIU010000104.1:0-11015 GCA_041556275.1 Anaerolineales bacterium | reverse complement strand
TTAACGTCAGTTCGGGTTTAGAGTCCGGTGCATAAACGTGTCATTCCGAACCCCCAACGGGGGTGAGGAATCCCTATCGAGATGCATTGCAAAGGATTTTTATAGGGATTTCTCGTCGCGAAGTTTATCCTGAAGAACTGAAGGGCTCCTCGAAATGACAAGCATCTTTGTATATTCCATGCTTATCCCGAATTCAGGTTAATTAGGCTTGAAATTCCTCAATCTCAAACTGTTGGTGACAACAAATACACTGCTGAAGGCCATCGCGGCTGCCGCAAACATAGGATTTAGGAATCCCAATGCAGCAGCAGGGATCAAAATCACATTATAGAAAAACGCCCAAAATAGATTCTGCTTGATCGTACGTAAGGTTCTCCTCGAGAGCGAAATTGCTCGTGGTACTGCGCGTAAGTCATCGCTGATCAAAACGACAGGAGCAGCAGCAATTGCTACATCCGTGCCACTCCCGATGGCAATACCGACATCTGCTTGGGCCAATGCTGGAGCATCATTAATCCCATCGCCAACCATTGCTACGATCTCTTCTTTATCCTGTAGTTGTTTTACTTGATCTGCTTTATCTCCAGGCAATACTTCTGCGAGCACCTGTCCTATGCCAACTTGTTCCCCAATAGCCTCAGCTGTACCCCGGTTGTCGCCTGTTATCATCGCCACACCCAAGCCCATCTCGTTTATGTCCTGGATCGCTTCTACGGAGCCTTCTTTTACGGTGTCGGCAACACCGATCACACTGACCAGGATATCATCGACTGCTACCAGCATGGCTGTCTTTGCATCGCTTTGCAGCTGCTCAATAATCGTATTGGAACCTTCTAAGTTAAGGTTATTATTCTCCATTAAGCGCTGATTTCCAACCAGCACATAGTGACCATCAACATAACCCTCTACACCGTGTCCGACTTCGGCCTTAAAACTTTCCGGTTCACTCAATATCAGTCCCCGATCACCAGCTTCAGCAACAATCGCTTCACCCAAGGGATGTTCGCTCCCCTTTTCGAGGGAGGCCGCCAATCTCAATATCTCATTATCTTGATTGATACCCGGTGCATCCGCAACTGCTGTACCTGCTCCTTGAATCAATTCAGCTTGTAACTGCTCCAAGACAATAAAGTCGGTAACTGCTGGTTGGCCGCGCGTTATCGTACCGGTCTTATCTAATACAACTTTCGATGTACGTCCAGCGCGCTCAAGCGCTTCACCAGACTTGAACAATATTCCCATCTCAGCACCTTTACCCGTGCCTACCATCACAGCAGTAGGCGTCGCCAAGCCCATTGCACATGGACAGGCAATAACCAGCACCGCTACCATGTTAATTAAGGCTCGGGTGAAGAGTGTTAACTCCGAGTTCGAAGGCATAGGGATGATGAAATACCACACCAGGAATGTGACTAACGCGATCACAATGACAGCTGGTACAAACACTGCAGACACTTGGTCGGCGAGCTGCTGGATGGGGGCTTTGCTGCCTTGCGCTTGCTCGACCAAGCGAATGATCTGCGCCAGGGCAGTCTCCTTACCGACCTTGGTTGCTTCAAATTTGATCAAACCCAGCTTATTTAGCGTGGCACCGATCACCGCATCTCCTGGTCTCTTCTCTAATGGCAGGGATTCGCCCGTCAACATCGATTCATCCACTGATGAATGACCTTCGATAACTACACCATCAACTGGGATCTTCTCCCCGGGACGAACACTTATTACATCCCCAACGAGGACCTCATCTATCGGGATATCGATTTCATCCCCATCTCTCACCACATGGGCAGTTTTAGCACGCAAACCCATCAGCTTTTTAATCGCTTCGCTGGTGTGTCCTTTTGCACGCGCTTCTAGATACTTTCCCAACTTTATTAAAGTGATGATCACGGCTGAGGTCTCAAAATAAGTATGACCTGGTATCAAACCCAGTATCACCGGTATGGAATAAAAATAAGCTGCTGATGAACCCATTGCGATCAAGACATCCATGTTGGCAGAGCCATTGCGCAGGGCTTTATAAGCTCCAACATAGTAGTCCCAACCAACGTAAAACTGCACTGGAGTGGCAAGTGTAAAGAACACCCAATTTAACCAGACAGAATCAGCAATTTGTGGTGGAAGTAAGCCGAAATCACGCGCCATCGACAGCATGAAAAGAGGAATAGTAAAGACCAAACCAATAGTTAATAAACGGCGTTGTTTGGCGATCTCAGCCTGCCGGGCTTTCCTTTCCGCATCTTCAAACTCGCCGCCTGTTTCAACAGCGTGGAAACCTGCCTGGCTGATTGCCTTCCGCAAGTCCAGCTGGCTGATCATTGTCGGAATATACTCCACATGAGCCTTCTCAGCGCCATAACTCACCTGCGTAGAGAGTACTCCATCTAGTTGAGAAAGATCGCTTTCCAATCTGCGCGCATCATTATCGTCGCTCATGCGTTGAATAATAAAATCCGCGTCCCCAATGGCAATGTCATAGCCAGCGCGGCGAACCCGACTTATCACATCATCTAAGGTCGCCAGGTTGGGATCGAATTCCACCGTCGCTCTCTCAGATGAAAGATTGACGGTTGCCTGGTTTACCCCATCAACCTTCTTGAGGTTTCGCTCAACAGTCGCCACACAGTTGGCGCAAGTCATACCTGTTATTGGTAGGGTTATCTGCATTTCTGCTGACATCAGTTATCCCTCTGAAAATAACTTAAGACTCAATTTTCGATCATCGTATGCCAATCAATCCAAAATTTCTTGAATTGACACCGAATGTTCTGGAATAATGAATTCCACTTAAATCTATTCGGATGATATATAGCGCAAGCTATTCCGCCACCGGATAATCGATTTCAGTAAGTAGTTCCTTGATACCCGTCTCAGTGGCAGGCGGATCGAAAGTGATCGTAGCCTGTTTCATATCCAGATCTGCTACCACGCTCTTAACACCTTCAAGATCGCTTACCTCCATAGTAACAGTATGGACACAGTGATTGCAAGAAATGTTCGGAATACTATAGGTGACTGTAGTTGTCATTTTTTGCCTCCAATTAAATAATAAATTATTCTTGAATTTAATTCTTTGTCGAAGCTTCAAACACCTCACTGATCTCATGCAGAACTCGCTCTCGAGCATCGGGATCATCACCTCGCACAGCACTAATCAGACATGAATTGAGATGATTTTCCAGGATCATTGAGCTGACTTTATTCAAAGCAGCCTGTACCGCCTGGATCTGGCGAATGACATCGATACAATAAGCGTCATCTTCAACCATCCGCTCGATGCCGCGCACATGTCCTTCAATTATCTTCAATCGGTGTAGAGTATTATCGTTATCTTTCATCTTCGACTCCTATCCCCCCCAGGGGGGTGGGATATTAGAATAATAAAGTAATTCCTCATATTTGTCAAGCGCAAATGGGCTGATACATTGCTAAATATCGCGTGCCCCTTGATAATTCTCATTACTTCTGAACGACTGCAGGTGTTAGAATTCATCACATATACCAAATTTATTCCTTCTTGCAGGGACATTCGAGATGATCATCAGACATTATGTAGATCAAGATTGGATTCAAGTTTGGGCGATTATTGAACCGGTATTCCGTGCAGGGGAAACCTACGCTTTTTCTCCCAACATAACCGAACAAGAAGCACGCCATGTCTGGATTGAGATACCCGAGATCACATTTGTGGCAGTAAGAGAAGACGATGTTATCGTAGGCACTTACTACCTCAAACCGAACCAACCCACTCTGGGTGCCCATGTCTGCAACTGCGGTTACATCGTCACCGAAACAGCTCGCGGACAGGGAATAGCATCAGCTATGTGTGAACACTCGCAGCGAGAGGCGGTTAAGCGGGGTTATCGGGCGATGCAGTATAACCTGGTTGTCTCCACGAACGAGGATGCGGTCCACCTGTGGAAAAAACTTGGATTCGTGATCGCAGGTACGCTGCCAAAGGCATTTCGACATGAACAACTTGGTTTTATAGACGCTTTCGTGATGTACAAACAACTGATCTAAGAAGAAGTGAATTCAACTGAGGTTTAAAGTGAATTTTCATTATGCGTGCAGCGATCTCTCAGGTGACACAAACATAAATCAAAAAATCTCGGAAAGTAAAGGGAATCAATCATTACTCATCCTGAGCCTATGCGATTCTATCTCTGGAAAATCTTACTGGGAAAGCACGTCCCTAAAAGCAGCTACCAATTCATCCCTGGATGGAGCGCCAATCCATTCGTACAGAACCTGTCCTTCTCCACCGAGAATAAACACTTGCGGCTGGTAGCGGAAACCTAAAACTTCCTCATAGCTATCATTCGCTGGATCATCGATATCCAGGTATACAAAATTGATGCGGTTGTAATATTCAAACTCTAACCCATGCACGATGGGTGCAAAAGCCTGGCACCGTCCTCACCAGAAGGCAAAGAATTCAATGAGCTGAATTTCTCCAGAGGCGAGATTGACCGTTGATGGATCGGTGGCTTCAAGTTCTGTTTTGAGCACAGGCACAGTCGCAACAAAGCTATCATCTGGGCTTGGATATCCTTCGGTCAGTGGAAGCGTTTCTAGACTTTGATCTTCTGATGATGGATAACCTTCCTCTGGGGCCGGATAAGGATAACCATCCTGCGACTGGGAGATCATATCCCCTGCTTCGCTCGCAGTTAGTGTGGCAAGATCCGCCTCCGGAGGCAATGCCAATGTGGGCGTGATTTGGAGTACTTGTGTGGGAGATTCTGCCTGTGCTTGAGGCGTTTCAGGAATCTGACTCCCACTGCACGCAGAAATGAGAAATACTCCAACGAATCCGTATAGCAACTTCAACGATAAGCCTGATGCAAAATTGCCCATTATTTATGACTCCTTTTGAGTAGAATGCTTCCCATCATATCTCAATTAAGATAGCCAAACTATTAAATATTGATTAAGCCAGAATCCCAATCCTGATTGATTTGAATAAATAATTTTTAGAGAACCAATCAATCACTTGACACTCTTGTTCAACCTTGATTACACTTACATACCTATTTCTCTTAGGAGAATATTAAAAGTTCGCAACTGGCAATGCATAAATTCACAAAAATCTGGATCGGGGTCTCCATAATCATCTTAACCGCTGGAGCGTTTTGGATATGGCTAAGCGCAGTGGAATCAGGTTCCACAACCCAAGGGCATATTCCAGCCCCGAGACAGGGATTTCTAGCACCTGATTTGAGTTTATCCACGCTAGGCGGAGATCCCATTACTCTTTCTCAACTGCGTGGTAAACCGGTATTAATCAATTTTTGGGCCAGTTGGTGCCCACCCTGTCGGACAGAAATGCCGGCGATCCAAAATGTTTACAATGAATTCAAAGACCAGGGTTTTGTAGTTTTGGCAGTTAATACAACCTATCAAGACAATCTGGGCGATGCGACCACATTCGCTCAGATTCGAAAATTAACTTTTCCGATCTTATTGGACCAGGCTGGGGATGCAGCGAATCTCTACGAAGTTCGCGCCCTACCTTCCACCTATTTCATCGATGCAGATGGGATCATTCAGGAGGTTGTAGTTGGAGGACCGATGTCGGAAACTCTATTGCGGATCCGATCAGAGCAGCTTGTCGAAGGAATTCCTTGATGTTCCCCATTCTCCAAATTGGTCCTTTGGCGATCCAGGTTCCAGGTTTGATCATTCTTGCCGGACTCTGGTTAGGATTGAGTCTTGCTGAACGTCGGGCGAAAAAACGTGAAAGTAATCCGAGTGTACTCTACAATTTAGTCTTCGTCGGGATCATTTCAGGGGTAATCGGAGCTCGTTTAGCTTATGCTCTCAACTACCCGGATGCCTTTGCAGCAAACCCATCTAGTCTTATATCGATCAATCTCGGTCTATTCGATCCATTTGCTGGCGCGGTGATCGCAGTAGGAGCGATGTTAATTTACGGGGTTCGTAAGCGGCTTTCCCTATGGAATACACTTGATGCATTGACACCATTATTGGCTGTCCTAGCAGTTGCCCAAGGAATTTCACACCTTGCCTCAGGGAGTTCGTTTGGTTCACCAACTGCGGTTCCGTGGGGCATCCAATTATGGGGTTCCTTCCGTCACCCAACCCAGGTGTACGAAATCATATTGGCTGCATTGATATTAATCGTGGTAATGTACATAGATACAACTAAGTGGGGGAGGATACCAGGGTTTTTATTCCTGGTTTTTCTCACCTCATCTGCAGCCTCCCGACTTTTCATCGAAGCATTTAGGGGAGACAGCATGCTGATTGGTAATGGATTGCGGATTGCCCAAATCGTTTCTTGGATCATACTAGCTTGCTGCTTGATATTAATAAGTAGGCGGATTCAATCCATACAAATTGAAAACAATACTAGCTGATCTATTCACATCCATACGAATGATATATTTGCTATATAATGTGTAAACAGAAACTCAATCAAAAAGGAGGTACCATGTCGGGAGAAATCGGATTTGAAATTCAGGTCAATTACCCTTATGAAGATGTCTTAGAAAGAACCACGGCGGCGCTTAAAGAAGAAGGATTCGGAGTATTAACCTCCATCAATGTTCAAAATACATTAAAAGAAAAACTTGATATTGATTTTCGACCTTATACAATTTTAGGTGCATGTAATCCCGCACTTGCCCACCGAGCGCTTGGTCAAGACGCAGTCACTGGCTTGCTCTTACCTTGCAATGTGACCGTTGAGGCAAAGGATGAGATCTCCTCGATAGTGCGTATCGCTAATCCAGAAGTAATACTCACAGTTGGATCACTAAGTGAGAATTCAGAATTGTTGGATGTGGCTCGTGAAGCTCGCGAACGACTCGAAAGGGTTGCTGAATCCCTGGTTGCTGTATGACGTTAGAGGGAAAAACGATTCTCATCACCGGAGCAGGTGTGCGCCTTGGTCGGGCGATGGCAATAGCTATTGCAAGGGATGGTGGAAATATCATTCTCCACTATAATCGCTCACGCAAACCCGCAGAAGAGACTCAGGCTGAGATCGAATCATTAGGGGGTTCAGCTCACCTCTTGCAGTCCGATCTAGGGGATTCAGAAAGTGCACAGCAATTAATTACAGAGGCATTTACTATTTCTCCCCTTTATGCATTGGTTGATAGCGCTTCAATGTTTGAATCTTTGGAGCTTCATTCGACTTCACCAGAGGCATGGGATCTTCATATTAAGGTCAATCTCACCGCTCCTTTCTTACTTAGCAAGTCTTTTACTGCAATTAATAATGGCGATTGAACCTGGCCGGATAATCAATATCCTGGATTGGCGCGCGCTTAGACTTGGAAGTGATCATTTTCCGTATACGATCAGCAAAGCCGGCCTGGCTGCATTGACTCAATCTTTGGCTGTATCAATAGCTCCAATTATCGTTGTGAATGGTCTTGCCTTTGGAGCAATATTGTCTCCCAGCGATGGAGCTTCAACAGACAAAATCTTAGAGAATGTACCAGCAAAGCGTTGGGCAGATATAGAAGAAGTAGAACAAGCATTACTCTTCTTACTCAAAGGTCCCGCATATATCACTGGTGAAATAATTCATCTTGATGGGGGTCGTCATCTAATATAATCAATTCTTATGAGGAGTTGCTAATGGACCGAGTCATAATCAAGGATTTACTTGTACGTGGGATTATCGGCATTAACGATTGGGAGCGTGAGAAACCTCAAGACATTCTTATCAATATCACCATCTTTGCCGATCTCCGTAAAGCAGGCGAAACTGATGACATATCCTATAGCATCAATTATCGAACAATCGCTAAAAAAGCCCAAGCCAGGGCAGAAACCGCTGAACGATTAACTGTTGAAGCCTTGGCAGAAGATATTGCCAAATTGTGTCTGGAGGAACCAGGAGTTAGTAAAGCCAGTGTTCGCGTCGAAAAACCAAATGCAGTAAGATTTGCTCGGTCAGTAGGGGTCGAAGTTGAGCGAACCCAATCAGAATAAAGAACACCGAGTCATAATTGGGCTCGGATCAAATATTTCACCCGAGCAGAATCTGCCGAAGGCACTCAGCATACTAAAAAGATCTATTTCCATAGTGCAAATATCAAGTGCCTGGCGAACTCAAGCTGTGGGTTCTCCAGGTCCTGATTTTCTCAATGCAGCAGTACTTGCAACAACTCCATTGTCCATCACCCAATTAAGAACTCAGATTCTTAGACCGATTGAAAATTCATTGGGTAGAATACGCACAAAAGATCCAAATGCGCCTCGCACAATAGATTTAGACGTATTGATATTTGATGATGAATTAATAGACCCTGATCTGTGGGACTATGCGCACATGAGCGTTCCCGTGGCAGAACTCATCCCTGATTATACGAATCCCGTAACAGGTGAATCGCTGGTTTCACTTTCCGAAAGATTGGTTAAATCACCGCTTATTAATAAATCCAATTTAGAACTTCATCGGCCCAGCGCCACGGGAGATATTATCTAGAAATTCCTGGCGAGTTGCAATATTGGACATAAAAGCACCCAGCATCGCAGAAGTTGTCATTCTTGCCTCGTGTTTCTGCACACCTCTCATCATGGCACAAAGATGGATCCCCTCTACGACAACAGCCACGCCATGTGGCTCTAGCAGCTCTTCAATAAAATCAGCAATCTGGCGCGTCATCCTCTCTTGTAGTTGCAATCGGCGTGAAAACAAATCAACAATGCGGGGTATTTTGGATAAACCGATCACTTTTCCCTTGGGGAAATAGGCGACATGTGCCTTTCCCATGAACGGCAGCAAGTGGTGTTCACACAAGCTGTAGAATTCGATATCCCGGACGAGAACCATTTCATCATAAGTAACCTCAAATAATGCATCATTGACTAAGGTCACTGGATCAGTTCTATATCCTGCCAGGAGCTCCGCATACATTTGAGCAACTCTTATCGGAGTTCGTTCCAATCCTGTGCGTGAGATATCTTCACCAATCGCCTGTAATAAGGTTTGGGTAGCCTTTTCGATAGACGCCTCATCAATTTCTGTATCCAGGAATAGATTCGAAATTTGAAGCAGCTTACTTTGATCCTCTTTATCCATCAGGAATCTCCTAAGAATTATTCGGGATTAGAGTAACTTTATTTCCTTCACAAGTCCAATGTCACATAATTCTGGGTTTCATCAAAACTACTCACATCATAATTCAAAAAGGCGGAATATGTACATTCCGCCTTTTTTATATCCCCTGAATTAATTTAACCAATTTCTGGTTCGATTAAACCATATGTCCCATCTCTACGCCGGTAGAGGACATTAATAGATTCAGTACTTGCATTAAAGAAGACGAAAAAATCTTCATGACCCAAGAGACTCATCTGTTCAATAGCTTCCGACTCATCCATCGGAGATACTGTAAATTGCTTTCTGCGAACAATAATTGGTGGTTCCTCCTCTTCATAACTTTCTGGAAGAGGAACTACCTCAGCAGCAGATCTGCCATCACCTCTTCTACGATTACGCTTACCCTTATATCGTTCGATGCGGCGCTGCATTTTATCCAGTGCGGTATCTAACGCTGCATAAATATCATCTGCTCGCTCCTCAGAACGTAAGATGAATCCTTTACCACGGATTGTCAACTGTGCAACCTGGCGATCTGAGGCACTGCGTGCAGATTTTGCATAAGCCAGATCCACATGGGCTTCATCAATATCATTCAAGTATCGGTCAAGCTTAGAAACTTTTTTGATCACATAATCTGACAATCGATCTGTTACTTCCATATTCCGACCAGTAATATCAATGTGAAAAGTCATTGATGATCCTCCTTAAGAATTGTAAAGGTTACGAATATCCCCGAATACTTCATATTGCCCTGGCAAGTGTTAATCCATATACTTGTTCTGCTCCCGCTTTCTTTAAAGCTGCACCGCAAGCATCCATTGTTGAACTGCTGGTGGCTACATCATCTATAACCAGGATTTTGCGATTAACAATCAAATCTCTATTTCCATGAAAGGCATTTTGGACATTTGCGCGTCTTTGATCATAGGAAAGACCAACCTGGGATCGAGTTTCTCGAATCCTGGTCAATCCTTTAGAATTGTATCTCAAACCTGTTCTCAAAGCTAATGGTCGGGCAATCAAGACAGCTTGATTATATCCACGCTCTCTCAGTCGTGCAACCCCCAATGGTACCGGAATCACCAAATCAACTTCCCAGCCCAGATCATCTAGCAAATCAACTAATGGATCCGCCAATATCACACCAAGACTCATGTTTTGGCGATATTTCAGTCGTTTAATCGCTTCTCTTACTGGACCCTCATATAAAGCCCAAGAACGCAAATGCGTAAATTGTGGGACAGTAGATGAACAACGATTGCATTTCATATTGACCCCCATCGGCTGACCACATATTTCACATATTGGTGGTTTTATCTTTTTTGTCAGTCTGAGACAATTATCACACCAATGTACACCAGGCTGACCGCACCCACCACAAATTGGTGGAAAGAGAAGATCTAAGCTACCCCACAACAACCGGTATAGACGATAAACCGGACGAACCGGCTTTGACATGAGTTCTCACCATTGGAATTAGAATCCAAGGATTCCGCTCAATGCAGATTGCATTAACATCAGGATGGCTGGGGTCATCAAGACGATACAGATAGAAGGGAATATCAGTATCGCCATCGGGATTAGCATTTTAATCGGAGCTTTGTGAGCTGCCTCCTCAGCTATTTGACGACGTTTTATCCGCATTTGATCAGCTTGGATGCGAAGCACTTTGGCTAGACTCACACCGAGCTGCTCGCTTTGGATAACTGCGGCAATGAAACTGGTCATTTCAGCCACACCTAGACGGTCAGCCATGTCCTTCAATGCATCTCTGCGCAATTTCCCCAATTGTATCTCACGGATCACCCTTCCGAAAGCTCTCCCCACTTCATTGTCCCATTTCTCATATACCTTCGACATCGCACCATCGAATCCTAACCCAGCTTCAACACAAATAGTCAATAAGTCCAAGGCATCCGGCATAGCT
>JBFFIU010000103.1:0-11025 GCA_041556275.1 Anaerolineales bacterium | reverse complement strand
TGGCTACATCCGTCAAACACACAAAGCTCTGGCGCATTGGGTATACCGCATAGAATTTTCAAATAACCAGATCCATATTGATGCATATGGAAATTACTTTGCGATTCCCATGGTACATCATATGCTCCTGCATCCAGCTTTACGCTTCTTTGCTTGTCAGAAAGGGGTGCTAATGCTGCACGCAGGCGCAGTAGCGCATCTCGGCTCCAGCCTGATTTTTACTGGACACGGTGGTGCTGGAAAAACGACGACCACTTCTCTTAGCCTGGCTTTAGGGGGTGGCGACTGGAATGTCCACGCCGATGATTATGTGTTTCTATCTGCTGGCCCGAATTCTTTGGCATACATCACTCGCTCTCATCTTTATCAGGATCTAATTGCTCTACTTCCAGAGATCGGAGCTCGACTGACACGTTCAGAACGCCTCCGCTTGAAGATGTATGGCCGCATACGTTCGTGGAGTAATGACCGCATAACTTGGCCTGTACGCTTGCCTGTAAACCGATTATGGCCTGATCATCCAATTGCTGACACCGCTATTCCGGCAGCTTTTATACTGCTGGAAGAAAGTGATTCCGAGCAATTAGAGTTAGAATACGTTGCTCCACAAGATGTACCCGTCGGTGACTTGATTGAGATGAATTTTAGTGAAGCCCAGCATTTCTTGAACCTGATTAGAAAAAACCAGGCTTTATCAAACTTTGCCTCTTGGTTGGTAGAATGGCAGCAAAACGAACAGGCCCTTTTGGAAGAACGCACCAAAGAAATCCCGGTATATCTATTGAAACGCCCTGGAGATGTGAGGACTCTATCTTCTTTCCAGGATGCACTAATGGAAAAAATGGTTGATCTGGTTCAGCAGAAAGACACAAACTATCTCCCATAATCGCACCGATCAATATTTGAATTGAGCAACATGACCCAAATCACATTTTTGGACCAATTAAAAACAAAAACCCAGATAGCACACCTGCTTTCTATTATCGGTACTTTAATCTACTTGGTCCAGGCCTGGATTTATTCACATACTTTGGCATCCGTACTTGATGAGGGCCTATATTTATTCAAAGGTCTGCTCTTTTCTGCAGGACGTTACACGCCATTTCAGGATTACGGTCCGTGGACCAATCACATGCCACTATCATTCTTAATTCCAGGCTTTATTCAGGACTGGTTTGGGCCTGGTATTAGAACGGGGCGTTACTTCTACATTCTGCTTGGTTTCCTGATGTTGATCGGTATTTGGATCCTCGCCCGCAGATGGGGTGGACCCTGGTGGGCAGCTGCTGCTGTATGGATCATGGCTATAAACCCGGCCATTATTAAGATTTACAGCCAAGCTGCCTCTCAGGCGTTAGTGGCCTGTATGCTCACTTGGGTCTTAGTTTTATGCCTCGATGAAACTCGCCCAACCTGGCAATTAATTATAGGATCGATACTTGCTGGATTGATATTACTGACGCGTATTAATCTTGCCCCTCTCCTTCCTCTGCTCTTGATTTACATTTTCTGGCAGCATGGTACCAAAGCAGGTGCTTGGTCGGTTATCGCTGGTATCAGCACTGTTATTTTCGGACACGCACTGTTTTGGCCTGGGATTTTACGCATGTGGGCTGCCTGGGTGCCCTTAGAAGTCGCTCCATTCCTCAGTTCTTGGGCTCGTCCCGAAGACGCTGTCTCAAGTTGGAACCCAGAAGTTTCTTTATTCAATCGTGTGACCAGCTTTTTTTTCACTGTCCGGCACCATTTCCTGACCTTCGTCGGGTTTATCTCTGCTTTGATACTTTGGCCTTCAAAAGATCGTTGGAAAAGCAAGGCCCAGTATAAATCTGCCACTTTTCTGTTGGTCTTATTTATCACCCTATTGCTGTTCCACATGTGGGCTTCCTTGGCAAACAACTACTGTGTTTTTTGCCTGGAAAACTACTACTCTTTTTTCAGTGTTGTCGCGCTGTTGCTTGTGATAATTACGTTCCAATCTTGGCAGCAGCAACCCTCAATTCTTAGACAATTGATATCGGTTTTCATCATCTTGATCCTTGTTGTAGGGATTGGTTTAAGTTTATTTAATCTACTGGGAAAAACCATAAATTATTGGGGATATGTTACCAATTTCTTGAATTCAGCAACACCGCAAGGATTAAAAATGTTTGTTGCAGATCCTGAAAAATTAATTTGGGAACAAATTGCAGAATTAACTAACCATCCGAGACCCGAGCGTGCTTATAGAAAAATTCGATCAATGTCTCTTGAATTATCAAAAAGGATCTACCCAAGCGTTTTAGGTTTCCTGGGTGGTCTTCTTATACTGCTTATAGCATGGATATTGAATAAAATCCGCATAATAAAATACCCATCAAGCTCTATTGGATATGGGTATATTGTCTTATCGTTGTTTCTACTCGTTGGAGTATTTCTAACACCTACATTCATTTTAGGTGGTGATCCGACGGTCTATGAATGTGATTGGGACGTGATTACTTCCTATGAAGAAGCAGGAGACCAACTTGCGGAGTTAATCCCTGATGGATCTCTAATCTATTGGCAAGGTAACCATTCTCCGATCCCATTGTTGTATTTACCTGGAAGAAAAATATACCCGTCACAGTTAAATGGAAAGTATTCCTACCGCTTGGGTGGTGAAATTGATGATCTTCTGAAGTTTGGATTTTGGAATTCAGCTCTGGAACGCCAATGGATTGAAGACGCCGATTACATTCTGATTGAAGCAGGGGGGCCAGAAGATCTCGCCCATAGCGTAGTGCAAAGCAGCACCTTTCAATTCATTGGAGAAACTTCTCCCGTGCTACCTTGCCGCCCAGACTCTTCGTTCCAGGTATTTATGCGCAAGAATTAGCGCCTGAGATTCTCAGCTCCCTCCTGAATGAAAATTATGCACCTTCTTGAGCAAAGCCTTTAGCCCTTCAAGGAAATCGTAATGGGGGATTGAACGTGTATATCCGTGTTTTCACAACTTTCCAGTAAGCTTGGATCCACCTGGTCTCCAGTAAGTCGAACTGGTATGGTTCATTGAATCCTCCCCCTGACCCTACAATATCTGGCTCAAACCTTGCACCTATGGAAATAAAATAATCCCTCTCCCACGTGTGGGAGAGGGGTTGGGGGTGAGGGCTAGTAGCGGGGGGTGGATTCGAACCACCGACCTCCGGGTTATGAGCCCGACGAGCTGCCTCTGCTCTACCCCGCATCATTGTGGCTCTCATTGGAGCGATGGGATTATAGCATCCCCACCATCATGCGTCAAGACGCTTCGATCAGAGTTAACGTGACTCTAAGAAAAGGGAGTACCAGATTTGCAAATTGCTCTTGGCTTCGGGGGTTGCTGTGGGAATAAGGGTCACCTGGGGCGTGAATCCCGGGTATTCCAAGGGGATAACCAGGTTCTCGCCTTCGCGTACCATATGACCCTCCTCGTAGGCCCACTCCTCGACTGCTCCTTGCGATGTGGCAAAAGCGATTTGGGTCTCCAATTGAACCTGGGTGTTAACCAATTGTGTGGCTTCTGCCGCCACCTCATCTTTCTTATCTCTCAAACGGCTTAATTCAGCCATGCGGTTGTTAAAATCCATCACCAGCAGTGCCAAAACGATCACACCGATGACCAGTAATGCATATTTCCAACCAAGCCAGGTTCGTTTCATTCTCTCATCTTACCTCAGCCTCATGATTGATGCAAGTACCGTGCCTGGGGTAAAAGAAAAAAACTCTGTCCAGCGCCCACAGAGTTTCTGCTCTCTAAAACCGGCATTCAAATGCCGAAGGTGGGAGTCGAACCCACACGAGCGTAAAGCTCACTACGCCCTGAACGTAGCGCGTCTGCCTGTTCCGCCACTTCGGCTTGCCCGCGCTATTTTACCCCGAAATAAGGTTTTGTCAACCTGCTTGGGCTTTGCTCAGCCAGGATCAGCGTGCTATAATCGCCATTAATCCATCACCATGAGCGGATCACTTTTCCAGCAAGTCATCACCCTGCTAACCACTCCTCCGGGAAATCTCGTTTACCACCTTGTGCTGGCCTTCTCGATCGCCGGTGCCTTACCCGGCGCCTTGAATCTCTGGCAGAGAGGTGCGCATGTCATCGGCAAGCGCATGGTTATCGGCCTCGCATTACTCTTGCTTGCCCAGCTAATTTTGATTTTTGATGCCGCTCTCACCCAGTTTTTCCCCATAATTTCAGATTGGCTGCCGATCCTCGATCGTGCCGTGACCGCCTTCAGCCTGGTGATCCTGATCTGGATCTGGGTCTTTCCAGAACCCAGCCGCAGAGCCGATACCGCCACACTGCTGCTTAGCCTACTTATCCTGGTTTTGACCATCTTCACTGGCATTTGGTGGTTGAATCAGCCTGGCAAGACCTTTTTCAACGGATCCCTGGCTGATTTGTTCTGGACCGGCTTCTCCCTCGTCTTTGCTCTCGCTGGAGGAATCCTGCTCCTTATCCGCAAACCGAACGGTTATGGCATTGGCCTAAGCATGTTTGTTCTACTTTTCCTTGGTCAGTTGTTGTACAGGCTCAGCCCGGTATCTGCAGGGAGCTTCCAGGGCATCGTCCGCCTGACACAGATCGCCGCCTATCCCTTGCTGCTCACACTTCCATATCGTTATAGTTTTGGAAGCGCGGCTGCTATCCCAGGAGAACGCGGCATTGATCCAGGCCTTTTCCAGCAGTTTGTTGCCTTGATCACCAGCGCTGATCCCCAAGAGGTCTGCCAGAGGATCACTATCACAGTCGCCCACGCCTTATCTGCTGATTTGTGCCTCCTGATATCGCCTCCGGACGAAAACAACTACTTTACCCTTGAATGTGGTTATGACTTGACCAGGAATGTATCGATTGGTCCTGCTACATTTGATGGACAGCTGATCCCTGTGCTGTCCGAATCGCTCCGCCAGGGGCGCCGATTGCACTTACCTGCTGATGGAAATATCCCTGATCTAGTCGGTTTGGGAAAGGTGCTGGATTTATCTCTTACCGGATCGTTATTATCTGCGCCTATCTTTACTGCTGGAGGGGATTTGAACAAGGTCCTGGTTCTCTTATCTCCTGTTTCTAAGCGCACTTGGACCGCGGATGATCAGAATTATTTGGCTGACATTGCCAATTCACTCACCGATGTCTTCCAGATCAAAAAAGAAACCCTGCTCCAGCAGGTACAATTCACCCAATCAAAGATGGAATTACATGAATTGCGTTCTGACAAAGATATCTTCTCCCGGGAATTAGAGCAAACATCACATATCCTCGAGTCATCCTCAGAACAGATACAGCGACTCCAGACTCAGTTGTATTTGGCTTCACAAGAGATTGCAGAGTCGCATGGTACAGGTGTGAAGGAGCAGGAGGAATCGAAGTGAAAGATCGATTCTCCGGAATTAACAGCGTGATTCTAGGTGTAATAATCGCTGGGACCTCAATCGTAATCGTGCTTGGCAGTTTGTTGCTTTCCTTCACTGAAGGCACAGAAATTGCTTTGGTTGCTGCTTTCCCAACGCTGGAAAACGTGGCCATTCTCACTCCACTTATCTCACTAACCCCATCACCTTCTCCAACACCGTCTTTAACCTTGACCAGTACACCAAGCCTCACCCCGACCAGCACGCTCGCTCCATCTCAAACTCCAACCCTTACGCTAATGGTCTGTGAACCACCACCAGGTTGGTTATCCCACACCGTCCAGCGTGGAGACACCTTGCGTAAACTTTTAGGATCCTCCTCTCTTACACCCCAGGAGTTGGCCGACGCAAACTGCTTGTTAGAGTCCCGCTTGCAACCCGATACGATCCTCTTTCTTCCCCCACCATCGCCAGTCGACATAACTGTACAATGCGCAGCTCCTGGATCATGGGTGATATATATCATTCATCGCGGTGACACACTGTACAATATTTCTCGCCGAGTCAACTCGAATGTCAGCGCCCTCAAACAAGCCAACTGCCTTGCCTCGAATAATATCTATGCTGGGCAAAGTCTCTTTGTGCCTCGTCATCCACCTGCCATCTCCACCGTACCATACATCCCTCCACCAACAGCAGCTTCTCCTGAACCAACATCGCTGCCGCCGACAAATGTTCCCGAAACATCGCCAACTGATGGTAATATATCCACGCGCACACCTGCACCATATCCTGCGCCATATCCTTCCCCACCTTGACCGACAGGAACAATTCCCTGGCAAATATCGTTATGATATTGATCTCATTACTGGATGATGTTACCCATCGATAATATGCGCCTCAAGATTTCAATCCTCTTTCTTGCCTTGCTTTGGTTGATATCTGCTTGCAATTTCCCGCTGGCATCACCTGTAGCTGGTGGTTTAAGCCAAAACTTGTTGTTCGTGCCTGCCAACGCCACGACGACTGCCACACCCTTCCAACCTATCCCGCCTACCGCCACATATTTGCCAACCGCTACGCCAATCCCTCCAACCCCAACACCTCCTCCGCAGGAACCTGATCCACCAAAGGTGGGTAATTTCCCCGGTCCTAGCCAGTACTCAGGTTACCCAATCCCTGCACCTGTTAGTCGCATTCCACAGCCAAAAGGCCAGATCAATATCCTCCTGCTGGGATCCGATCAACGATTTGGAACCGGCGGTTTTCGCACCGATACTATCCTCCTGCTCACCATTAATTCTGCCGATAACAAAGTGAGTCTCACTTCATTTCCCCGTGATCTCTATGTATATATCCCCGGTTGGACGATGCAGCGCATCAACACAGCATTCGCCCGTGGCGATTTTGAAACTATCGCCATGACCTTCGAATACAACCTGGGAGTCCGCCCAGATCACTATATCTTGATCAATTTTTGGTCCTTCGTTGAAATCATCAACAGCCTGGGTGGCATCGATGTGCAAGTCGCCCAGAATCTAAGCGAATATACGGGTCGCGGCTGGTTTAATATCCCTGCTGGCGTGAATCATATGGATGGCGACACCGCCTTATACTACTCCCGGTCGCGCATGTCCTCTAGCGATTTCGATCGCAACCGACGGCAGCAGGAGGTTATCACTGCCATCATCGACAAACTCATCAGTGTATATACCATCTCGAAGGTTCCAGAGCTTTTCAGTATTTACTCCAAAAATGTGACCACAGACCTCAAATTAATGGATGTTCTCCCGCTGGTGCCTATGGCCGCAAAATTCAAGAATTCCTCAAAGATCCAGCGCTACTACATTGGCCGGGGGCAGGTTTCAAATTGGATCACGCCGGGTGGCGCTATGGTCCTCCTGCCAAACCGGGAATCCGTTCTGGATGTCATGCGTCAGGCGCTGAACAGCCCCTGAACTGAAAGGTGATAATAACAAAGAATTAAGGGATATGAATACGCTCCGGGGAAAAGGCTTTTTTATCTGGCAAATTCCAAACTGTGAGAAGGGCGATTCGCAGGCTATCGCCCATTTAGCGCATGAAGCTCGCTTGACTCATGTTCTGATCAAAATCGCCGATTCATCGTATAGCTACAACATTTACGAAGGAGTGGACCTTGTCCCCCCTCTTGTCCGTAAGCTTCACGAGCGTGGCATTGAAGCATGGGGGTGGCACTTTGTCAGGGGAGATAACCCGATCGGCGAAGCGGACAAGGCCATCGAACGTGTCACAACTTTGGGACTTGATGGTTACGTGATCGATGCAGAAGGACCTTATAAACAACGTGGGAAATCAGTCGCCGCCAAGAAATTCATGATGCGCCTGCGTGAAGGATTATCGGGGGTGCCGATCGGGCTCAGTTCCTACCGCTACCCCTCCTACCACCCTCAATTGCCCTGGCGTGAGTTTCTTGAAGGATGCGATTTCAATATGCCCCAGGTTTATTGGAAGTTCGCCCACAATCCTGGCGAACAGCTCTCGCGATGTGTGCGTGAATTCCAGGCCTTGACCCCTTCTCGACCCATCATCCCAACTGGCGCAGCATTCAAAGAACACGGCTGGAATCCAAGTGGGGATGAGATCCTTGATTTTATTGAGGCTGCTCGGAAATTAAATCTTCCCGCGGTGAATTTCTACAGCTGGGACTCTTGCCGTGCCAGATTGCCGGAAATTTGGAAAATTGCCCGGGATTTTGATTGGGATGCTCCACCATCGCCCCCTGATATAACAATGCAATACATCGATGCCCTCAATTCCGGTGATCCCGATCAGCTCGTCAAACTATATAATCCCAATGCAGTCCATATCACTGCCGCCCGTACAGTCCAGGGCATCAAATCTCTGCGCATCTGGTACCAGACCCTATTTTCCAGCATTTTACCGAACGCCAAGTTCACCCTCACCAGCTATTCAGGTAGAAACAATTCTCGTCACCTCAGCTGGACTGCAACCTCAGATATGGGGGCTGTGCACAACGGTAATGATACCTTTGGCATCTACGAAGGCAAGATCACTTACCATTATTCATTTTTCACCATCAACCACGAAGTTGCTGCCTGAACCTACTTCTTACTCGCTTTCTTGCGAGTGCTTGTAGTGCGCACGACTTTCTTTCGTGTTGTTCTAGCTTTTGTGTTCGAGGGTGTGCTTTTCACCACCGGTCTGGGAAATTCCCGCGGTAGGATCAAACCTGTCACCCTGTCTCCAGGCTTCATCTCGATGATCTCCCGCCCGCGCGCGGTCCGGCCTTGTAGCGGGGCAGCATCCAAACGGATGAATTTTGTCGCCATTTTTGCGAAATCCAGAGTCACCCTCCTGGTGCCCTTCCCAGCAGTGACTCCAGCAACCTGCACGTCTTCCGGCAGCTTCCAGGCGATCACGCCTTGCCCATAACGGCCCTGGCGCGGAAACTGCTTTGTAGTCAAGCGTTTACCAGTCCCATCCGTCGCCACCAGGAAGATCTCCCCGCGTTGGGGGATCAAAGTTGCCCCAACTAGGTAGTCATCTCCTTGCAGCTTGATCCCCATCACGCCGGCCGCGACCAAACCCATCGGTCTTACCTCCTCTTCAGTGAAGCGGATCGCCATTCCATTGGCGGTCACCAACAGCACCTCGTCCTTTCCACTCGTCAGGTGGTACCAGCCTAGTTCATCACCATCATTCACCCGCACCATCGTGAAAGATTGCGCTGTGGGACCCGGCAAATCGCTCAGTGGCGATTTCTTTACCATCCCCTGGTAAGTGACAGTTAATATGTACTGGTCTTCGACCCTCCCATCCTTCGCTGGCAGGGAGAATGCTGCCACCAATATTTGATTTTCCATCAGGGGTGATATTTTGTGGAATGGTATCCCCTCACTGGGTTTGCTGGCTTCTTGCAGGACATGCATGGGGATCGCTGCTGCCTCGCCATTTTCAGCCACCAGGTAGAGCGTATCGCGGGTCTGCGCTTTGACCAATATTTGCGCGATATCGCGGCCGCTCAACCTGGGCAGCTTATCCTCCGTCGTTCGCGATATCAATCCCTTGGGAGAGATCATCACCCATACAGACTCTTCCGGCACCAGGTCGCTCGCCGTTAGCATGGACGTTTTGGTCTTTCCCTCGTCCAACTGGATCACCTGCGTCCGGCGTTGATCGCCGAAAGTCTCTTTGATCGCGCTCAATTCTTCGGATACTACTCGCCGCATCTTGAGCGGTGAGCGCAGCAGAGCTTCCAGGCTCTTGATTTCTGCTTGGACTTGCCGGTATTCCTGGTCGATCTTCTTTCTCTCCAGTGCCGCTAGACGTCTCAGCGGCATATCCAGGATCGCATTCGCCTGGACCTCAGACAACCTGTACTTCCTCATCAGGCGTTTGCGGGCTGTTTCCGCGTCGGGTGCTTTACGAATCATGGCGATCACCTCATCCAAATTATTGAGCGCGATTTGCAAGCCTGCCAGGATATGCTCTCTCTGGCGAGCTTTATTTAGATCGTATTCACTCCGCCGCTTGACGATCGTCAGGCGGTGTTCCAGATAGACCCGCAACGCTTGTTTCAAACTCAGCATACGCGGTTCACCGTCCACCAGCGCCAGCAGGATAAAGCTGAACGTATGCCGCATTTGAGTGCTCTTATAGAGATCCTTAAGGATCGCCTCCGGATCAGCCGTTTTGGTCAGCTCGATAACTATGCGCATACCTTGGCGGTCTGATTCATCCCTTAAATCAGCGATCCCGTCCACTTTCTCATCGCGCACCAGGTTGGCAATCCGTTCGATCAGCGTCGATTTATTGGTCATGTAAGGCAGTTCAGTGACGATGATCCGGTTTCTCCCCCTGCTCATCTCCTCCAGGTGGGCGCGCGCTTGCACGGTCACTTTGCCGCGCCCGGTGCCGTACGCGCTGATCAGTGAATCGCCCTCCGAGTCCTGTATGATCATGCCCCCCGTTGGGAAATCAGGACCCTTAATGAAGCCCATCAGATCCTCAACCGAGATATTGTCTAATTTGCTCCAATTTTGCAGCATGTAGTTCAGCGCATCGACGACTTCGCCCAGGTTGTGTGGTGGGATGCTGGTCGCCATCCCGACCGCGATCCCCGTCGCCCCGTTCACCAGCATGTTCGGGAACGCGGCCGGGAGTACCTCCGGTTCAGTGAGCGTCCCGTCGAAGTTTTCCACGAAATCGACCGTGTCCTTATTGATATCACCCAGCATGTACGTTGACAGCTGCGTCAGGCGTGCCTCGGTATAGCGCATTGCCGCCGGTGAATCACCATCCATGCTGCCGAAATTACCCTGCCCGTCCACCAGCAAAGCCCGCATCGAGAAATCCTGCGCCATGCGTGCCATGGCCTCGTACACCGCCATATCGCCGTGCGGGTGGTACTTTCCCAGCACCTCTCCCACGATGCGCGCTGATTTCTTATGCGTTGAATTCGGGGTGATGTTCATATCGTGCATCGCGTACAGGATGCGGCGGTGCACCGGTTTCAATCCGTCGCGGGCGTCCGGCAGGGCGCGCGAGACGATCACGCTCATCGCGTAATCCAGGTATGCTTGCTGCATCTCGTTGTCGATATCGATCTTGTGGACCAGGCCGATTTCCATGTTTTTCTCCTGCGGTGAGAAATTTCAAGCGGGTATC
>JBFFIU010000102.1:0-11029 GCA_041556275.1 Anaerolineales bacterium | reverse complement strand
TATCCCCGGCTAATCTCAGAAACCGATGTCCAACAAGGCCGGCTACACCTGTTCTAGACAGGGCAGCGCTGAGAATCAACACTGCCCAAACCGTCACAACAGCAGGATTGCTGAAGCCGGATATCGCTTCGGTCGGGGTAACAAGACCGGTTAAAGCCAGGATCACCAGCACCATCAGGGCGACAACATCGACTCTTACCCGTTCGGTGATGAATAGGATTATGGCTAAGGTGGTGATGGCAAGGACGATGGCGATCTCAAAAGTCATTCAGCAACCGATTCACATTTGTGGTTGGTAGTATTCTACCTCGATTGATGGTGGCAAACTTTTCAGCTCGTGGTTTGCAGTGCCTTTGCAAATATAAATGAAGCAACAATTTTTTCCAAATGGATACTGTCCAACATATAGATAATCCCCGCTTTTAGATTAGCGATCATATTGCACTTAGTAATGTTGATGGGGATGCATTTTGCAAATCAAAGTTAAACCCAGAGGTTGAGATAAATGTGCATGAAGTATGGTAATCTCGATTCGAATTGATTCAAACCTATGGGGATGGAAACGGTTCCATCGCGTCAGCAACTTTAACCATAGACTCAAACCCATAAATATGCGCGTCAGCGAATTGGAAGGTGATGATCCCATTTGGATTGAATATTATTCGATTTCCACCAAATCCTGACATATAAGGAATCTGGAAGAGATCGCCAGCAGTGCTCCGATAGGGCATCGACCAGAAAGACATATGGTAGGCACCTTCACCATAATCGTTAAATTCCCCGGAAGGCAACCCAGTGACGTCGGTCTGACGAAGCGCTTCGGCCAACTTCCCGGCGTGGAGGAGTTGCTGCCCTTGATGTTGACCACCATTTTGCAATAGAATGGCTACCTTTGTCACATCATCGACATTTGGGTATAGGCCAATCCACAATTGAGGGATGCCTCTACTCCCATCTGGCTCAATGGTGCGCATGATTGGGCTATGATAAATACCGATCGGTCGATATACCTCTTCGAGCACCATATCCCAGATGTCTGCATCCGGACCCTCTCTGGTCTTCATGAAGCTGTCCATTGCCATAGACAGAATAAAGATATGACAGGAGTTGTAGCGCGCAACTTCTCCAGGACCCCAAGGGTAATTACCAGCCGTGAAGCAGACACCTGCTTTATCCTGCGCGCTCATGGCCTTTTGGAAATCAATAAAGATTTGCTCATCCCCCTCTTCGTCTGCCAGTATAACGTTGGGTTCCACAGGTTCTGGAAGGTCATCTCCGATGCCGGTAGCCATGTTCAATGCATCAGCAAAAGTGACCTCCTGCCAACCATCATGATCGGCCTTGACCTCAACATAGTCTGCAATTCTTAAATCGAAGACCTGTTCGCCATATTTCTCAGCAAGGCGAAGCATGGCGATCGCGGCGCCCATCGACTTCATCACCGAGAATGACCCATGTCGCATCGATGCGCAGTGTGGGAAGGGTCCATAGCGGGTATGGCATGGCTGCAAGTAGATGGTGTCATTCAAGATCAAACCGGAGGTGCTCAAGCTCCAAGGAAGGATGTTCCCATTAAAGGTGTTGAGCAATTGAGGATCGAAGTTCTGCTCCAGATCAAACCAAGCGCGAATTTGTTTTTTATCGCTGAGTTCTTCCTCGAATTGGGCTATCAAAATCTCGCGCTCCTCAAGCAAGCCTGGATGATAGATCATCGGAGATTGTCCCCAGTAGTCCTCCTGTCTCCAGGCAGCTGTTTCTTGGGCTCCCTGGAAGAGAAACGACGAGATTTGAGTATCATCATAAAGGAATGTGGCGACGCCGTTATGGGCCTCGTTGGAATCCTGTGCGATCAGGACAAAGGGAAAGGAAGCCCGAGACATGCCACCGTCTTCAGATTCTGACCAAACTCTCCCAGGGGAAAGAATAATCTGCCAGAAGCTTTTCTCACCCGCTGATAGGATCGTTTCTCGTTGCACCGGCACCAAGTTATCCCCATAGGTGAAGAACTCAGCGGAGAAACCAGGGAAGTAATCCATACTGGGTTGAATGACACGGTCGTCGGGTACGGTATCGAACATCTTGAATTCGGGTACAGTTATGGTGCCTTCCAGCTCATGTAAAGCAGATCCTGAATCCCCCATAGGCGAGAAGTAGGCGTAATTTAAAGGTCCTTCTCCCGCATAGTCTGAAGCCTGTAATTCTTCAGCGGTGACCCGATCTCTATGATCGAATACGACTGGTGCGAATGCTTCGATCGCAGGGAAGAAAACCTGCTCGTGCAAGAGATCACTATCATCCGCATTTGTGACTAAAGCGACTGCGTAAACTTCCATCTCTGTTTCCGTCATTGCTAAGTCGACGATGAGCAAACCTGAATTTGCGTCTTCAATCTCAATGGCGTACAGATCCCAGTTGAAGCCCCCAAGGTCAGGACTTCCTGTGGGCTCTGGAAGCGCATCAATTCCAAGTCTGGGTAACATCGCGCTAGCAATCACTGCCTCCATTGTCATGCCAGGATAGGCCTCATAGAGAAGTTGGTTTAAGGGCCATTCATCATCGGTAAAATGCCCTGGATTGACCTCCATCCAGCCCAGCGGAACAGCGCCGCGAATGCTTAAAGCCTGGCTGGTGAAGGGCAACAATTCAATTGCTGTTTCAGGGATGGCAGTAGGGGATGCTGTCGATGCAGGCGCAATTGTTGGTGTGGGCGGTGAAGTTGTGGGCATTGGTGGCAATGCAGTGTGAGGCGGAGAGGTGGCTTGTATTGTCAGAGATGGGGATACGGTTGGTCGACCACAACTGGAAAGTAGGAAAGCCAACGCTAAAATGGTAGAAATCTGTATCTTCGTCATTGTCCAACCTCCCTCCTCTATTCTTTAGCAAATGATTCCACAGAGAGATTCACCAGATCCTACTGCGATAGATTTTGGAGCCATATTTCCATTGTTTCTAGGTATTCCGGCGTGTATTCTCGGCTTGTGGATTCGCCGATACAGCCTGTCTTGGCTGGCATGAGCACATGATCCACGCTTGGAATGACCTCTATCTGATAGTCCTGGTTGCCTGCGGTCTGCAGGGCGGTCTCATAGGCTTGGGCACCTTGAACTGGATCGATGTTCTTATCCAACTCGCCAAAGAAAACGAGCATTGGCATAGTGGTGTGTTCAATTTGAAGCATTTAATCTTTGGTCTGATGAGTAAACTTGCGAAGAGTATCAGCATTGACTTCGAGGTGCTTTACGCTCAGATTTGAGAGATCGTTCTCATAAAGTCTCTGAGCTTCAACCGTAACGTCTTCAGTAGTTCCTAAAGGGATCATCTGGTTATCCTGGAGTATTGATATCACGAACCATGCTGTTGAAAGATCCTTCTTCAGTGGTGATTCGTTTAAAGTTTGTGGAGGTAGGGATAGTGTTTGCCGTCTTAGAGGGCATACGGTTTGCAGTGCTTCGGAGGGAAGCGTTGTGGGTATCGCAGCTTCATTCGCGGTTGGTGCTCCACGGGTACAATCTGCCAAGAGCCCAGCAACGAGAATTTTGAGGCTTCCTAGTGATAAGGAAATGAGAATCTGCCAACGAAACTGCATTGACGGTATTCCTAGGTGTGGTTAGAAATGGTCGCTAGAGTGCTTCGTGTTCAGTCTGATTAATTATACAAGCATGTGAGTTTGTCTTATTAATGAACATCGAGAAACAAGAAAAAACCGCTCAATTGGTAATCTGAGCGGTTCAGCATCAACATTAATAAGGTTCTATTGTCGCGCTAACAAGCGCCTGAAGTCGGCCTCGTCGTCCTTGATCACATCGCCGCTAACATCGATGGTCACTTTGTAGATCGTACCATTGAACTCAAACGGTGAGTCGTAGGCAGGCCCGACCGGCGCGCCTGGGTCCGCTCCCACGCTCCAGCCACCGGTCAATCCCATGCTGAGCGGGGTCGTATGCGGATACTCTTCCTGACCGACCAGCTCGCCATCGATGTACAGCTGTGCCCTTCCAGGGGTGCCTTTACCGTTGAGGATATCCGGTTCCCCGGTCACCTCGAATTCGAAGCGCAGAGCACGGCGACCAGCTGGAACAGTATCCCGCGACTCTACGTGCAGGTAGTCGCGAGCGACGTAGTTATGCAAGTGATGCAGCTTGCCTTCCTTCAGGTAGAAAGAGAAACCGCCATCGGTTCCACCAAAAGAGACCAGGGCTCCCTCGGCATCGTTTTCAGGAACATCCACGTCAGCGGTGATGGAGTGGGTTCGGTTGAGGATAGCCGGCCCAGCGTTCGGTGGCACAGCTTGAGTTCCGTGGAAGAAAGTGTAGGAGGTGCGTTCTCCGGCGATCTGGGGTCGTACCTCTGCGAAGCGCTGCGTCCCCCGTCCGTCTACTGGCATGACGTTGTATTTGCCAGCCTCGACGTACCACATACCGATCATCTCGATCAGTTTGTCGCGGTGCTCCTCAGCCAGGTTATTGTTCTCCGCCCAATCCATCTCCACGTGGTAGAGCTCCCATGCGGTTGCGTCCAGTTCGGTGAGCTTCTCGGCCGGGATGGGTGTGCCGAAGAAAGCTCCTGCTTCGGTGAATGATGGGCCTGGCCAGGGGCAAACAGCCCGCCAGCCGTCGTGGTAGATCGAGCGGTGTCCCATCATTTCAAAGTACTGGGTATGCCGATTGCCCTGTGCCTCCGCGTCGTCAAAGGTGTGGGCGAATGAAAGGCCCTCAATCGGTGACTGGGTCACGCCCTTGATGCTGGTTGGCGACTCAACACCGAGAGCTTCGAGCACAGTTGGCACCATGTCAATGGCATGAGCGTACTGCGAGCGAATTTCGCCCTCGGCTTTGATGCCCTTCGGCCAGTGCACGACGAAGGGATCGCTTATGCCGCCGCGATAAGTCTCGCGCTTCCAGCGGCGGAAAGGAGTATTTCCCGCCCAGGTCCAACCCCAGGCATAGTGGTTGAACGTATTGGGTCCACCCAGCTCATCGATGTGCTTCAAATTCTCTTCCAACGACTCGGGAACGTTGTTAAAGAACAAGTTCTCGTTGACTGAGCCGGTCGGCCCACCCTCTGAAGAGGCACCATTGTCGGAAAGCACCATGATTAAAGTATCGTCAAATTCATCGATGCTTTTGAGAAAGTCGAGCAGGCGACCAATGTGATGGTCGGTATGGGTCAAAAAGCCAGCGAACACTTCCATCATACGCGCATAGAGCCGCTTTTCGTCGTCCGTGCATTCGTCCCAGGGTTTCACGTCCGGATCATGCCGGGAGAGCTCTGCGTCCTGCGGGATCACACCCAGTTCTTTCTGTTTCTTGAAGACCTTCTCGCGGTAGGCATCCCAACCGTCGTCGAATTTGCCCTTATACCTGTCGGACCACTCCTTGGTGACATGGTGTGGTGCATGCATGGCGCCGGTGCAGAAGTACATGAAGAAGGGTTTATTCGGGGCAACCTGCTTGGCATCAGCAACAAAGGAAATGGCGTTGTCAACCAGATCCTCAGTGACGTGGTAACCCTCTTCTGGCGTACGTGGTGGTTCGACCTGGTGGTTATCGTACACCAGCTCTGGATAGTACTGGTGAGTCTCACCACCCAGGAAACCGTAGTAGCGCTCGAAACCACGGCCCAAAGGCCAGCGATCGTATGGACCAGCGGCCGAGATCTGGTCAGCGGGGGTCAGGTGCCATTTGCCAATGGCGTAAGTATTGTAGCCATACTCATGCAGGATCTCGGAGAGAAACCCGTTTTCGAAGGGGATATAGCCATTAGACCCAGGATAGCCGGTTGAAGCCTCTGTGATGCATGCCATGGCATTTGAGTGGTGATTACGCCCGGTCAGTATACATGAGCGCGTCGGCGAGCACAGCGCGGTGGTGTGCATGTTAGTGTACAGCAAACCATTAGCAGCCAGGCTGTCCAGGTTGGGTGTCTCGATCGGGCTGCCGTAGCAGCCCAGCTGACCAAAGCCAGTGTCATCCAGGATGATGAACAGCACATTGGGTGCGCCTTCTTTGGCGCGCAGTGGTTCCGGCCAGGCCGGCTCGGATTGATCAAACGTACGCCCGATCACACCGGTGAAGGCGGTTCCAGATTTGTATTCTTTGAGTGACATAGTTTCTCCTTTAGTTGGATTCTATTGAATATGTTGCTGATCTGACAGCCAGATATTCAGGTGGGATAACAGGTTAATTATAGCCCCGCTTTACATATTTTATAAATAGTTGGAGATAATATCAAAGTTTTGTATGCCGAGGGAAGATTATGCATGTAACGGATTGGAGGTATACAAAACTGCAAGCGTTTTTTCCCTTCCACACAATTATATTAGCACCTATACTTTGACTTGCAGTTATATTCTGGTGGGAGCTTAATGAATGAATAAAATCATTACGCTTGATTGCCCGTCTTGTGGTGGACGGACTATATTCTCCTCTGATATGGAGATCTTGGTTTGTGAATATTGTGGCAACCAGCACATCTTCCAACTCCCGAATCCAACAACTGGCAATACTCCTGCAGCAACGCTTGGTGCTGTTACCTCTCCAAATTCGTCTCATTTAAATGCGCGCGAGGTAAGCCGCCCGCTACGGCCTCGTCCAAAGAGGGTCACTTTTCAGAAGGCGGGAGATCGCCTGGAGATCTCCTGGCGCTGGTTCTCGTGGAAATTCCTACCCCTGGCATTCTTCTGTGTAGCCTGGGATGGGTTTTTATGCTTCTGGTACAGCATCGCCTTTTCCACCGGAGCTCCCTGGATTATGATCGTGTTTCCTGTTGCCCACCTGGCGGTTGGCCTAGGCTTGACCTACTACACCCTGGCTGGCTTTCTCAACAACAGCCAGCTGGTCGTCGATCAGGGCACTTTCTCAGTCAGCCACGGTCCGCTGCCCTGGTTGGGGAGCCTGAGCGTGCCAGTGAGCCAAGTGAGGCAGCTCTACTGCAAAGAAAAGCCCGGTAAAGGGAACAGTGGCCCAACTTATCAATTGAGTGTCATCCTTCAGGACGGGCGGAAAAAGGATCTGCTCTCGAATCTTGATTCTCCCGAAATTGGTTTCTATATTGAGCATCAAATCGAAAACTGGCTGAACATACAAGATCAATCTGTACGGGGCGAGTTATCCCGGGAGAGCTAAAACACAAAAAATATATTCTCCAGACAATTGCATCTCATCAAGAGCTGATTGTTCAGGCCTCATCGATCAATTCAATGTCCATGCTGTACAGCAACGCCATCGCTTCCGGCATTGAGAACTTAGCCCCCTTGAGCGCGTTCTGACCCGGATCGATATGGTAGTTGCACGCCTGGCTCAGGTCTGCCTCGATGAGAATTGTGTTCTTAAACATACTCCTGGATAGATCTGTGCCTGTGAAATCAGCCTGAGAAAGATCAGCCTCGCGGAAGTCAACCTCCAAGGCAACGCAATTCGTAATCTGAATCCCCTTTAATTTGAGGCCAATAAAAGTGGAATGGTTAATGATGGACCGCAAGAATTCGAGCGGCTTACCAAGCCCGGTTGCGGCCCAATCAGCCTGGGTCCAGTTGACCCCTAAGACCTTAGAGTCCAGGAAGCGCGCAGAGGAAAATGAGCACTCCGGCACCTGCAGGAGGCTTATGTCACACTCTCTGAACAAGCAGTTGACGAACTTACATCCCTGGAAAATTGATTCGACGAAGGAGCATTGGTTGAAGTCACAATCGTAGAACTCACTCGAGACGAGTTGACCCCCATCCAAATGCCTTGCGTTGAAAACCTGGTCGCTATAGTAACTGTGTGAGGAAATCAGATGGTTCAAGTATCGATTCTCCCTATGTGTTGCATCCAAGAACTCAATGTGTGCGATTAATCTAAGACCAGTTTCTAGTCTATCTTGCTGTAAATGTTTTATCTCTGGACCTATAGCATCCAGAGGCATGGAGAATCCCATTATATTCCAAATAAAAATCTGAAGGTCATGCAGCAGAACATCCTAAATTGCAATTGCTACCTTTGCAAAATCAAAAGCCGTCCTCATATTGTCTGTGAACCGAAAATGATGTATAGTGAAGCGGGAGAAAACTGCGTCAGGTAATACTCATCTGGTATCCATGCAGTCATCGTATCTTATTTACCGTTCGGTTGCAGACCGAATGACAATAATTTTTAACGATCTAGATTGGGTCTGAACAGACAAATCCCAGGAGAGTCAATGGAGAACGATCGCAGTCATTTGCGGATACGCCAGTTAACCAGTTTGATTGGCAACACGCCGCTTCTGGTAATTGAGTACATCTTTCGCGGCCAGAAGCGCGTTGTATACGCCAAGGCGGAGAACTTGAATTTGACTGGAAGCATTAAGGACCGCATGGCTTTCTACATCCTGAAGAAAAATTATGAACGAGGTCGCCTGCAACCAGGTGATCTTATCGCTGAAGCCACGAGCGGCAATACAGGGATCGCTTTCTCTGCTATCGGCCGTGCCCTGGGACATAAAGTGGTTATTTATATGCCGGATTGGATGAGCGCGGAACGAATCAATTTGATCAAAAGTCTGGGGGCGGAAATCACATTGGTCAGCAAGGAAGAGGGTGGGTTTCTCGGCAGCATTCAACGAGCCGAGGAATTAGCCAACACTGATGCAAGAGTTTTTCTTCCCAGACAGTTTTCAAATCAAGACAATCTCGAAGCCCATTATGCAACCACTGGACCAGAGATCTGGTGGCAGTTGAGATTTCGATCTCTCCAGCCGGAGGCTTTTGTCGCCGGAGTTGGAACCGGAGGAACCATCATGGGGGTCGGTCGATTCCTCAAAGAAAAATATCCCAACGTGAAAATTCATCCTCTGGAACCAACCAATTCCCCGACTCTCTCCACAGGTTGTAAAGTGGGTAAGCACCGCATCCAAGGTATTTCCGACGAGTTCATACCACCAATCATAGATTTAGATGATTTGGATGAGGTGGTCAGTGCGGATGATGGTGATGCGATCATCATGGCTCAAAAACTTGCCGCTGAGCTCGGACTGGGAGTCGGAATCTCCTCCGGGGCGAATTTCTTGGGTGCTCTAAAAGTGCAAAACAATTTGGGCAAGGATGCGGTAGTCGTCACGGTTTTTCCAGACTGTAATAAGAAATATCTCAGTACCGATCTTATGAGAGAAGAACCCATAGGAGATGGGTTTCTATCCCCGGAGATAAAGCTTTCAGAAGTGCGCGCATTTAAGCGGGTATGCAATACTTGCTTCGACCCTTATGAGTGTAGTATTTTCGATTCATCGATTAAGGAAGACAGCGAGGCCATACCTTTTTGTCCAATGATGAATTGAATGTGATAACTGACGTACTAATCCTTGGGGGGGATTTTCGAACATACTAGTACTTGGTGCAAACACTGCTTGAATGCTCCAGGCTGCGTACTCTCCGCTGAGTCTGTCCTGATTTTCTCACGGGAGAAAGGCAGCTTGTGCGATTTTTGCCTCAATTACTAATTAGACACACTTTTTTCGCACAGCGAGCACAATTAATCAGGTAAATTACATACCCCATATAAGCTCAGTCCACACCAGAGTCGTTTCCACCTATAACAACACCAGATAGGTAACTCACGCGAACACGCGCCTATATGCCTTCATCGAACCAGGTGTTCGCGGCAACAGCTATGGTGAGATTCCCATTTAACTTTCGCCAGGATCAATTTATGTTTGTTTATGTATAATTATCAGAATTATCGGTAACTGGCAAAGGAGAGCAATTTGTGAAACTACGTTTAGCTATAATGTTATTGGGATTTTCGATCCTGCTGATGGGCTGCACACCGGCTGATGGTCCAGCGGAAACACCAGATTCAGGTGTGGGATTACCATCATCCTCGATGGAAACAATGGCGGTATCCCCCACCAACACGCCACAAAGGACAGAAGTTGAAGGAACGGAACTTGGTGACACCCCCGAGCCAACGGTCACCCAGCTCCTGGATCTGACATCCATATCCTGCTCCGGTATGCTCACTTCTCCCAACCAGGAAGGGCCATTCTACAGCCCAGGATCGCCGGAGCGATCCAGCCTGATTGATGAAGGTATGCCGGGGATCCCTGTATTGATCTTTGGCCGCGTGTTCGATCAGGATTGCAATCCGATCCCTGGTGCGAAACTGGATTTCTGGCTGGCGGATGTGAATGGGGAATATGATAATATCGGCTACAGGCTGCGTGGGCACGTGTACACTGACCAGGAGGGGAACTATACCCTGGAGAGCATCGAGCCGACCTCTTATACGGGTCGCCCTCCCCATATCCATGTGAAGGTCTTTTCCTCGGATGGCGTGGAACTGCTGACAACGCAAATGTACTTCGCCGGCAGCGAAGGTTCCGCGGATGTCTCTACCGCGCCCGACTTGCTGGTCACCTACCTGGACCCGGACGAAAATGGTCAACTACAAGTGATATTCAACTTCGTGGTTCAGGAATAGGGCTTTGGACGAGCTTACAATAAAATCGGCAATATCTCAACGACTCACCTGCGTCAATCTCTTCACTAGGGAAACAAGTTGCTCAATTCATGAAGCCCTGTTCTTGAAGGTAATTCAGGATCTTCTGAGAGAGTTCCTGATGGGTCTCACGGGTGTACTTGACGACTGTATACACCTTAGCCAGGTTATCCACACCAGCGTCGAGGATCATCTGCCGCACCCGCGGGTAGCTCATGTACCGATCCCATCCCTTGATCTCTCGTTCGCGGTAGATCTCTTCTATACGCTCATCGCTGTAATCCTGGTAGGTTTCAAAGTGAACTAATCCTTCCAGCGGTAAGCGGTCACGCAATGCTGGATCCTCGTCTGGATAACCCAGGGTAAAACCAACCACAGGTACAACATTGTCTGGGAGCTCCAGGATGCGGCCAACCTGATCGCAGTTCGCCAGGGTGCTGCCCAAATAACAAAATCCTAAGCCTTTGGATTCTGCAGCCAGGGCGACGTTTTGCGAGACCAGGATGGCATCGATGGCTGCCACCATGAAGCCCATGAAGTTATCAAAGTTATCCGGGGCTTGGCTGATACTCAGC
>JBFFIU010000101.1:0-11076 GCA_041556275.1 Anaerolineales bacterium | reverse complement strand
GATGGGGGATTCTTCTGCACTGCTCAGGAGTTGGTTTGGCAGTCCCGATATCCATGCCGCGATATATGAGGCGTGAATCCGCAGAAACGATCTCTCCCCCCAGGCGCTCGGCAAGCTCGATGGCGATCTCGGTTTTTCCTACCGCCGTCGGACCAAGGATGATCACCAAGGGATTCTGTTTGGTCAGGATATTTCCAGGGTTTCCTAGCGCCTCAGACCGATCTGAATCTTTTTGGGATTTCATCGCTTCAACTCAAAGCGTTTTCAAAGTGGCGGATGATAGGTTTTTGATCTCCATATTGTTCGATGGCGATCACATCGATGCGCCAATCGATGTCTTTGTCTGAGTGCTCTTGCAGGTAATATTGTGCTGAGGAAAACAGGTTTTCCCGTTTGTGAGCAGTCACCGATTGTTCCGGGTAGCCAAACTTCTTTGAAGTACGAGTCTTGACCTCTACAAATACGGTCACTCCCTGAGCTTCTTTAGGATCTGTATCGGGTGGTGAAGCTTGCTGAGCGATCAGATCTATTTCTCCATAAGGTGTGCGCTCATTACGAGCGATTATTGTGTAGCCACGGTTGAGTAGATATTCCGCAGCAAGTGCTTCGCCCCACCTACCTAGATCTTTTGGTGATCGGGTCACTTGCGTTATCTCGTAAAAGGTTTGGTGAGTCGGCTGAGAACTCCGCGTTTGCGATTTGTGAACTTTTCAATCAGCTCATAGTAGTGATCGAGCAGGATTTGGGTCGTTTTCTCATATGAGTAATCTCTGGCAGCTTGCCTGGCTTGCTTTGACATATCCTCTCGGTGTTTATCGTCGACGATAATTCGTGATAACTTTGCGGTGAATTCAGCCAGATCTTCTTTTTGTGCCAGGTAGCCTGTGATGCCGTCTTCGATTGTATCGCCAATGCCTGGGGATTGAATGCCAATAACCGGTAACCCAGATGCCAGGGCTTCGATCACTGATAATGGATGCACTTCGCTCACAGATGCGGTGACAAATGCATCTGCAACTGCCATGTAAGCTGGAAGATTTGTATATGGAATCATCCCCGTGAAATTTACTCGATTACCAATTCCCATAATGCGAACCAGATCTTGGAGGTTTTCGCGCTCTGATCCATCTCCAATGATTAATAAGTGGACATTGTCATATGTATTGGCAACACCCGCGAAGGCGCGCAGTAAGAAAGCAAGATTCTTCTCTGGTCCAATTCGTCCCATGTAGGTTAGGATGATGTCCTCTGGCTGGAATCCAAGCTTGTGGCGAGGGATTGGCTGCTCAACATTTTGGAACGGTTTTATATCTACACCGTTGGGTATGACTTGAATGTCTGATGCGACTCCAAAATTCGTTAATACCTGCTTCAAGCCTTTAGATGGCGCGATCACTAAGTCACATCCTTTGCAGAAGAATGGTAAGTAGGCACGCATAAATGCCTCACCGAGGGCTTCGGGTACCATCGGTACATATGCATGTGCGTAAAGGTCATAGCGAGTATGATTGGTGAAAACGATAGGGATATCGCGTGGCTTAACATAGCGCATGGCGAGACGCCCGCTGGTAAATGGATGGTGCACATGAACCAGGTCCATTGTGCGTAAGGCTTTTTGAGCTTTTGAGTTATAGCGAATACTGACAAAGTATCCAGTATTTATTAAAGGGACTCCACTGGTACGGAAAATATTCGCTTCATCATCTTGATAATCTTCTCCACCGAAGGTGAAAACATACACCTCATGACCTTGTTTTTCCAGGAACCTTTTACTCAAGTCAATTACGTTTGTGATTCCGCTTACGTGTGGCTTGTATGCATCCGCCATCATACCGATGCGCATTTGGGTTTATCTCCAGTTTTGTATTGATTGCGTGATTCTATCCTACGTGTTTTGCGAGATTTCGTCAAGAAATCGGTTAAAATTCTTTCGTGAAAAGGACAAGTTACCTTCCGAATGCAGACCGGCTGAGTATCCTCTCTGGCATGATCTTACTCGCTTATGCTGCGAGTCGCTTTGTGAATATATCACCGCGTGAGTTGGGATTGCAGCTGCCTGGTTTTTATTTGGGCTTCCAAGTCAATATCCGTACTCTGGTTGCTTTGTTGGTGGCTGGGATAACAGCGACTGGGGCTGATCTTATGTTGCGAGATCATCCTGGACTGGGAAGTAAAAGGACTTGGGAACATTGGTTGCTGCCTGCATTGACTGCCTGGACACTTGGGATACCTTTAAATCAACTGCCAGTAGGCTTACAATGGCTGGTAAGTTTCGTAATCGGCGGCGCTCTCTTGATGCTTGTTTTAGTTGCTGAGTATATCGCCGTTGATCCACAAGATGAACGCTATCCACTGGCAAGCGCCGGATTGACAGCAGTATCGTATGCCCTGTTTCTTATTCTGGCTATTGCATTGCGCTCCTCAGGATTACGTTTATTCTTGATATTACCCGCATTAACCATCGCTGCAGGTCTGGTGAGTCTGCGAACCTTACATTTACGCTTATCCGGGCAGTGGCTTTTCCTGCCGGGGCTTGCTATCACATTGATCGTTGCGTATATCACTGCGGCTCTTCATTATTGGCCCCTCTCTCCGATCACATTTGGTCTTGCCATCCTTGCTCCAGCTTACTCACTGACCAGTTTGGTGGGAGCCCTCTATGAGGGAGAACCTTTCCGCAAAGCGATCGTCGAACCCGCCATCGTTTTACTCGCTGTTTGGGGGGCTGCACTATGGATTTCTTGACCGATACGCCGGCTGAAAAATTGAATATTGAATTGATCCATTGGCAGATGATGATCAACGATATTATCTCACGTTCTGAGGAAGAAGCCTGTGGGTTAGTTGCAGGTCTAAACCACAACAGCACTGCAGTGTTCCCGGTAACCAATGTGCTGCACAGCCGGGTGAGGTACAGGATGGACCCCTTGGAACAGTTGGAGGTTTTCAATGAGATCGATGAGAATAATTGGGAGTTGCTGGCGATTTACCATTCTCATTTGGGTGGATCAAGTTTGCCATCCTCCATTGATATCTTAGAAGCGACCTACCCCGAGGTAATTTACTTAATCTGGTCCAAATCCCAGGATGAGTGGATTTGCCAGGGATACCGCATAGATAATGATAGGGTTGAACCGGTGCCGGTCAACCTTATTGAGTGAGATTAATCAATATTTTATGCTGGGGGTTTTACCAATCTTCATCGTATTCCGAAGAAGCCGGTGGTTCGCCATAGAGTTGTTCATACATAGCGTATAGGTTACGACTATGCAGCTCTTCTGCCAGACCACCGATTAATACCCGACTCTTGCCACACTCCTCAACACCGATCTCTTCCAATAAGTCCCATGGATATTTTCTGCGTGCCGCTTTGCGGACAGCCCGGCGGATGGCAGAAAGATATGCCAGATTATCTTTCACTGATCCTTCTATCTCACCTCTTAAGACGATGTCTCCGTGACCTTGAATTACATTCTCCAACCCCATTTTACTGATCGTCTTTAATGAGGTGATCATTTCTTCGATATCTCCATCGACGATATAGGGAAGGGGCATAAATACATCTCCGGCAATTAATACCCGGTCTTCCTCAACGATCACCCCTAGATTATCTGGACTGTGACCCGGTAGGGGGATTAAGGAGAGAGTTTTCTTCCCGACCCGCAGGCTAAGTGATCCGTCATCGACTGTGATGTGAGGCAGTACGATCCTCGCTTGCTTGAAAGTTGTTCCTTGTTTTTTGGCCGCCTCCAGAGAAGAACGACCGCGCGTATCTATCAGCTGCCGACAGAGTGAATGGGCGAGTATGGTCGCGCTGGGAAAGAGATAATTTCCCAACGTGTGATCGGCGTGATAATGGGTGTTTATCACATACCTGATCGGTACCTGAAGTTCCTGCTCAATGAATTTACGAATCTCCAGTGTTTCTTCAGGCAGAGCCAGCGTATCGATAACGACTCCCCAACTGGGGCCGATTATTGCCCCTGCATTTACTTGAGCATATGCGTCGCTCTGGAAGGTGTAGACGTTTTCAGCTACTCTTTCCCTTTGTATCATTGATCAAATCCTATATTCTGCCGCGATCACTTGTTCTGTCCCGATTTTTTCAGGTCAGCATGCAATTCTAAAAGCGCCTTATGAACTAGGGAAGAATAGCATAATTCAACGCTCAGAGTCAAGATAGTTTGACATAATATGCATTCGATATAAAACATTTACTGATAGTAAATACCTCTTCAGAATCGCGTTTCCTTGACAGGCGATTGGCGCTCAGGTACAATTCCGCTACCTTGCAGCCGGGGCCTGTGGCGCAGTGGGAGCGCGCTTCAATCGCACTGAAGAGGTCGCGGGTTCGAATCCCGCCAGGTCCACTGGTCCGGGAGGGAGCACCCGCCCCCGGCTAAAGTTTAATCAGGGCCCATGGCGCAGTTGGGAGCGCGCTTCAATGGCATTGAAGAGGTCGAGGGTTCGAATCCCTCTGGGTCCACTAGGATTACCAGGTCAGAATTTTTGTATGTTATGACCTGGTCTGAAGAAAATGGAAAACTGAATAATTCCGTCAGGCAGGAGTAGTAGACTATCCAGCAGCGAGCCGGGAGAGCGAGGTGTGAGCCCGACATGATGTCCCTGGAGCGTTACATATAAGTTGAACTCGCCTGCCAAGCCTGGAAAAAGGCAGACTCCATTGGTGAAAGTTGCTCATCCATAGTTATTGAATGCGCAGGAATAGCCGGTGGCGGGAAGCGCCCGTTATAGCGTTCCTAAGCGGCTGATCTCTTGAAGAATTTCTTATTTGGAGAAATGCAAGCAGGGTGGTACCGCGGAGTTTTCCCTTCGCCCCTGAGTGGTGGAGGGTTTTTTGATCTGTTAGTTAATCCGATGTGCAGGTTAATTCTTTATTTGACCAAAACCTGCATTATGTGTCATTCTGAACGAGCGATGCGAGTGAAGAATCCCTATTGACCTGGTTGGCCTTAGTCTCAGGGATACTTCGTGCGAAATTTATCCTTTGCGTAGCGAAGGGTCTTACTATGCCTAATTATGACAAACTCGGGGAACTTTTGAAACTTGCACACGCCTTTAGTTAGGCTGGTTATCGATTGCAAATTTATTGGAGGTGTATGATGGATTCGAGAAATGAAAGAAAACTTCACCCAGATTCAAATTGCCTTCTCGCGCGCCTCCTTGGTCTCCTTCTCAAGGAATGATTACGGTTGTATGTACGCAAAATACAAAAACTTGTGAGAAAGAGACCGAGAAGATGCTTAAATCTTATAATCCCACGGAAATTGAAGCGAAATGGCGCCGCCTATGGCAGGCGAGTGACCTGTATCTAACTGCAGAGGGGAGAGATAAACCAAAATATTATTGCTTGGATTTTTTCCCTTACCCTTCAGGAGAAGGTCTGCATGTTGGGCACTGCCGTAATTATATCCCCACCGATGTGAAATCACGCTACATGCGTATGCGTGGTTATAACGTGCTGCACCCGATGGGTTGGGATGCCTTTGGGGAACCAGCAGAGCATTTTGCGGTAACCCAAGGTGTGAACCCCCGAGAATCAACCGATCAAAACACCGCCAATTTTCGCCGGCAGATGGAACTGATTGGGACCAGCTACGATTGGTCACGTGAGATCGATTCATCTCGACCAGAATTTTATCGCTGGACGCAATGGTTCTTCCTCAAGCTTTACCGGAAGGGATTGGCTTATCGGGATACGAACTGGCAATGGTGGTGTCCCACCTGTCAGACTACGCTCTCTAGCCACGAAGCTGCTGGAGGTGTTTGTTGGCGCGGTCACAGCGGTTTGTTTAAGCGTGAGATCCCAGCCTGGTATTTTCGCATCACGGCTTATGCGGATGATTTGCTCGCAGGGCTGGATGAAATCGATTGGCCAGATCAGATCAAGACCATGCAGCGCAATTGGATCGGGCGTTCAGCAGGCTGCGAGATCATTTTCCGAACCGAGTCGGGGGATGAATTACCAGTTTTTACGACTAGACCGGATACGCTGTATGGAGCCACATTTTTTGTCCTGGCACCAGAACATCCCTTGGTGACTGAGATCACCAGCCGAGAACATCGCGCCCAAATCGAATCCTATATCTTGAAATCAATCGAAATGAGTGAAATCGATCGATTAAAAGAAAATCGCCTGAAGACAGGTGTCTTCACTGGTGGTTACGTGATCAATCCGATTAATCGAGAGCGTGTTCCAGTTTATATTGCGGACTATGTGCTGCCATCATATGGAACGGGTGCTGTTATGGGTGTTCCCGCTCATGATGAGCGAGATTTCGAATTTGCGCAGGAATTCGATCTGCCGGTCAAAATCGTGATCGCTCCTCCGGGTTACACCGCTGGAGATACATTAGCAGAGGCCTTCTTGGGTGAAGGGACAATGGTAAATTCAGGCTCATTCAATGGGCTGCTGAATGTCGCGGCTTCCGAGCAGATCACGGATTACTTGGAAAGGCATAAATTGGGGAAAAGAAAGATCCAGTACCGCATGCGAGATTGGTTGATCAGCAGGCAGCGATATTGGGGAACACCGATCCCCATTGTATATTGTGATAACTGTGGTGAAGTGCCTCTCCGCGAAGAACAGCTGCCGGTGCTCTTACCACCAATGGCTGATTTTCAGCCAGATGGCAGTGGTCGTTCAGCCCTGGCACGATTACCCGAATTTGTTAATACCAGTTGTCCAGTTTGTGATCAACCCGCAACCAGGGAAACGGATACAATGGGTGGATTTGCCTGCTCGTCTTGGTATTTTCTGCGTTTTACCAGCCCACACTACGAACACGGTCCTTTCGAAACTCAGGCGATGCGCTATTGGATGCCGGTTGACCTGTATGTTGGTGGTGCAGAACACGCTGTCTTGCACCTGTTGTATGCCCGCTTTTGGATGTATTTCCTGGCTGATGAGGGTCTGATACATTTCAAAGAGCCTTTTACAAAATTGCTCAATCAAGGCCAGATGATGGGTACGGATGGGCTGAGAATGTCGAAATCTCGCGGAAATGTGATCACACCAGATAACATGGTTGAGAGGTATGGCGCGGATGCGCTCCGGGTTTATGAACTGTTCATGGCACCCTTTGATCAGGATGTTCACTGGAGCGATGAGGGCATCAATGGGGCGCGCCGATTCTTGAACCGCATCTGGAAACTCTACGCTGAAACCTATTCCAGCAGCGCTGCAGCAACGGAAATTGATGCTGAGCTGGAGCGATGGCTGCATAAAACCATCTATAAAGTGAGCCAGCGTATTGAAGACTTTCGCTTCAACACCCTGATCTCCAGCTTGATGGAGTTCACCAACCAGCTGACCGAACGTCACCAGGCCGGTACCTGGAATTCGAGAACTTATCACCAATCATTGGAGGCGTTGATGATTATGCTGGCGCCCGTCACACCCTATTTGGCTGAGGAGCTCTGGCATCTCACAGGGCATAATGACAGCATCCATCTTCAAGAGTGGTTGGAATGGGATACCTCCTTGGCCCAGGATGAGACTTTACAGATCCCGATCCAGGTCGATGGTAAAGTGAGGGCTGTTGTTGAAGTGCCAATTGACGCAGAAAAAGAAGAGGTCCAGGCAGCGGCGTTTGCTCATCCAAAAGTGATCCACCATTTCGCTGAGAAAGGTGTTGCTGAGGTGATCTTTGTGCCGGGTAAAATAATGAACCTGCGAACAACGTTGGAGCAGTAATGAGTATTTCCCTGGCCGCGGCCTGGCGACCGCGTGGAGAGTTGGCCCGCTTCAAACGTCTCTATTCAGAATTGAGGCTTGCATATTCGCGCATCGTGATTTCTCTTCCCCCCCAGGTGGAAGGAGATCTCATTGAACAGCTCAGTGAGTTCTCGCAGGTCGAAATCGTCGTCACCGAAGAATGGTTGTCGGGCCGTTATGCCGCTTTGGAACGTGCCCTTGCGTATTCCACGGAATACATCCAGTATGCGGATTTTGACCGCCTGGTCCGCTGGGTTGAAACCCGACCTGATGAATGGTTGCGTACATTGGAAGTGATCCAAACCGCAGATTGTTTGATCATCGGGCGCTCAGATCAAGCTTATCGAACTCATCCCGAAGCTTTGATTCAAACGGAAAAGATCAGCAACTCGGTGGTGTCTAATCTCTTGGATCAGGTCGTTGATGTCAGCGCCGGTTCGAAAGGTTTCAGTAAGGCAGCTGCCGGGTATATCGTCGCAAACTGTGAGCCTGTTCATCCTTTGGGGGCGGATGCTGAATGGCCGCTGATACTCAAAAAAGCTGGATTTCAGGTGGCTTATATTGCTGTGGATGGTTTGGATTGGGAGTCAGCCGACCGCTTCCTCGGGCAAGCAGCCGACTCAACCCGCCAGAGGCGGGCTGCTCAAGAGTATGATTCAGATCCTACCAATTGGGAGCATAGGGTTGGTGTGGCTTTAGAGATCGTAAAATCAGGCTTTGATGCAGCTAATCGGGAGATAGAACCTGGTCGAGTCGAATATGATCGGCAAGCAAGGATGTCTGTAGGGACTAAGTCTTCAGATGCGACAGAATTCAATTATGAATCAGTGTTTGAAGTGGAAGATTATCTTCATTTCTATGCGGATGGGTTGACGGATGAACGCACCCAGGGGGAAGTAGCATTCCTGGTTCGCGAATTATCTCTTGATCGAACTCAAAAAATTCTTGACCTTGCCTGTGGATTTGGCAGGCACAGCAACGCATTGGCGGAGTTGGGGCATTCGGTTACTGGTCTTGATCTGGTACCGGGATTCATTGAAATCGCCAGGCGTGAGGCAGAGGGAAAAAATCTTCCTGTTCAATATGTGCAGGGCGACATGCGTCAAATTAATTATCAGGCTGAATTTGATCGCATTTTGTTGATGTTTACCTCATTCGGTTATTTTGAGGATCAACAAAACCTGACTGTGTTGAAAAATATATCCTGGGCATTAAAACCTGAAGGTATGCTCGTATTGGACACGCATAACAGAGATGTTTTTTTGAAAGAAATGCAGCCTTACGTCCTCACAGAAAAAGGACCAGATTTCATGATCGACAGGGGTAGTTTCGATACTCTTACCGGTCGTTGGTACAACCACCGCGTGGTGATCCGGGATGGGATACGGAAGGACAAACCCTTCTTTGTGCGCTTGTACAATCCAAATGAGATCAGCAACCTGATCCAGCAGGTGGGGTTGCAAGTAGATAAGATTTTCGGAGGTTTTGATTCACAGCCGCTTACAAATGATTCACAAAGGATGGTTATAATCGCGCAGAAACCATTAAGTGGGTGACTATATTAGCCCATATTCTGATCAATTCGAATAATATTAAAGTTAGGAAGACATAAAATCGTGGAGAAGAGAATGTCCGATCAAACCCCTTACAATCCAGCTGAGATCGAACCGAAATGGCAGGCTCGTTGGGAGGCCGATGGTCTCTACCATTCCGACATCGATCGCTCGAAGACCAAGTATTATGCTTTAACCATGCTGCCGTATCCTTCTGGCGAAATGCATATTGGCCATTGGTATGCCATGACCCCTTCGGATGCCAGAGCGCGCTTTTTGCGCATGCGCGGCTTTAATGTCATGTTTCCCATGGGATTCGATGCCTTCGGTCTGCCCGCGGAGAATGCCGCTATTAATCGCAATATCCACCCCAAGGAATGGACTTATGCCAATATCCGGCGTATGAGGCAGCAGCTGCGATCGATGGGCGCGATGTTTGACTGGCGGCGTGAAGCGGTCTCGTCCGATCCAGAGTACTATCACTGGTCGCAGTGGTTCTTCGCCCAGCTCTTTAAAAATGATCTCGCATACCGTAAAATGTCACCTGTGGATTGGTGTCCCCATGACAACACGACCCTGGCACGCGAGCAGGTATGGGGCGAGGACCGGCATTGTGAACGCTGCGGAACACCGGTGATTAAGAAAGATCTGGAACAGTGGTTTTTCCGCACCACATCCTATGCTGATGAATTGTTGGATTTCTCTCACCTGGATTGGCCGGAGCGCGTGGAGTTATTGCAAACGAACTGGATACATCGCAGTGAGGGAGCAGAGGTGCATTTCATTGTTGATGCTGAGGGGTTATCTGCAGATGAAGCCCGTTTGACGGTATTTACCACCAGACCGGATACGTTATGGGGGGCGACGTTCATGGTCCTGGCTCCCGAACACCCTTTGGTCGCGAAGATAACTACGGATGAACAGCGTGAGCTTGTCGAAGAATATGTACAGCAAGCGCTGCGCCAATCCGATATTCAGAGGGAATCCGCGGAAAAAGAAAAAACTGGCGTGTTTACCGGTTGCTATGCGACCAATCCGGTCAACGGAGAATCTATCCCGATCTGGATCGCGGATTATGTTTTGATGACCTATGGGACTGGCGCCATCATGGCGGTCCCGGCGCATGATGAGCGCGATTTTGAGTTCGCCCTCAAATTTGGTTTGCCGATTCTGCCGGTGATCGACCGCCCCGATGGGTTGACAAAATCTTTCGTGCCCATCGGTACGATGGATGCCGGGTTTGAAGAGGCGCTTTCGGAATTGAGTATTCCATTTGTCAAGACTGAAAAAGGGCTCAATGTAACGCTGCCTGTTGATAAAGTGGAGCAATACGTTAATTTGGCACAAAAGCATCAATTGGCAGATGTCTGGACTGAGGTCGTGGGCACAGGATGGATTTTCATCTTCAATGATGAGGTGCTGAAATGGGAATCTCAAGAAAGTGAAGTGCGCATCCTAGAACTTTGCAAGGATTTAGAACCTAATGTTAGGCATAACCGAACATTGATGGAAATGCTTTGGGAATGTGAGTTCTACAGGGATGCGCTCTACCACCATGAGTACGGCACGATGATCAATTCTGGTGAATTCAGCCGAACGCCAGGTGAGACAGCTGTCCAGGATGTGAACGAGTGGTTAGAGGGGCGAGAGATCGGCAAGGCCGCGATTAATTATCGTCTGCGGGATTGGCTCATCTCCCGCCAGCGCTATTGGGGCGCGCCGATCCCGATCGTCTATTGTCCGCAGCATGGTGCTCAACTCGTGCCGGATGAGCAGCTCCCGGTG
>JBFFIU010000100.1:0-11081 GCA_041556275.1 Anaerolineales bacterium | reverse complement strand
TCTGCTCTATGAGCAGCAAGGCATGATCTGGGGCTGTGAAGCTGATGTCGTCTCGATGCTCACCAAGTACATCCTGCATAAATCGCTGGATGTACCCATCATGATGACCAACCTGTATCCCTTCCTGATGGGTCAGGCCGCTTTGGCGCACGAGCGCATCCCCCACTTCCCTGAGGTGGAAGATCCGGATGATCACATCCTGGCCGCCCACTGCGGTTACCTGGGTGTCGTCCCGCAGTCCTTCGCCACCCGCTGGACGCTGAGCCCCAAGGTGCTGGCCATCGTCGATGATAACGCCTCGGCCATCGACGCGCGCCTACCGCGTGGCAAGATGACCCTGGCTAAATTCGATCCCAGCTTCGAGCAGATGTCAGTCGTTGAAGGCGACCTCAAAGATTACGTTCAATATGAAAATTCGGACTGTCTTAACGGTGCCATCCTCAAAGTTTCCAATGGACGCCGTATGCTGGATCGACTCACCTCTCACCACTACCTATTGATGACCGGCCACAACCAGGCCGATATCGAATTAATTGGTAGAGTGTTTGATTTCCAGGTTGCTGAATTATGATCTCGCTGACCGTATGAAAGAGATGATATGGCCAAGAAATTGAACGATTCCATCACCGACATCCCTGGTCTGCTCGTCGGGCACGCCCAGGACGAGGAAGCGCTCACCGGCTGCACAGTTGTGCTGTGCGAGAAAGGCGCCATCGGCGGTGTCGACCAGCGCGGCGGCGCCCCGGGTACACGCGAGACGGATGCCATGCATCCCATGCATCTGGTAAACGAAGTGCACGCCATCGTCTTATCCGGTGGTTCAGCCTTTGGGCTGGACTCTGCCACCGGGGTAGTGGACTACCTGGAAGAGCGCGGCGTGGGTTTCGATGTGCGCGTTGCCCGGGTGCCGATCGTCCCTGCCGCCATCCTGTTTGATCTGGGAATCGGCAGTAGCGAGGTTCGCCCCGATGCCCAGATGGGCTACCAGGCCTGCCTGAACGCCTCCGCTGAGCGCCCGGACGAGGGCAATTTCGGTGCCGGCACCGGTGCCACAGTCGGCAAGATCATCGGCCTGGCCGGGGCAATGAAATCCGGTATTGGCACTGCAAGCATTGAGATCGGTAGCGGCGTCCTGGTGGGAGCCATCGCCGCGGTCAATGCTTTCGGCGACGTGGTCGATCCGGAGACCGGCCAGATCATTTCTGGGGCGCGGGTGGTCCAGAAAGGCCCGGTGAAGATTGGCCGCGGACCCTATTTTGCCGACACGATGTGGGTCATGCAGTCTCTGGTTGGACGCACCATATTGGGCTTCATGTCAAACTCGCCAGAGAACACGGTCATCGGCTTGGTGGCAACCAATGCCAGGTTTGACAAAGAACAGATCAACAAGGTCGCCCAGATGGCCCAGGATGGGTTGGCACGCACGGTTCGCCCTGCCCACACGATGCTGGATGGAGACACCATTTTCGCTATAGCCACTGGCGAGGTAAAAGCTGATGTCAATATCGTCGGCGCTTTCGCGGCTGAAGCATTCTCCCAGGCTATATTACGCGCCGTTCGCGCCGCCCAGCCAGCTGCTGGGTTGCCATGCGCTTCAGAGGTTGAGCAATGAGCCAGGAGACCATCCTGATCGTCGAAGATAACCCCATCCTGCGTGAGGGCTTACAGGAGATGCTCGAGCTGGAAGATTTTATAGTTTTTACCGCAGTCAACGGTCGGCGCGCCCTGGAAAAGATGGCCGAAATCACCCCCGATCTGATCCTGTCCGACATCTCCATGCCGGAGATGGATGGTCATGAATACTTTCGCGCTGTGCGTAATCGCCCGGAGTGGGTCACAATCCCGTTCATATTTCTTACCGCCCGCGGTGAGCATGAGGATATCCTGGCCGGGAAGGACATGGGCGCTGAGGATTACCTGGTCAAGCCCGTCACACGGGACGACCTGATCACGGTCGTCAATTCCCGGCTGGCGCGCTCGCACGAGCTGCGCGTGGCTCAGATCCAGCAGGCCTATGAAACCAGTCTGGCAGTCCTGGCCAACGCCATTGAGGTCCGCGACCAGTACACGCGCGGTCACGTTGAGCGAGTGATGGCCTACGCTTTTGCTATCGCCGATCATTTGAACGGTGAACCCCTCGATCGCGAGCAGCTGCGCTTCGGCGCCATGCTGCACGACATCGGTAAGATCCATATCCGTGAATCGACGCTGACCAAGAAGGACTCCCTCTCGCCAGAAGAGTGGCAGGAGATAAAGCTGCATCCTTCGACGGGGGCTGAGATGATCAAGGATATCCCCTACTTGCTGCCCGCCATACCGGTCGTCCGCTACCACCACGAACGTTGGGATGGTCAGGGCTATCCCCAGGGTCTGGCTGGCGAAGAGATCCCGCTGGTCGCCCGCATCGTCTCCATCGCCGATGGCTTCGACGCCATGACCACCGAGCGTCCCTACAGCCCAGCGCGTTCCCCCGAACAGGCTTATGCGGAGATCCTTGACGGGGGTGGAACCCGCTACGATCCGACGGTCGTCAAAGCCTTCAATAAGGCATGGGATTCGGGGATCATCCATGCGATTGTAGCCAAACTTTCTGATTCCTACCCTGATTACCCCCCAATTGCCACTTAGTCATCCCCTGCGGACAGTGCGACCTCTTCTCCTACCTTGGACCCTTGTGAGGCCGGTTGAGTCATTGTGATCAGAACGACCGATCCGACGATGATCGCCGCTGCAAACAGCACCCGCGGGGTTAATTCTTCACCTGCCAGCATGGCACCCAAGAAAATGGCGACCAGTGGGTTGACATAAGCATATGTGGAGACCAGCATCGTAGGCGCGACGCGCAGCAGCCAGGTATAAGAGGCGAATCCCACCCATGCGCCAAACACGATCAGGTAGATCATCCCCAACCAGGAGCGGGTTGAGATCGCCGCCAGGTCCAACCGGCCCCATTCCCCGCTGATCGTAGCCATGATGAACAAACCCGCGCTGCCAGCCAGCATCTCCATGCCGGTGCCCAACAAGGGCGAGGATGGCAGTTTTGCGCCGCGGGCATAAAGCGAACCTATGGCCCAGGACAACGAAGCCATGAGTAAGACCAGCGCACCTACCGGATCGACCTGACCTTCACCTCCGATCAACCCTGCCGGTCCAACCAGGATGACAATACCCAGGAATCCCGAGATAACACCCAGGATCACCCAGCGATTCGGGCGCTGGCCTGCAGGGCGCAGCGCATCGATCATAGCCATCCAGAGCGGCACCGAGCCGATCAGCAACGCCGTAATCCCGGAAGCCACCCGCTGCTCTGCCCAAACTACGCCACCGTTCCCCCCCAGCAGCAGGAGCAGGCCGACAATCGCCGCAGAACGCCATTCGAACCTCTTTGGTGCTGGATCTCCCCGCAAGCGCTGGAATCCGTATAGGACGCCTCCTGCAATCAGGAATCGCGTTCCAGCCGACAGGAACGGCGGGATCGTCTGCACGACGAAAAAGATCGCCAGGTACGTCGAACCCCACACGATATAGACCGCGATCAGCCCTGCCCATATCGCCAGGTTGGAAGTCCCACCTGATTTCGTGGAAGGGAGATTACCGCTCATACGCCTACGACGACCCCGGATTCTTGCCTCGCCAGATCTCCCTTGCTCAGCTCCCAACCCAGCATGGCTTTCTTCCTGGGCGATCCCCAGCGGTAATCGCCAAACTCGCCCGACTTGCGGATCACCCTGTGACAGGGGATCAGCACTGGGACTGGGTTTCGAGATATAGCATTACCTACCGCTCGTGATCCTGCAGGTGATCCGATCGAGATGGCGATATCCTCATACGAGACCACCGAGCCGGAGGGGATCTTCAACAACGCCTCCCACACCTTGATCTGAAAGTTGGTCCCCCTCAAGTAAAGCCGCAGCGGAGCCGGTGATCGCATCTGGAAAAGGGTCAGGATCTCATCAGCTGCATCGCGTGTCTGATCGGGATCGTAAGTGATCTCCGCCGCCGACCAGTGAGCCCTCAACTCCGCGATGGCTGCGTTGCGATCTCCCTCCTGGAGGAACATCAGGTTGCACACCCCGCGCCTCGTACTTGCGATCAGACATTCACCAAAAGGAGTGGGATGGAAACCGTAGTGGATCAGCACCCCCCGACCACGTCCCTTGAACTCGCCGGGAGTCACAGCTTCACAGGTCACGAAGAGGTCGTGCAGCCGACCTGGACCGGAGAGACCGGACTGGTAAGTTGCACTTAAGATATCCTGCGAATTCATCAGCAGCTGTTTGGCTTGTTCTTTTGTCAGGTACTGCATAAACCTTTTCGGGCTGATCCCGACCCACCGCGAGAATAAACGTTGAAAATGGTACTCGCTCAGACCGACGCTCTGCGCCATATCCCTTAAACTGGGTTGTTCTAGGTAATTTTCTTCAACATAGCGGATCGCCTGCTCAACGCGCTGGTAATCCAGGTTTAATTGATTTGCGCTCTCAAGATCCATCGTACCCTTCATCATCGGGGTCTCCTTTTCCTGGAAATTTATAAGATATCAGGCATTATAGATGAATCTCCCCCGGAGACCACCCGATTCTTGCTGTTTATCTCCAGCTATGAGCGCCATGATACCAGATAAATGTGCAATTAGTGTAACCACCACAATCACCCGTTGCATCACAGCCTACCCCATGTTAAAATACATCCAATTATATGATGCCACGAACTCCCCGGATTCACCCAACAATAATCGATCGGTTATCTTTTTTGTGGTATAAAGCGGGAAGGATCGCGTTTGGAGGATCTTAAATGTCGGATATGGTAGAAGTAGTCATTGATAGTATTCGCGTCAGCCTGATGTCTCAGCAGAGGATTGTTATCTTGCGCGAAGTTGATGCTGAGCGTTACCTGCCGATCTGGATCGGCACTCCTGAAGCTGAATCTATCACTATAGCTCTGCAGGAAGTCGAAGTCGCCCGCCCGCTAACCCACGATCTGGTCAAAAATATCTTTCATACGCTAGATGCGCGTGTTATCCGCGTTGAAGTGATATCCTTACAGGATGATACTTTTTATGGAAATATCGTTGCCGAGGTGGATGGTCGCAACCTGAACATCGATTCACGTCCCTCCGATGCCCTGGCCTTGGCTGTCCGCGCTCATGTACCCATCCTGGTTGCCAGAGATGTGATGGACTCGGCCGGGATCATCCCCGAAGAAGACTTGCAGGGTGAGGGAGAAGAATTGGCTGAAGCAGACCTTCCCGAAATTGGCTCTGAGCGACTATCAGTCTTTGAGGATTTCCTCGAGCATCTCGAGGAAGATGAAGACGAAGATGAAGAAGACGGTGGTGAGCAGATAAATTAATATCCCTGAATAATCCGGCTTGCCGGGGCCAGCGGCTGGTTTGCCGGTGACCCCGGTTTTTTGTCAACTTGGAAATCTTTATCCGATTGGAATGCCATGAGTGAGCTCCCTGTCAGCGAAGTGAATACCTCTCCTGGACCGCAGCTGGTCCCCCATAGCCGCGAAGCCGAAGAGGCTGTTGTTGGCGCTATCCTGATCAATCCGGAAGCCTATTATGATGTGGCCCAATTTCTCCAGGCTGATGATTTTTACATCCACCGCCACCGCTGGATCTGGGAGACGTTCACTCGACTCCACGAACATCGCACACCGATCGATTTTCTCACCGTGAGCGAGGAACTTGATCAGATGGGCCAGCTGGCCGAGATCGGAGGGCCAGCATACCTGACGGCATTGATAAACAATGTGCCCACCTCCCTGCATGCTGAAGCATACGGCCATGTCGTTGAGGAGACCGCCGTCAGACGTCGCATGCTTGAAGCAGCTAATCAGATCGCCAAGATGGCATATAGAGAGGAAAGCGATATCGATGAGGTCATGAATGAGTCCGAAAAAGCCATCTTCGGGGTGAGCGAGCGGCGCCTAACCCGTGACCTGCAGCCCATCCAGCAGGTTCTGAGCGATTACTACGACCGCATCGACTATCTCATGCGCCGCGGCGAAGACACGTTCGGTGTTCCCACTGGCTTCATCGATCTGGACCGTCTGTTAGGAGGCATGCAGCCCTCGGATTTCCTGATCATCGCCGGTCGCCCGGGCATGGGCAAGACCGCTTTCATGCTATCAGCAGCAAAGAACGCGGCCCAAACTCACAAAAAGCATGTCGCCGTCTTCTCCCTAGAAATGGCGAATGAACAGCTCGTCCAACGCTTGATCGCCCAGGAGACCGGCATCGACATCCATCATCTACGCACTGGTCAGCTCACCGAAGATGAATGGCCTCTTTTCGCTCATGCCATCGAAGTCTTAGGTGACACGCGCATTTTCCTCGACGATACCCCCGGATTGACCCCTCTGCAGCTGCGCACAAAATGCAGGCGTCTGCACCTTGAATTCCGACTTGACCTGATCCTGGTTGATTATCTGCAGCTGATGAGCGGTGGCATGCGCATCGAGAACCGCGTCCAGGAAGTCTCTTATATCTCGCGTAACATGAAAATGCTCGCCCGGGAGCTAAACGTTCCCGTCCTGGCAGCAGCGCAGCTCTCTCGTGCTGTTGAGCAGCGCGCCGATAAGGAACCCCAGCTTTCCGACCTGAGGGAGAGCGGCAGCTTGGAACAGGATTCTGATGTGGTGATGTTTATCCACAGGCCCGATATGTACGAGAAAGATTCTACGCGGCCTAACGTTGCTGAGATCAAAATCTCCAAACACCGCAATGGTCCGACGGGAACTATTGATCTGATCTTCCGCAGCAGCCTGGCCAAATTCGAAAACGCAGCCACTCGGGAAGTAAACCGCTCCCAGTTCCCGCGTTCCTGAACTGACAGATGACAGCATTCCCTGGATTTCCGGAAGGCAAGATCGACTTTACGAACATCCCTGATCCCTTTTTCCGCCAGCTCTTGCCGCTGATCGATCACCTGGGTGAATTGAAAGTCACCTTGTACGCATTCTGGCGCTTGGACCGTATGGAAGGGTCCTTTCGATATATGCAGAGAAAAATTTACCTTGAAGATAAAGATTTCATGCGCGGTTTTGCGGATGACCCCGATCAAGCCGCTCCAAAATTAGACGACGCCTTGCAGCGCTGTGTGGAAAGGGGAACTTTTCTCAAAGCCACCTTAGATCTGGAAGGCGGACCGGCAGATTTCTTCTTTCTGAATACACCAAAAGGACGCGCCGCCATCCAGGCCATTGCGCGTGGTGAATGGCGCCATTCTGGTGACCCAACCTCACCCTTGGAAGTCGCAGTTTCATCTCCTAGCATTTACCAGCTTTACGAGGAGAACATCGGGCCGCTGACCCCGATGATTTCTGAAACGCTACGCGATGCCGAGGATACCTACCCAAACCAGTGGATTGAAGAAGCAGTGCGTATCGCTGTGGAGAACAACGCCCGTCGATGGAGCTACGTAGAAGCTATTTTAAAGCGCTGGCAAGAAGGAGGTCGTGATGAACGAGAAGATCGACGAGACACTGAAAAGGATCGCCGCCGCTACGTCGAAGGAGAGCTCTCCGACTTCATCGAGCACTGAAAGTGAATCGGCGCCTGATAAGGTTGACTTGTTGGGCGATCCCAACTGTGAATATTGTGGTGGTATTGGCTATTTACGCGCCGATGTCCCTGTCGGGCACCCAGATTTCGGCAAGATCCAGACTTGTTCCTGCCGCCAAGCCCAGGTCAGCCAGCAGGTGCACCGCCGCTTATATTCGCTGAGCAACCTCGATGAACTGCGCCACCTGACCTTCGATAACTTCGAGCCGCGTGGCCGCATCGGTCTTGGCAAGTTCCAGGCTGACTCGATCGAATTTGCATTAAACCAGGCTCAACAGTTTGCCCAAAACATAAAGGGCTGGCTCTTTCTGCAGGGTCAGTACGGTTGCGGCAAAACACACCTTGCCGCAGCGATCGCGAATTTCGCAGTTGGGCTCGGTGTTCCCACCCTTTTTATCACTGTACCCGATCTCCTTGATAACCTCCGATTCTCCTGGGATGATGCAGAAGCAACTTATGAAACCAGATTTGAAGAAATTCGGACCACACCATTGCTGATCATGGATGATTTTGGTACGCAAAATGCCACGCCATGGGCGCAGGAAAAATTATTTCAAATTCTGAATTACCGCTACATCAATCAATTACCTCTTGTTATAACCACAAACAATACATTAAACGAAATTGAGGAACGTATCAGCTCACGACTGCGCGATCCGGAATTAGTTACTCGAGTGAAAATCTTGGCCCCTGATTATCGCAATCCCACAGATGAATTAGGCGATTCAGGTATCTCATCGTTAGATCTAATGGGAGATCATACATTTGGTAATTTCAGCGACCGACGAGGGGAGAACTTGCAGCCCAAAGATCTGAAAAGCTTGGACAAAGCCCTGCAATCTGCCCACCGGTTTGCCGAAGAACCGAAAGGCTGGTTGGTTCTATTGGGTACACACGCTAGTGGCAAAACCCACTTGGCCGCAGCGATTGCAAACTATCGTGCGAATCTGGGTGATCCACCTCTATTTGTTTATGTCCCTGATTTGCTTGATCATTTACGCGCCACATTTTCCCCCACGAGTACAGTAAGATACGACCGCCGTTTCGATGAAATTAAAACTGCCCGCTTATTGGTTTTGGACGGTCTCGGCACTCAATCGATGACGCCCTGGGCGCGAGAAAAAATTTACCAGCTCTTCGACTATCGGTACAACGCCAAATTACCAAGTGTCATCACGATGACTGAGGAGTTGGAAGATTTTCGAGCGAGAGAACCTGGTCTGGCTAGCCGAATGATGGATAAAAGGCTTTGTTCAATATACGCTATCACTGTGCCAGGCTATTACACCGCCGGCAACAGTGAATTGAGAGCTTCGAATAAAAGACGTAAATAAGAAGCTAAGAAATCTCTAAATAAAGGTAGAAAATGTATAATTCAAATAAAATCTGCTTGTACTGTGAACGCGATAGCAACCAAACTCCTCTGATCGCGCTTGAATTTCAGGGGCAGGATTTGTGGATTTGTGCGCAGCATTTACCAGTCCTGATCCATTCTCCGGCCAAGATGGCTCATAAGATCCCCGGGCTCGCCCAATTATCTCCCGCTGAAGAGCATCATCACCACGACTAAATCTTTTCTCTTAAATTTATTTTTCTAACTGAACGGAGAGATCAGACCAACCCAAATCTGAATAGGTTACCAATAGCCTAACTGGTTGAAATCGATGGATACAAAAGAAGTTCCCCCTGAACTGCCCATACCGAACCATTTTGATCCTCATAAAGTATCTCAAGTTTGGCGAGTGCCTTACGAAGAGCGAGCTTCCCAGGCCAGAGCGTGGGCAAATGAACACAACCTGAGACCTGCAGCCCAGGATCAGATAAAAATCGCTTTGGTGCTGATTGATGTTCAGAACACCTTCTGCATCCCCGAGTTTGAGCTCTTCGTCGCAGGACGCTCTGGGACTGGAGCCGTTGATGACAACCTCCACCTGGTGCAGTTCATTTACCGCAACCTGGGAGCCATCACCCAGATTTCTGGTACCCTGGACACCCACCTGGCTACCCAAATCTTTCACCCCATTTTCTTAGTCGACGAAGGGGGCGAACACCCACCACCCTATACACTTGTCACAGCGGCGGATGTGCGCCAGGGCCGCTGGAAATTTAATGCTGCTTTGGCTGATGATCTGGGCATCGATCCCGGGTACGGGCAGAAGCAGCTCGAGCATTACACCACCAAGTTGGCCGAGCTTGGCAAATACGATCTCACCATCTGGCCGTATCACGCCATGTTGGGCGGTGTTGGCCATGCATTGGTGTCTTCCGTTGAAGAAGCGATCTTCTTCCACACAGTCGCCCGATACAGCCGCCCGGATTTTGAAATCAAAGGTGATAACCCCCTCACAGAACACTACTCGGCGATTGGACCAGAGGTGCTCACTGGACCCGGGGGCAACCCGCTTGGTGAAAAAAGCGATCGACTGCTCAAAATTGTCCAGTCATACGATGCCATCCTGTTTGCCGGGCAAGCGAAAAGCCACTGTGAGGCCTGGACTATATCGGATCTCTTAGATCAGATTCAGCAGCACGATTCAAACCTGGCAAACAAGGTGTACCTGTTGGAAGATTGCACCTCCCCAGTAGTCATTCCCGGGGTTATAGATTACACTGAACAGGCTGACGCCGCATTCCAACGCTTTGCTGAGGCGGGAATGAATGTAGTTCGCTCAACTGAGCCGATCTCCAGCTGGCTCGTATAGAAATAGATTTCAACGAAAATTTCCCGTATCAACTGGACAAAAGCCCTGGGATGAAGTAAAATTACTCGCCGTACTACCGGAAAGAAATGTTGGAGGCAATACTTTGGCTAATATTAAGTCCGCAATAAAACGTAATAAACAGAACAAGAAGCGCCGCTTACACAATCGCATCTACCGTGGGCAGGCGCGCACCTACATCCGCGATGCGCGTGCATCTATCCAGGAAGAGAACTTAGAGGAAGCACGTGCTGCCACAATGAAAGCGATCAGCGCACTGGATAAAGCTGCAGTGAAAGGCATCCTGCACAAGAACAACGCCGCCCGGCGAAAGAGCCGTTTGATGAAGCAGCTGCTTGCTCTGGAAAGTCAGGGCAGCTGATCAGCTTCATTTTCAGCTTATTTTATGTGACGAACGGGAGCTCAATCGCTCCCGTTTTTGATTCGACCTTAATCAAAGATCGGGTTGGATGTTATAATCCACTCTCGGCAGAGTTAAGGCGTAACTGGGATTAATAAATCAAATCTGCTCATCAATCACATGTTTGATCGCGAACAGCAAGCAGTTGGGGCACAAATTCAAGCCTATCTCAAAAATCAGGGTATCCCTGATCCAGGAGAATTACAATGGAACCCGATCCCGTTCGCAGGCGAATGGGGGATTTCGATACCTTGTTTTCCATTTGCAGCCCTTGAGGCACGTTCTGGTAAAGAAGTTCAGGTCCCCCAGCGTGCACAAGAAATCGCTGCGGAACTGGCTGAATATATCGGCATCCCCGCTGGTTTCAGCCGAGTCGAAGGCATCAAAGGTT
>JBFFIU010000099.1:0-11189 GCA_041556275.1 Anaerolineales bacterium | reverse complement strand
CCCAGATCGGGGTCAGTGTGTAAATCCTTCGAAACATTCCCCTTGTTGGAATCGATTGTTCGTCCAATTAAACTATGAGCATCCGATAGTTCAATATCTTGGAACGCTTGAGATAGCCCGCGTGTGGCCGCCACCTGAAAGGATCTACTCGAGCTTGTCTGCTGAGCAGACAGCAGTACTGCACAAAATAACGACTCCTGGGTTGGATCGAAACTCTTTAAGCTTAAATCACACAGTTCCAGGAAGCGATCTAATAATGACTTCAAATTCGCGTTTTGGTTGGCATTGGATTCTTTGTGGATCATCGGCGCGTGAGATTGATCTACCATCACTCTTTTTGGTTTCTCTCCTTTCCGTGAACGAATTTTCGATCACCAAAATTTCCACCGATTGGGTATTCGCTCTTACACTCGATACAATATCATAACCTTTTATAGATTTTCCAGGAGATGATCTTCCATAAAAATTGATTTACAAATATGACAGTAACATTGGGATCATTCTCTTAATCGCCCGTGCACGGTGACTGATTTGGTTTTTCTCATCCATTTTCAGCTCTGCCATCGTCATTCCCATATCCGGGATCAAGAATATCGGATCGTAACCAAATCCATGCTCTCCGCGTTCCTGCGAAATGATCATTCCTTTGCAGATCCCTTTTGTCAAATGGAGTTCTCCAGCTGGAGAGGCTAAGACCGCGCTGCAGGAAAATCTGGCCGACCAGGGTTTGGCGAAGTTATTCAGTTGTTGCAGCAGATATGTTCTCCGGTCGGCATCCGTCGCTCCGGGCTCAGGAGCATACCGAGCTGAAAATATTCCTGGCGCACCATCTAGTGCGGCCACTTCCAATCCAGAATCATCAGCCAGTGACAACAATCCAGATGCTTTTGCAAATGCCTTTGCTTTTTTAGCAGCATTTTCGGCATAAGTCTTTCCCGTCTCTTCAACTTGTAATTCCAGACCAATCTCCTCAGGGACGAGAATTTCCGCTTCAAGGTTTTCAAGTAGTGCCCGCAGCTCAAGGATTTTTCCCTTATTTCCGGTCGCCAACAGCAATTTCTTCATTTAAAAAATCTTTCATCAAGTGGGCCCAAGATGCTTTTTCGAGGGCTATATATGGGGTAAAGTTTCTTCTAACTTCTACATATGGCGCAAATTGTCGATATATTAAATATATTATGTCCAATTATTCCAACTTTATTGACCTGGGAATCTAATTATGTTATAATATTTTAAATTTTCAAAATATATTTTGCGAGTTAACCCATTCCAATGATCAAACCTCGCCAGTCTCTCCGGCTGAACGTCGGATTTCTTATTCACCAATCTGTCGGTTCCAGCCGGGAGTTTTATTTTGAACTCCCCACCCTATTCTTGGAACCTGATTTAACTCTTGAAGACCTTACCGGCACCGCTAAGATTACCAGAACTACTCAAGGCTTACTGATTCAGGCGAATTTAAATGCTTCAATCCAGGCTGAATGTGTCCGCTGCCTGACCAGCTCATCTCAACCGCTCAAGACTGACTTCACCGAACTGTTCTCCTTCTCATATCGCAAAGATACCGAGTCAGGCTTGATTCTACCCGAAGATGGGTATATTGATTTGGGTCCTTTAGTGCGTGAATATATGTTCCTGGAAATACCAATCAACCCACTTTGCCATCTGGATTGTCAAGGTATTTGTGCAGTATGCGGTGAAGCCCAAGGAGAAAAAATCCACCAGCATGAGATAAATGCCATCGACCCTAGATTGGCAGTTCTAAAGACGTTGCTCGAAGATAATTCCTTGGAGTAAATAGAATTATTTCCTGGTCAAAGGTTGTATCCAATCTTGCCACAATCCGGATCAGGGCATTCGTACTCTGCCCCGATCGCAGGCTTCTAAAGATGAATCAACGAACAAGATATGCCCCCGGGTAATTAAATTAACACTTCATCATCGGAGATTATTTATTCATCTATCTATCTAAGGAGGAGAGAACCGTTGGCACTGAACTCATTAAAGTTTCCACTACCAAATTATAAGCATGATTACACCACTGATACAGAAACGGATGAGATCGGAATAGAAACTGATTTTGTAAGATCTGGCCCGCCAGGTTTCTCCCACCAGAACCTGGAGTTGATTGGCTCAGATGACACAATTGGACTGTACCTCAAGGAGATGGCGCATATCCCTCTCCTGAATCAGCAGGAGGAAGTGGATCTGGCCAAGCGGATTGAGCTTGCCCGCGAGGCATTAAATCAGCTTTCAGACCGCAGTCGTTCTGTGAGTCGAAAATTACGCGCAGATCTTGAAGATCAAATTCGCGATGGATATCTGGCTCGAGAACACCTCATCAAGGCAAATACGCGCCTGGTCGTCAGCATTGCAAAGAAATATCTTGGCAATGGCGTGCCTTTCCTGGATCTGATCCAGGAAGGAAATCTCGGCTTGATGAGGGCAGTTGAGAAATCTGAATACCAGCGCGGTTTTCGTTTTTCCACCTATGCAACCTGGTGGATCCGCCAAACCATAACTCGCGCTATCGCTGATCAGGGCAGGACGATCCGTGTCCCGGTCTATATGACCGATCGCATCCGAAAAATGTATCGCATCTTATACCAAATGGAACAAGAATTAGGCTATCCCCCCAGCGAGGAGGAATTAGCTGCCGAAATGGAAATGGATCTCAAGAAAGTGAAATGGATGTTGAAAGTATCCTGGACACCCATATCATTAGAGAGCCCCATCGGCGATGATGAGGATTCTGAATTTGGGATGTTTGTCGAAGATAAAGGGACCCCCTCCCCAGCCCAAGCGGTGTACCATGATCTGCTCCGCGAGCGCATCAATGAGGTTCTCTCTTCTTTAACTCCGCGCGAGGCGCGCATTATCCGCTTACGATTTGGGCTCGACTGCGATAGACCCTATACCCTTGAAGAAGTCGGTCAGAAATTCGGTTTGACTCGTGAACGCATCCGCCAAATCGAAGGTAAAGCGCTGCGGCGATTACGTCATCCTCACAAAGTACGCATGCTGAAAGAATATTTATAACCAGTCTTGACAAACCTACCTCGTGAGCGTAGACTATGCTAATGTATTCTGGAGGCATTTGATGACGCTAACTTTGGTATTAAAACCCTCATTATTGAATGCAATGGGCATGCCCATGATGGGCAAGAATCAACGCGCTAAATATCGGACAGCGAAGGCAAGGGTATTTCTCTAATCATCCTTCAAAGGTCTACCAGCAAATCCGGGCTGTCCAGAATTGGACAGCCTTTTTAATCTCACTGAGATAACACATTTTTTACCTATCTTCACACCTCAGTCAAACCATATTATTGAGCAACCTGTTCTTATGCGATAGAATCACACCCTGGAGGTGACGAATGTCAAGCAATATCCTCGTTTCAGTCGCCTGGCCTTATGCCAACTCATTGATCCATGTCGGCAATCTCACTGGTTCGTACTTACCAGCTGACATATTTGCCCGCCTCCAACGCTTACGCGGAAATAATGTGTTGATGGTATCCGGTTCAGACTCCCACGGTACTCCTGTTACCGTGCGAGCAGATGCCGATGGTACCACTCCGTTGGATGTTTATACTCAATTTCACAAAGGTTTCCTGGAGCTGTTTCAGAAGCTGGGTTTGACCTATGATCTGTTTACCAGCACCCATACCGAAAATCACTTCAAAGTCTCCCAATCGATATTCTTGGCATTGGCAGAAAACGGCTATTTATACACCGATCGACAGCCGCAATGGTATTCACCAACGCAAAAACGGTTTCTCCCCGACCGCTATATTGAAGGTACTTGCTACATTTGCGGTTATGCTAACGCCCGCGGCGATCAATGCGACAATTGTGGAAACGTGCTCGAAGCAACCGAACTGATCGATCCGCGTTCAAAGATCGATGGTTCAACTCCTGAACTAAAGGACACCGAGCATTATTATCTTGATTTCGGCAAGCTCCAACCTGACATTGTGAAGTTTTTACGCCAACGCGAAGATTATTTGCGTCCGAACGTGGTCCGCCAATCTCTTGGTCAGATCCTCGCTGATGAACTACATGGGCGGGCAATTACCCGCGATTTAGATTGGGGGATTCCGGTCCCCATCGAAGGTTGGGAAGCTAAACGTCTTTATGTCTGGTTTGAGGCGGTCATTGGTTACCTCTCGGCAAGCATTGAGTGGGCTCAGATCAATGACCAACCACAGGCCTGGCATGATTGGTGGTATGAATCCCAAGCGCGCAGCTATTACTTCATCGGTAAAGATAATATTCCTTTTCATGCTGTTTTCTGGCCGGGCCAATTAATCGGCACCGGCGATTGGTTCTCAAGGATCTTCGAAGAACGAGAAGGATCTCCGCTGAATCTTCCATATGATGTGCCCGCGAATGAATTCATGAACCTTGAGGGTCAGAAAATTTCAGGCAGCCGCAATTGGGCGGTGTGGGGACTTGATTTTCTCAGTCGCTATGACCCCGATTCATTACGTTATTATTTGACTGCCAATATGCCTGAAAGAAGAGACACCGATTGGGACTGGGGTGATTTTCTTAATCGTAATAATAATGAATTGGTTGCCACTTGGGGAAATCTCGCCAACCGGGTCCTCTCTTTTGCTGATAAGCACTGGGATGGAAAAGTACCCTCACCTGGTGAACTTCGACCAGCCGATCAAGAGATCATAAATACCGTTGAATCAGGTTTCCAAACTGTCGCAGAACATATCGAATCTGTTCAACTGCGGTCGGGATTATCCGAAGCGATGCGTCTGGCTGCTGAGGTAAACAAATACCTGGATCAATCAGCGCCCTGGTTCGAGATCAAGTCCGATAAGTCTGCGGCTGCCACCACAATCTTCACTGCACTGAAAGCAGTTGACTCATTGAAAATTCTGTTCTCCCCATTCCTCCCATTCTCAAGTGAGCGGCTTCACTCTTACCTTGGTTATGATTCCCCGTTGTTCGGCGAGCAATATGTTGAGACGATCCTGGACGACCTCGGCGAACATGAGGTATTGAGATACAAATCAGACAAAGCCACTGGCCGCTGGGAACCCAGTCGCCTGCAGTCGGGTCAAGATTTAAGAGATCCCAAACCCCTTTTCCGGAAGTTAGATGATAGTATTGTTGAGTCGGAACGCTCTCGATTAGGTGTACCTGGAGGGTTACAAGAATAACTCATGAAAGAATTGCTCATTCTACGACACGCCAAATCTAGTTGGTCAAACCCAAGCTTGGCTGATATCGATCGACCGCTTAATAAACGTGGAAAGCGTGATGCCCCGCGAATTGGTGCTTTGCTGCGCGATCAGGATCTAGTGCCTGATCTGATTTTATGTTCTCCAGCCGTTCGTGCTAAAAAAACTGCCCGGGCCGTCTCCAACGAAAGTGGCTACGAAGGGGAGATTGAAATTCATGACGATCTTTATCCTGGTGACCTTTCCACTTATTTGGAAATCTTGGCTTCAAGTCCAGATGAGATCGATCGCGCCATGATTGTTGGACATAATCCGGGATTGGAAGAGTTTTTAGACGCGCTTACTGGCGAATCGGCCAGGCTGCCAACATCTGCATTAGCTCAAATAAGGCTGCCGATTCTTGATTGGGCAGAAATAAACCAGCTGCCAACGGGAAATTTGATTAATTTGTGGTGGGTCAAAGAGTTGAAGTAAAACCACCCAGGTCCGGTTAACTAAGATCGTCGTTTTAGCGCGCTGCCGAAAAGAATTAATGCGCTACCCGATATGGCCAAACCAAACACTGCAAACAACAAATAATCAGCGCCCCGGTTTTCTTCCTGGGGAATTTGAACGGCTTCTGGGGTTGCTGTCTCGCTGGAAATATTTTCCGTGGGGATTTCCATCGCAATCGCGATCGAAGCCTCAGGGGTGGGAGTTCTTGTCGGAGACCAAGGAGTCTGAGTCGGACTTGATGATAGTATTTCTTCATCAATTTCTGGGATATTCGCCAGAGATCCTTCTTCTTCAGGTGTGGTTTCTGGCATCTCTTCAGGTATGCTTTCTGGCGTCTCTTCAGGTGTGCTTTCTGGCGTTTCTCCAGGCACGATCATCAGTTTATCTCCTGGATAGATGATCGTCTCTTGCGATAAGCCGTTTATAGCCATCAATTCCTGCAAAGATACTTCGTACGTATTCGCGATGTTCTCGAGAAACTGCCCCCATTGAACAATATGGATTACCGATCCATCCGAACTGGGAGTGGCAACTTGAATAGGTTCAACGGGGATTGCCGTTTGAGCTGGCGTACCTGCATCGTCGCTTGGCGAAGAGTTATCAGCTGGTGGTGGTCCACTTCCCGGCGATCCAGCAATATATCCCACATCAATGGTGTAGTATACAGTATCACCTGATCTACCTACTCCAGCACCGATATGAGTGTAACGAGACGAGATCATCGTCTCCAAGTGGATTGCATCTTGCCACATCTCATAGACAGTTGTACTGGGGCTTAAGTTTGCTCCAAGCGCCACGTTTTCCGAGACGAACACCTGGGCGCCTCCTCCATACCCCGCAGCAACTGCCCGATCGTGAGGTCGTGATCCACCCGATCCGGTATGTGTCCAGGTTCCAATTTGAGCTTGATAATCGCTGTGTTTCTGAGCCGCAGACATCAAGGCATTGTTCACTTCATAGGGCGGCAGGCCGTAGGAGGATCGCAGGGAATTGACTTCAGCAATCAGCGACCATGGATCGCCGACCTGGGCATGAGCACGCGACCTCTGGAGCACAAGGGCAGGCAGAATGAAGAGAATAACCAGCAGAAAGTTTACTAATTTATGCATTTTATGTGGCTAAGGGGTTTATTGTATCCCAATCTTATGCGAATGTCGATTCGATGCCAATAGGTATCTTGTACCGATATCCCGCCCCTGAAAGGGAAAATTTCTTAGGTTCCTATCACCATACCTCACTTGGTTCATTTTCCCTGATACACAATCACCTTAAATATATAATCGTTCAAGTATCCCCGTTAGACTGTCTTGATAATTGGCAATCATTAGTTTCCATTTAATATAACTTTACCGGAATAATTGGTAATCAATCGGACTCATTTACTCGGTAGATCGATCGGAGAGGTAATCAAGTAATAACTGCATGGCTGCCTGAGCCGCTTGAAGTTTGATCTCTATTCGCTCCCCTTGAAAGTAGTACATCTGGGCAGTATCACCCTCGGGAGTACTCATGCCAATCCAGGTTGTACCGACGGGTTTCTCGACCGAACCACCGCCTGGGCCGGCGATCCCGCTCACCGAAAGCCCAATATCCGCCTTCAATTCCTTTCTTACCCCCCTGGCCATCTCCAAAACGGTTTCCTTGCTGACCGCGCCTTTTGCCTCCAGGGTTGCCATCGACACACCCAATATATCCCTTTTTGATTCGTATGCATAAGAGACCACTCCCCCCTTGAAATAATTCGATGAACCCGGGACATTTGTTAACAGATGACCGAGTAGACCACCCGTGCACGACTCGGCAACAGCCAGCCACAAACCACTCTCTCTGAGAGATTTTCCAATGAGAATTTCTAACGAATCGGCCATATTTAGGAATTATACATCTATCCTTATGAGAAAATTCCCGACCTTATTTGACGCTCATGTTAAAATTGACCTGCTTATGGAAATCAGTGATCATCTCCAGGGGATCCTCGATTCTGCACCCAAGAAAGCCGGATGCTATTTGATGAAGGATTCTTCTGGCAAAGTGATATATGTAGGGAAGGCGATCAATCTGCGGAATCGATTGCGTTCCTACTACCACGCCAGTGCACTGGAGAACCAGAAGACCAGTCAGATGGTGAAGCGCATAAGTGACATTGATTGGATAGTGGTTGGCTCCGAGCTCGAGGCATTGATCCTGGAAATGACTCTGATCAAGAAACATCGTCCTCACTTCAATGTTCGCCTCAAGGATGATAAGAGATACCCTTACGTCAAAGTACATTGGGCTGATCCATTTCCCAAACTCACCGTTACCAGACAAATGGTCAATGATGGTTCGCGGTATTTCGGACCTTATACCAGCGTGTGGGCTGTCCACCAGACGCTCGATGTTCTCCGGCGAATCTTCCCTTACCTCACCTGTGACAGAACGATCACCGGTGAGGATGATCGCGCTTGCCTGTATTATGACATCAAACTATGCTCAGCGCCTTGCATCGGCGCCATCAACAAAGCGGATTACCGCCAGGTGATCGATGACCTCTGCCAGTTCCTCTCCGGGCGCACGGAACCAATTCTCTCTCGATTGCAATCCGATATGCAACGTGCAGCCGATCAGCTCCAATTTGAACGCGCCGCTGCTCTGCGGGACCAGGTAAACGCCATCGAAAAAGTTGTCGAGCGGCAAAAGGTGATTTCTTCTGAATATGTCGATTCAGATGTGATTGCGATGGCACGTTCGGATGGCGAGGCGTGTGTTCAAGTGTTTTTCATTCGTGGAGGTAAATTAATCGGACGAGAATACTTCTTGCTGGAAGGGGCTGAAGGATCACCCGATGCAGATGTGATGTCCGGATTCATTAAGCAGTTCTATGATCAGGCCTCAATGATCCCTTCTCAGGTTTTGCTTCCCCAAGAAATTGATGAGATGAAAATCATTAAGCAATGGTTGAGTTCTCGGCGCCCAGGCGAATCATTCGAGATCCTTGTCCCTCGCCAGGGGCAGCAGCAGGAATTGATCCAGCTGGCTGCCGAAAATGCGGCGGAGACCCTGAATTCACTCCAGGCTCGTTGGCAAGCTGAAAAACACCGCCAAACAGAAGCGTTGGCTGAATTGCAGTCTGCATTGGATTTACCTTCACCTCCCAACCGGATTGAGTGTTACGATATATCCAACACGCAAGGTACTTCAGCCGTTGGCAGTATGGTGGTTTTCGAACGTGGTGTTCCCACTAAAAAATATTATCGGCGGTTCAATATTCGCAGTGTCTCTGGTCCGGACGATTTTGCTAGTATGGAAGAAGTACTCAACCGCAGATTCAACCGGTGGCGATCAGCACAGGAACTGGTCGCAAAGCCCGGAGGTAAAGTTGACCAGGCCTTTTCCCTTCTGCCTGATCTGTTGCTGATTGATGGAGGCAAAGGGCAGCTCAGCAGGGCAGCTGCAGTTTTGGAGAAATATAATTTGACCGATCAGATTCCTGTGGCTGGTCTCGCCAAGCAACATGAAGAAATCTTCCTTCCCCAGCGGTCTGATCCGATCAACTTGCCGGAGAGGTCCCAAGGTTTATTCCTCCTCCAGCGTGTGCGCGATGAAGCGCACCGCTTCGCGATCACTACTCACCGCCGGCAAAGAGCGAAAAGTGGACTGGCTTCTCGCTTAGACTCGATACCTGGTGTTGGTCCAGCCAGACGGAAGGCTCTGTTGATGAAATTCGGTTCGATTGAAAAAATCCGCTCAGCAAGTGTTGATGATTTAAGCTCCATCCCGGGGATATCTGAATCCTTAGCTTTTAACATTAAATCCCAACTCGAGTGATATACTCCCTAAGAAGAGGTTTAGTATGGCGAAGAAAAAGAAAAAGAAGAAGAAAGAGCTATCCGGTTACGAAAAACGACGTCTGCGCACTCAGCAGATCGTTTTTATCGGTATTGGCATCATCATCATTCTCTCAATGGTGATATCTCTCGTCGCCAATATCTGATTCATCTCAAATTGGTCTCTGCAGCCAAGATCGTCGAGTAAATTTCATCCTGGATTTGCTGACATCACCCTAAGATTCCTTATTCATACCTGTGTAGGATTCGCAATTATCCACAAATTCCTTGATCGACCCGCTAGGAACTCGAGCAAAGACCTGCTCAAATTTCTCCTCCCTCAGTAGCATTATTAAGATAAAAAAGTGATCCCCAATTGCGAATTAAGATATTTCAGGGATTTTTCCTCTATTGATTCTTTAGTAATAATTTGGTAAAATTACAAAAATGTAAGGATATTTTAATTTATCGTTAATTCGTGCGGGGAGAGTTGGGTTCTCTCAAAAAAACTAGATAAGGAAAAAATTAACGGTAATATTCATCAAAACTTGGATGCTTACACTGAAGATAATCCGATCCAAACAAACCATTTTATAACCATAAGTCACTCAATTTGAAAAAAGGAAGGGACCCATGCGATCGTATAAACTAATCATCATAACGCTGCTCTTCATCTTCTTGGTCTCGTTGTCAACCAGCGTATCGACCAAAGCCGAGCCGGTATCCGCCGTGATCGACTACGAAGGAATACCCGAGGGGGAAATCGTTGACCAATTGTATTCCGGCTACGGCATCAGCGGTGCTGAGATCGATGGATTCGTCACCGTCTTTGGACACAATCCTGAACCCATAAACCCCGAAGATGTAGATAAAAATCATGCCATGATCTTCGATGCAACCTGCACGCCAGGCGGTACCCCTAATGATTGCACAGGCAACGATAGCGATCTTTTCAAGCCGGAATTCGGCAATACATTGATCATCAGCGAAGACCTGGATTCCACCGATCCGGATGACGCCGATGTGGTCGGCAGCACATTTGGGTTCGAGTACTCAGAACTCGGTGACGGTAGCGGCGCCTATGTGGAGAGTCTAGAAGTTCATGATGTGGAAGAAGATGAAACTGAAGACGCACGCATGTTCTTCTATGAAGGTGGATTAGACGGGGAGGAACTATTTTCCATTGACATCCCTGAGACTGGGGATGGTAATTCTTTGCTTGTCCCCATAAACGTCGATGATGTCGATGCCATCCGTATAGATTTGCAGGGTTCTGGAACGATCAACAACATCCGCTTGTCTGCCGAACCAACCGCCGTCGAACTGATTTATTTTAAAGTCGACCGGGTCGGAGATGGAACGGTAGATCTCAGTTGGGCAACCGCAGCCGAAATTGATAACCTCGGTTTCTACATTTACCGCTCAAACGACAACAATCTGTCGCATGCTGAACAGGTACACTTCGAACCTGCTTTTGGTGGGTCGGGAGGACACACCTATTCCTACACCGATACCCCTCCTGACGAAGGACCCTACTGGTATTGGCTCTCCGACATTGACACCTTCGGAAAAGAGACCTTTCACATGCCAGAAATCGTGCGTACTCTCCATAGCAATTTCAATTACCTGCCTATCCTGATCGGCAGATAGTGAATTTGGTTCGCCGTCTTCCTTTCCTGCTCATATT
>JBFFIU010000098.1:0-11217 GCA_041556275.1 Anaerolineales bacterium | reverse complement strand
TGTCATACATCCCATAAGGGCTGACGTCATTAGGGTAGCTGCCCACTGCGGTTGTGTCACCCGTACAATTATTGACGTTGGCCATATCACAGGTCATCGGATCTTCTCCCCAGGGATGGGTGCGCAGGTCTTCATCTCTGGCTGCTTTTGCCCACTCGGCCTCAATTGGCAGCCTTGCGCCGCGCCACTCACAGAAAGTGGTGGCATCATTCCAGGTGATATTGACTACCGGGTAATTCTCATAACTGGGATACCCATAATAATCTGCCCGGGTTAGTGAGCTGTTTACGGCAAGAGGGTTGCATCCACCTGCACTCACGCAGGCTGAATATTGAGCGTTGGTGACCTCATATAGATCGATGTAGAAATCTTCAACGTCTTGTTCATGAATGGGTTGCTCAGTCACTGGTCCATCGCTTGTTCCCATTTGAAAGACACCACCAGGGACGAGCCCCATACTGGCGCCGCTGTCATCTACGATCGTCGCCCCCATGACATCGGGCAGGTCGAAGCAGTTGCCGCTGTTCATCTGGATGGAGTGGTCGGGATTGGCGACCAGAATGCACATCTGAGTCGCCTCAGCCGGGCGATCCGCAGGTGCGTATCCGGTGAATGGTCTTGGACCACCGTAGAGGATCCAGGGACCGCTGCCAGGAACTCCAGCATTTTCTGGAGGCACTGTGTTGAAGAAGAAGTGCACGTGCAGCGTCGTCGAGGATATCTCTTCGGTGAATTCAAAAGTTTCGTAGGCGATCTCGTAGCGGTTTTGATCGTTGATCGTGATATCCGTTATGCGGGTGAAAGGTATCCCGGGTGGAACTGTTTCGGTGGGAATTTGGGTGGAGGTTGGCACTGTTGTCGGAGTGGGTGTCTCCGTAGGCGGGGCCAGGGTCGCGGTTTCAGTGGGTGTGATGGTGGGGGCTTCAGTATCAAGCACGGCCACCACTTCCGGGTTTTCAGTAGGAGAGGCACCGGCGATCGGCACGCCTTCTCCTCCATCTCCGCCGGGGGATGATCCAGAGAATAATGATCCACCGAAGATGATACCGATCACGATCAATAGAATTACCCCACCTCCAATGGCTAAATACAGCGGTTTAATGTTGCCGATTACCGGCAACCCCGTGGACTCTTCAGCCTTAGATGGTGGGGTAGGTGCTGATGCAGGGGCTGCGGAGGCTTCCTGCGCTTCCGGAAGCGCCTGCTGGACGATCCGCTCTGGTTCAATTGTCGTCGCAGCTGCTGCTGCGGCGGCAAGAGCCGTCTCCTCTTGTACCTCAGCCTCAGGTTCTGCAGCCGTCTCGGCGGCTGCAGCGGCGAGGACCGTCTCTTCGGGTACCTCAACCTTCGGATCCACAGTCGTTGAAGCAGCTGCAGCGGCGAGGGCTGTCGCTTCGGGGACCTCAAGTTCAGGCTGTGAATCTTCAACAATAGTAGCACCCAATGAATCCGATTCTGTCACTGGTGGAGCGACGGCGGGTTTCCCAATCAAGTTGTTCAGTGCCGTGGCCATCTCGCCTGCGTTTTGGAAGCGATTTTCTGGTTTCTTATCCAGGGCTCTATTGATCACTGCCACCATCTCGGCAGGCACATCGGGATAGAGATCTTGCAAATTCGGGACTGGATCGTTGACGTGCATCATCATCAGCGTCATGGCTGAATCGGCCTTGAATGGCGGTCGACCGCTAACCATCTCGAACAACGTCACCCCCAGGGAATAAATATCACTCCTGCGGTCAATCTGCTGACCCTTGATTTGTTCCGGAGACATGTACAGCGCGGTTCCGACCACTGCACCTGTGGCAGTGTGCTGCTGACCTCCGATGATCTTGGCAATGCCGAAGTCCATCAGGATAGCCTGCTCAAAAACAGAAAGCATCACATTGGCTGGTTTGATATCGCGGTGGATCATGCCACGGTCATGTGCATAATCTGCAGCTTCGCAGACATTGACCATGTAATTAACGACATCTTCTAAAGGCATGCGACGATCTACATCATTCAGACGCTTAAGATGATCCTGCAGCGTTTCGCCAGGGATGAACTCCATCACCATATAGTAGATCTCATCCTCGACGTTGAAGTCATAGACCTGGACGATATTAGGATGGCGTAGTTGGGCGATGGAAGTCGCTTCCTCTTCGAAGCGGCTCACAAATCCAGGGTCGCTGGAGAGATGAGAATGGATCATCTTGACAGCTACCACGCGTTTCAGGTTGGGATCTTGCGCTTTGTACACGGCGGACATGCCACCCTGTCCCAATAACTCTTCAATATGGTATCTCCCCGCTAGACTCTTACCTATCCAATCATTTTCGTTCATTCATTCGCTCCGAGAATGCGTATTTTTATAATAATCTGTATAATCAATTTATCAACCACAACCAGGCATTATCAAATTTGCAGGTAGTTGTCCCGGATTCAGATGCAGCAACAAAAGCGATAAACCCTTTCTCGAATATCGTCTCTTCCGGTTCGAAGGAACTCACTCGAGCGCTGTGATCTGCCCTGATCTGTTTTACCACCTCATCATATTCCTGCTTTTCCTTCTGGAATTTCTCCACCGCCGCGGCATCACTCAAGTCGGCAGGTTCTTCTGGTGGGGGCGGGATATAAGGTTGAGGGGGCGGTGCGCTGGGATCGATCTCACCAATCAGTGTGTCGTTGGTATAAACGAAAAATTCATTCCCCTGACCAACGATTGTCAGACGGTTGGTGGTGTCATTTCGCCAATCAAAATTTGGATCGAGTCCATAGGCATAGATGTCTCGTCCGGTGACTATCTCCCCGTCTACCACTGTGGCGAAAATGACATGCCCACTGGAACCGCGCGTGGCAAGAGACATATATTGATTTGGCGCTTCCTGATCACCGTCTGAACGTAAGACAAAACCGCATCCTGATGTTCCAAAATCGGTATTCCAGGTGATGTCGGCTGAGACAACGAAATCCTTTGCCACTGTACCCAAAAATTGGTTGGCATAATCGAATTGCTGATATCCTTCGAGTTCGAGAACTTCAGGTGGGTGTATCCATGCCAGTTCACCTTGATTCGGGTCAACCCCGTACTTGGGGAGTTCGGTCCTGATCGGCTCTACTACTTGAGCAGTAGCGGCGGCTCCTTCTTCATCTATGATGGCTTCGGCAGTTTGGGTGGCAACGTTGGCTATGCTCTGTTCGGTAGCCTCAACCTGGGCAGTAGCAACTGACTCATCAGAGCTGATCTCCCCGCTGGCAGCAGCGGTGGCCGTTTGTAAGACCGATTCACCTAATGCCTGGGCTGTGGCTTCAACATTGGATTGAGTCGAGCTGCTGAAGTTGCATGCCAGTGCAATGATGAGCAGCAGGAAAAGGGCAAGGGATAACTTGGTGAATCTTTTAGCGTCCATCTCTGACTCTCTGCAGGATCAGAATTCCGGCGATGAATATGGAAATGATGACGAGCATGGCGAACCAGGTTTCGAAAATTTTATACCGGAATATAGCCTCATCACTCTTATCCATAAATGACCACCCAACTACGTCCCTGAACTGATTGATGGTGTTCTCGGCCGGTTCAACCGCCGATGCTCTGGCGATATTCCATTCAGCCAGCGACTCTTGATATGCAATGGACTCAGCCTTGAATACATCTGCATCTGCCTGGTACGCATCGACCTCTTGCTTATATCCTGCTTGTATTTCCTGTACTTCAGCCTCCCAAACTTCAAGTTCATCGAAGAATTCAGCCATAGCAATAGAATCGGACTGATCTTCAGGTTGGACCGGACGCTCTGGAAGTACCGGCTCAGGAGGGGGATCGCCTAGGGGGGGAGGCTCAACGGGAGATGGTTCATCTATCGCCGCGTTGTAGAATTTGCCAATACCCGGAAAGCTGCAAGATTCTGGATCAAGCACGCTTACCCCCATACATTGGCAATTATTTGTTTCTTTATCCTCGATGGTCATCGCCTTCCGGGCTTCTTCTGGTAAGGACCAACAGATATCCCCGGCCACATCTGAGGTTACGCCTGTAATCCCCATCAGCGCTTTAAAGGCCCAATGGGTTGAAGTGGGAGCACTGATATATTGTGGTACGGGAATCAGCGCGCCATTCAAGATCATCTGTGGCAAGATCAACAATATAACAAACAAGGGGGCAGCGTTGGCATTGGGAGACAATGCTGAGGCAAATAAACCCAACATCATACCGGCAGTCGTTGCCAGCACCAAGGTGATGTAAACCATGATTATCTCAGCCGCACCACCTGGGACTTCGAATGCCAGGTATCGCACGATTAAATATGCACCAGCCTGGTAAAAAGCTAGTATAACGGCCACCCAAACTTTCGAAAGCACATAGGGCAGGATCTTCAAATTGACCAGCCGTTCTCTCTTGTAGATGTCACGCTCCTTGACGAATTCTCTCATCTGCGAGAGAGCCCCGACCAATACGCCATAGACGGTCAAAATAAATATCGTTGTGATGACATCAGCCATGTTTCCAGTGACGGGATTATATGGATCACTCCCGATAGCAAATGATAGGACAACGTCTAGCAAACCCACCAACGGAGCTGCAACGAGCATGAGGATCAGGCTAAACCGATCGCGGGTCAGAATTTTCAAATTACGCGAGGAGAAGATCAAAAACTGGTGAAATGATGAAGCAGTCCTTTTAGACTTGGTTTTTGAGGTCGTGGGATCAGGCGTCATTGATTCCAGCAACTTGCGTTCATACTCGAGGGGTTGCACAATATATTTTTGAAAGGCAGCATGCTTTTTATAGCGTTGAGCCCAATCTTCAGCAGTCCCTCGACTGGGATCGTCCAGAATGGCATAGATCTCATCGAATTCAATCTGACCTGAGCGACGTTCGCGTTCAGATCGATATTGATCAAAATATTGCAGGGCTTCTTCTGGAGGGCCGAACCAGGCGAGAAACCCACCACGCGAGAGAAATATGACTTTGTCAGCCAGCATGACATTCTTTGTGGCGTGGGTGATCAAGACGATCGTGCGTCCCTGGTCGGCCAGCTGTCGCATAAGCTGCATCAATGCGGTCTCTGTACCTGGATCGAGGCCTGAGGTGGGTTCATCCAGGTAGAATAATCCTGGTTTGGTGAGCAGTTCCACCCCAATTGAGACGCGTTTCTGTTGACCACCACTCAAACCACTGATCTGAACGTCACGGCGGTGGGTGAGATCGAGATCCTCGAGCACTTCCATAATGCGTTGATGACGTTCTTCTTTGGTTGTATCAGTCGGCATGCGCAGCCTTGCCGCGTAATCGAGGGCTTGGTAAACGGTCAATTCCATGTGGATGATATCTCGCTGGGGGACATACCCGATTTCACTGCGGATGGCATCAAAATTGCGGTAGATATCAACGCCGTTCACTATCACACGCCCATCTGTGGCAGGGCGGTATCCGGCGATCGCATCCACCAGGGTCGATTTACCGCCACCACTTTGGCCGACAACAACAACAAATTCGCGTGGTTGAAAAGATAATGATATATCCTGGAGGATATTCAAGTCTTTTCTGACCCATTTGTTCAATCCAAACATGTCGACGCGCAGCCCTTGGATGTCGCTGTATTGGGTCAGTTGATTCTGGCCAACAACAAACCGGTATGGCCCGATGCGTATTGTCTCATCTGACTGCAACCAGGTATCCCCTTCAACCCGTTGGTCATTAACGAACGTGCCATTAGCGCTGCGCAAGTCTTGTAATCGAAATCGAGTTCCGATGCGTTCGACCTGGGCGTGGAAACGCGACACAGTTGGTGCATCCAAGACAACATCGTTCTCCGGATCGCGACCAATTTGGATGCTGGTTTTTTCAGCGAATATAATCGGTTCTGGAGGGGAAGCGACAACTTCACCGGGAACCTCATAAACCAGGCTGACCATCATACCGGGATCGAGCCCACCGATACGTAAAATTTCTCCACTCTGTAGAATGCGAGGTTCTGTTATTGGTCGTCCGTTAACATAAACAGGATTCGTGGCAACGGGGAGGACTTCTATTTGATAATCGTCGCCAACTTTGTTCAAGACCGCATGATAGCGTGACACGATCTTGGAAGAGATCGTGATGTCATTATCATCGGCTCGCCCGATGGATATCTTCGGTTTTTCAAGTATTTGAGTTTGAGGGTTATCGCCAGAAATAGTGATGACCAGTCTGGCAGGTCCTTCTAAATCGGGCAATAATGGTTCTTCCCCTATCAGAGTCTCTGCGACGGCCGAAGGTTGCGGCTTTTCTTGTGGTGGTGGTCCTTCGAATGTTAGCTCAACTGCTTGGCCGAAGCGAATCTTGTCTCCCGATTTGAGTGCAGTTGTTATATCAATCTTTTGACCATTTACGAATGTTCCGTTGCTGCTGCCCAGATCCTCGATCGCATAACTATCCCCCTGTCGGATTAATCGTGCATGACGGCGAGAGACAGCCGGGGTAGACAGCAGAATATCAACACCAGATTCGCGCCCGACTACGATCTCCGGATTTGATAACTCAAACTCCTGGCCTGCTTTTGCACCATCCTTGAGGATCAGTTTAAACATTGGTTTGGAATCAATAGCCTTTCCCTCCTTCCTGGCCATGAGAACACTTTGGAGCGCCGTTCTTGTGGTATAGGAGTAATTTAGATAATTAGGATTATACTTGTATGACTTAAGTGGTGTCAAGAAAAGGGATGGTGATTTTCGGGTTAATTGTGTGATTAGTCACCGGATAGGGGCAATTGGATAATATAATCTTGATAGGCAGCAGTTTACCGAATTTAAGTAATATTCAGTATTGCGATTGATCAACCTGATTACATCTGAAAAATAATGGCTACCACCTGGAAATCTCCACCCGAAGAACTGCAATTAAACCGAGGCGAAGTGCATATCTGGCGGCTTTGGTTAGATATTCTACCTCGTGAGGTTGAATCCCTTCAGGCTGCTCTTTCCAAGTCTGAAACGGAAAGGGCAGAGAAATTTCACTTCCAAAAAGATCGAAACCGATTCGTGGCTGCGCATAGTTATACAAGATGGATTTTGGGCAGATATCTGAAACTGCCTCCTGAACAGATCCTCTTTACCTTCAACGAATATGGCAAGCCGGAATTAGACCACATAAATCATCTTGGTGCGTTTAAGTTTAACTTATCGCATTCAGATTCCGTTGGATTGTTCGCTGTCACCAACGAGATGCGGCTTGGTGTGGATGTTGAGCGGATCATGTATAAAGATAATATCGAAGAAATTGCTCAACGATTCTTTTCCGCAGGGGAGGTGGAGCAGCTCCTTGCCCAACCTGCATCCCAGCGTGGTGAGGCTTTTTTTCGCTGCTGGACGCGAAAGGAAGCTTACATCAAGGCTATCGGAGGGGGCATGTCAATTCCGTTAAACCAATTCGAGGTCACATTTGTCTCTGGAGTTCCCCCTCAAATCATTCAAATCGGTGGTGACAGGAGTGAGGCTGCACGCTGGGCGTTGCACCACATTCATCCGGGCGAAGAGTATGTCGGTGCACTCGCTGTAGAAGGACAAGCCATTGAATTGAAATGCTTTCAATCGTCAGGTTGGCCGGAATCATAATCCATAAACTTGGCGAGGGGCTAACTGCTCTGGATATTGGTCAATAAGTTCTCGACGGATTGAATAACAACAGTGACAGGCATCGACATATTCCATATCGGGTTGGGTAGCTACGTTCTGGATTAGCTTTGAAGGTCCACCATCAAGAAGAGATTGCACGATCATATGTCTCCTGCTATCGAATTCTTCAATGAGATGGTGCAGCGGTCGTTCCCAAGCGTTTCCAATGGCTATCCCTGGGCAAACTTGCACATATCCGTAGGCATCGATATAGTATTGGTCGGATTGGTCCAGGTCACCAATTGGACAACGATTGAATGAATTCCAACTTGAAGAAGGTAGATCTTCCAGCATGGTTTCGGCAGCTCGACCTGTGAACATAAGCCGCGGTTCCAAAACTTCCACAGCGGAATTGGTATTCTCAATATCAAGTATTCCCATTCCTGGTTGAGATATGTAAGCCCATTTAGTCGAAATGTTCAATTTTTGTGCCGCTTCCAGAGCTCGTTCAGCAGGCGAAGATCCAGGATCCTTATAGTGAAGAAAGTCATTACTGATGCATATTTCACTGATACCCATATCTGCAAGTGGTCTGAGATAACGGATACCTGTATCGACGGACCTGGCAAAATATCCGTTTGTCTCCACACCTACCTTGAAGCCGCGTTGGCGAGCATAGTTCACAGCTTTTAAAAGTAAGGGATATTGTGTGAATGGTTCACCTCCCCCAAAGTAGATTAATCCGAGATTCGTCAAATTTCGAGATTCGTTCAGAATACGTGAAATCTGGCTTAAAGAGATTTTTCCCGCAGCACGTGGACCGCTGAAAACATAGCAGTGTTTGCATCTTAAAGAACAATTATAGGTTAACAGAATGTGAAGATTAGACAACTTCATCTTCTTATAAATCAAATTCACCCCGACAAAATTTTTGCTTTTATCAGCAGTACCAGCTGATAAATTCACTTATTGACACACTACGATTCTACACTAATATTTTCTCCAGGCAATCCATTGATTTGACATGATGAGAGTTTGCCATTTATCGGAAACATTCTGATGTATCATGCATTTAGTAAACATTAGATTAAAGCCGCGGAGTAGGTGAATACCTTTATTGAAGTTATGAATAATCCTGATGCTCATTGTTGCTTCTAGAGAAATCAAAAGGGAGTGACCAATTTATCAGGTCGGTGATAAAGGCTGTCTTTTTATAAACATCTGAGGGTATGGCAAATTTGTTAATATCGGATATTAATGTAAATTCTAAATTTAAGGACTAGAATAGTACAATTTGCCGTGCAGAATAAAAATATTTTGAGCTCTGATTATCAATAGGTATTGTTCGTAAATGACCATCAAGATTTTGTCGTTGAGCGATAAACAAGTTGATTTTATCTACAGTTCCGGGGTTAAAACCCGTTTTGCGGATGTTAATCTAATCCTGGGATGTGGGGATCTGACTTATTATTACCTGGAATATGTGGTCAGCATGCTCAATATACCCCTCTATTTCGTGCGCGGCAACCATTCTAACCTCGTCGAACACACCATATCAGGACCCAAGACGGGCCCCCATGGCGGAACAGATCTTCACCTAAGAGTGGTTAACCATAAAGGATTGATCCTGGCTGGAGTTGAAGGCAGCTTAAAGTATAGAGAGGGTCCATTCCAATATACCCAATCCCAGATGTGGGTGCATATTATGCTCTTAGTCCCAAAATTGTTGAGAAACAAGACTATTTATGGTCGCTATCTCGACGTTTTCATCAGCCATGCACCTCCTTGGGGTATTCATGACAAGCAGGATCTACCCCACCAGGGAATCAAAGCCTTTCGCTGGTTATTGGAGAAATTCCGTCCAAAGTACCATTTTCATGGTCATATCCATATTTATCGCCAGGACGAGCAAACGGTAACCAAGTTTAAATCCACAAATGTGATCAATACCTATGGATTTGCAGAAACTGAGATTGATAGGAAAGAAATCAATAGCCACCGTTAGGAGGGGTTAGAGGTGTATCTAAACGAACGCAATGTGATTTTTTACTAAATTGGAAGAACATGTATGAGCACAAAACAACAAGCACAGGATGATTTCGAACGCGCATATATCAAGGGATTTTGGCGTAAGGTAACCAGCTGGTTAACTGGTGAAAGCAACGAACTGCTGCCTTTCAATGCGGTTAGAGAGAGTATTCCGCTCAAAGGCCAGCATTATGTTGGTCTTCAACAGGTGCCGATCAATCAGGTTGTAGGAAGCCTGGGTCGTTATCGGGATTTTGATCGTGCCTTTCTCCCCCTTCAGGTACGCACGAAAAGTCGTTGGGTAAGCGTTGATTCAGCCCATTATGATGATATCACCTTGCCACCAGTCGATTTGTACAAGATGGGCGAGGTTTATTTTGTCAAAGACGGCAATCACCGGGTATCGGTAGCCCGGGATAGGGGGCAGGAATTCATTGATGCCTATGTAACGGAGTTGGAGGTACCAGTCCCTCTCTCTCCGGATTTAGAAATTAGCGATTTGGAGCTCAAAGGCGAATATGCAGATTTCCTTGATTATACAAATCTTCTGAAAATTCGCCCCGAAGCGCAAATTGAATTCACACTGCCTGGTGAATATGAGCGATTACTTGAACATATCAGCGTTCATCGCTGGTATCTGGGAGAAGACCGGGATAATGAAATTTCGTATGAAGAAGCAGTTGCATCCTGGTTCGATAACATATATCTACCTCTCGTGAGTGTGATCAGGGAATTTGAACTGGTTGAAAGCTTTCGAGGCCGGACGGAGGCGGATCTTTACCTGTGGGTGAGTGAGTATGAGTGGTACCTCCGGGGTGCCTATCGGAAAGAATTCTCTTTTGAAGAAGCTACTCGTCAATTTCAACAACAATGTGTTGAATGGCCAACGAGTAAGCTGATCAGGAGATTAAAGAAAGCCGCCTGGGTGGATAATTTGATCCTGGATCAGGAGCGTGAGGAATTCCAGGCCAGAACCCACTTGAGTGAAATGCGACCCGAGACTCAAATTACCCTTACAACACCCGGCTTATATCACAATCTACTTGAACAGATCGATGTCCATCGTTATTATCTTGGAGAACAGATTGAAGAAGAAGTTCCTAATGAACAGGCAGTGGTTTCCTGGCATGATAATGTGTATTCACCGCTGGTACACTTAATCCGAGAACAAAATATCCTTGAGGAATTTCCCGGACGTACAGAGACTGACCTCTACCTATGGATTTTGGAGCATCAAGGTTATCTCGAGCGAGCATTTGAGCAGGATGTGCCAGTTGAAGTCGCTATTGATCATTTTACGGAGGAAAAGTCAACAGGTAAAGCGAAACATGAGAGCAAGAAATCCGGGGCAAGTAATAATTAACTCCCTTATTCCTCTTAATTGCTCACCCTCCTGAATAGGGTGTATACTTCCAATATTATGGCATCAATGACGAACCGAAACACACCCCTCAAATGGGGTTTGATGAGTACAGCGCGCATCAACCGCGCACTTATAAAACCCCTACGCACATCGAAGCGGAATATGCTTGTAGGTGTCGCAAGCCGTTCCGATGATAAGGCTCAAAGTTATGCTGCTCGGTGGGAGATCCCGCGCGCATTTGGCAGCTACCAGGC
>JBFFIU010000097.1:0-11409 GCA_041556275.1 Anaerolineales bacterium | reverse complement strand
GCGATTCGATCATCGCGATTTCACTTACCGCACAGCGGTGGAAAACACGATCAGCCTGTTCGCGGCAGCCAAGAAGGCTGGGGTTCGCCGCATCGTTCATATCAGCATCACCAATCCGTCCCTGGATTCTGAACTCGAGTATTTCAGCGGTAAGGCGCAGCTAGAGCAGGAGCTGATGAACTCCGGGATATCGTATGCGATCTTCAGGCCAACCGTGTTGTTCGGAGAAGAAGACATCCTGATCAACAACATCGCCTGGGTTCTGCGCCGGATGCCAATATTTGGTGTTTTCGGTGATGGGAACTATCGCTTGCAGCCGATTTATGTGGACGACCTGGCGAAAATTGCCGTCCAGGAGGGGAGCGGTGAAGAGAACATAATTATTGATGCGATTGGGCCGGAGACTTTCACCTTTCGAGGCCTGGTCAAGGAAATTGGGGAGATCATTGGCAAGCAGAGGGCGATCATTCCGATTCATCCTGAGCTCGGTTATCTGGTTGGCTCACTGTTGGGAAAAGTCGTCGGTGATGTTTTCCTGACGCGGGAAGAAATTGCTGGTCTAATGCAAGACCTGCTCTATACAAATTCTGCGCCAGTTGGAGAGACCCGACTCACGAAATGGGCAAGTGAGCATGCAGACACATTGGGTCTAAGGTACTCTAGTGAATTAGCCCGGCGGCGGAATCGAAAATTGGATTACAAAGATCTGTGATGCGTATTGAGATTTGTTTGAGGGGGATTATTTTATGCTGCCCTAATGAAGTTTATCGAAATTGAAATATTCATTATTGAAGATAACTTGTCTTTTGTAAATTACTAGTGTATATTATATAAAGATTGTGATATTTGTCTGAAATGAATTTTCCTGTATTGCACTGACACCAAAAGTAGAATAGCTCAAAGGGTGCTGTGATTTAATTGAGTTTTTAGATTCCGATATTATCCGATCAGCAGTTGACAGAAGCGGCTCACCTATATATAAAAGTATTCATCGATTGGGAATTCATTTATTATGGTCTTTAAGAGCCAATAGATCGGGGTCAGTCAACTAACCTTTCGATTTAAAAGTACCCTGAATAGAGAACCTGAGAGATCGTTTACGGATAAGAAAACCCTTCCATCGTCGAACTGAATATGACCAAATCGATCGAAGAACAGATAATTGAATTACAGCAGGCTATTAATGCCCAGGAAGCCCTGCGAGAATCACTTGGCGAGGATGTCGTTGATGCCACAATTGCGGCAATCCGGGAGAAGTTGGCCAAGCTGAGCTCTGCAACTTCTAAGGAGCGCAAGCTGGTCACCTGTCTTTTTTGCGATGTGGTCGGCTCGACAAGATTGGCTGCGGAGCGTGACCCGGAGGAGGTGCTCCGTATCATCGATGGCGCTCTCAGGGAGATGAGAGCCGCCGTCGAGCGGTTCGGTGGAAATGTCTCCCGTTATATGGGTGATGGCGTGCTGGCGTTCTTCGGCGCGCCACGCGCATTGGAGGGACACGCAGAACAGGCGATCCGGGCAGGGCTCGAAATTCAATCCAGGATGGATAAGTACGCTGCGCAGCTCAACGAAGAATATCGGATTTCTGAGTTCAAAGTGCGCATAGGGATTAACTCTGGATATGTGGTAGCCGGGAACGTTGATGGCGCAGCAGGGGAGTATACAGTTATCGGCGATACAGTTAACATTGCCTCACGCCTCGAGGAAGCTGCCCCACCTGGGGGAGTGGTTGTTGGCGAAAACACCTTCCGCCTCGCTGGAGGCGGAGATCATTTCGATGTTGAGTCGTGGGGGAAAATAGAAATCAAGGGTGAACCCGAACCAGTCGGCGTATATCAAATATTAAAACTCCGGACTCAAGGTAAAGCCCGAAAAACTATATTCGCACGCGGTCCTTTAGCCGGTCGTGAACCTGAGTTGAAGTTGCTCAAAGAACGCTTCGAAGCGCTTATTTCTAATCGAAGGACTCAGGTCGTGTTGATAGAAGGCGAGGCGGGTATTGGAAAGTCGCGGCTACGCCAGGAATTTGTCGCCTGGCTTGCACAGGTCTACCCTGATGCTCAGGTTTGGCTTGGGAGGGGTTTCAGCTATACCCACCAGACACCTTACGCACTGGCAGGCAGCCTGATCAGATCAGCGTTAGGCATTTTTGAGGCTGACAATGCTGATCTGCGACGTGAGAAGTTAGAAGAAGCTTCGAGGCAAATATCTAAAGAGCAGATACATGGTTTGGCAGCCATCCTGGCGCTCAAGTATCCGGACGACTCAATCAGTGAACTAGAGCCGCAAGCCAGGCGTCATGCCATATTTGCTGCTTTCAAATCTTTCTGCGTCAACCACGCAGATGGAGCTCCACTGGTGCTGGTATTCGAAGATATACACTGGGCGGACGATATTTCTCTCGATCTACTCGAATTTCTGGTCGAAGAAGCTCAGCATGAGCTGATTTACTGTCTGATGCTCACGCGACCGGTTGCTGAGGTAAGGGGTAAGCACCTTGATCTTGAGCGGCAAATGAGTGCCGATTCGTATTGCGCGATCCAGCTTGGATATTTGACCCCTCACCAAACCGGGAGTATGATCTTTTCCCTCCTTTCCAGCACTAATGTTTCCGATGACATAATTCAACCGATCCAATCTGTAACACGAGGCAACCCCTTCTTCATTGAGGAGCTGATCAGCTCGTTCAAAGAAGATGGCACACTTGAAGCGATTAATGGCGGTTGGCGAATGGCGCGCAGCCTAGAGGAGATCCAGGTCCCTGAAACGGTTCAAGGCGTATTGGCAGATCGCATCGACCGGCTTGAGCCAGATCTTAAAAGAGTCATCCAGCATGCAGCCATAATCGGGCGAACATTTTGGCAAGAGCTGCTGAACAACCTTGTCAACCAGAATATTGAACCCCACTTATCCAGTCTAGCTGACCAAGAATTCGTCGAACGGCATGGGCGCGCTGTGCTGGTGCAGGATTGGGAATGGATTTTCAGGCATGTCTTAATGCAAGAGGTCGCCTACGCTAGCGTGCTGAAGGAGGTTCGTCGAGATGTGCATCGTAAAATCGCGCAATTGCTTGAGCAGCACGGTGCCGATCGACTTGACGAGCTGACTCCAGCCTTAGCATTTCATTTTGAACAGGGTCAAGTTTGGAGCAAGGCAATCGTCTATTTGGCGCAAGCTGCCGATCGATCAAAGGGTATCTATGCTTTGAGAGAGGCGGCTGGTTTTCTCAACCGGGCAGTCCGGCTGGCAGAGAATAATCCGGAGGCAGTCGATCAACAGACCTTGCTGAACTTACTTGAAAATCGGGGTGAGGTGCGCGGATTAGAGGGTGAATTCGCAGGTGCAGCTGAGGATCTCAATCGAGTTTTGGAATCCGCACGCCGGGAGGCAGACAAACCCAGAGAACGCGACCTATTGATCAGCCTGGGGTTGATCTACCGCCGAGCGGATGATTATGAAAATGCCATGGAATATTTGGGTCAGGGTCTCGATACTGTACGAGAAATGGGTGATCGCCGTGGAGCGGCAGATGTTTTATATCACTTGGGCAGTGTGGTCTGGAGCCAGGGCGATAACGTCAGGTCAACCGCTTTCCATGAAGAAGCCCTCCAGATCAGTCGAGATTTGGGGCTGAGGGATCTGGTGGCTGTCCAGGCTCTTCATGGACGCGCCGAGGCTTATTGGTTCTCTGCAAAACCCCAGAAAGCTGTTGACCTGTTTATTGAATCGCTTGAATTAGCACGCCAGATCGGTGACAAGAGTTATGAGGCGGAAAATCTGCAGACGATTGCGATGATGCACGATGGCATGTACGGCATGGCTGAATACGAACATGTAAGGAAATACGCGAATGAGTCTTTGGTTATCAGCCAAGAGGCACATTTACATTGGCACGCGGTGACTGCGTTACTGACACTTGGTTCCAATTTCATAGGGATGGAAGATTTTCAGCAGGGGATTGATTACCTGGTGCTCGCGATTGATCAAGCCAAGAATATCGGTGCGCTTAGATTGGTCTCGATCGGCCTCGACATGCTCGGAAATTATTACCAAGCGTTGAACCTGTTCAATCACGCGGAGATGGTTCATTCTGAAGCCCTTGAGATCGAGCGCAAGATCGGTTCAAATTTCTTCCTGCCACGGATCCAGGCGGATTTAGCGATCGATCGTTTACGATTGGGGGATCTAGGAATCGGTCCAGATCTGGTAGAAGCGTTAGAAGAGGCTCAAACCCGAGATCAATTGTCGCATGCCGTGCGCTGCCTTGAGGGATTGGCCGAATTATCTCACTTTCAGGGCGATCACGAAGCAGCATACCGCTGGGCGACAGAACTCTTGCAGATCGCTCAGCCAGGGGAACTTAGAGGGGTTGTAACAAATGCCTATGTGTGGCAGGGAAAATCTAAACTCGCCGCTGGCAGTCCGGAGGCAGCCGAGGGTGTTCTGCGGAAAGCTAAAAATTTGGCAGAGATGATCGGCGCGCCACGTCTGCGCTGGGATGTACATGAAGCGCTTGCTGAGGTGTACCATGTGCAGGGAAACCAGAAACAGGCTGCGCAGCATAAAGAAATTGTGCGGACGATTATTCAGCGATTGGCAGCCAATCTGAAGGAACCTGAACTGCGTAAAGGCTTACCTGAGTCATGAATTTGAAGTGGAGATAAATTGAATTCTGAAGAAGACAAAGTGTTATGCGAGACGCCCACACCAGGCAAACAACCGACGCGCATCGCCAAGTGGAAGTATGAACTCGTTCGGTCCGCCATCCTGGCCGAGGTCCCTGACGATGATAAAGGCGTGGAGTTTAACCGCTTGGCAGAGTTGGTTGAACGCCGAATTCCCGCAGAAGAGCTGAAAAGGCTTGGTTCCGTGTCGTGGTACACGACGACGGTTAAGCTGGATATGGAGGTCAATGGAGAGATCGAACGTGTTGCTGGAGTTACCCCGCAGAGGTTGAGACGGATAATTTAGTATAAATTGCTATTTACCAGAATTTTTAAGATTCTGGGCCATGTTTGAATCACCATAGACCTCTGCTGCATTATGGGGGATTGAGTCTGTGCTCGTCGTCCCTGTCCCTGAATCTGATCGGGATTATTGAGATTTTTCTGCGTTACGATCTTGTTCATTGATTGAGCAACAGACGCAGCGCCGCTCAAATCTGTGGAGAAAAATTTAGGGCACGCGCACCCCGCCGACGATCGCTGCGGCTCCAATCAACGAGATCACAATCCATAATACGAATAAGAGCCAGGTGACTCTCCTGCGCGTGCTGTCCTGGCGAATGTAATCATTAAGCACCTGGCGTAATCCGTTGACACCATGCGCGAAAGCGAATGCTAGCAGCAGGAAATCATATACCCGCCAGCCAAGCGAAGCCCAGCGCATGGCCACATAATCTAAGTCGATGCTGTGCACGCCCACCAGGATATCCTGGATCAGGACATGACCCCAGGCCAGGGGAATAAGCAGCAGCCCACTGTAGCGCATCCATTTCCAGGCCCAGCTTTCATATCCCTCCTGGGGAGGCAACTGATTGGTCCGCATCTGTTCGGTTTGCGTCGTCATCTATCTCTCCTTCCTTGCTAGAGTCCAAAATTGTGTACCAACAGGCTGCGACCCATTAAGTATGCTGCCGGGAGCCATAGGATTACCGCGATCGCCAAGCTCCATTGGGCAGTTTTACGCTGCGTTTCTATATTCCACCGTTCTGGAGCGAACAGGTCAAAGATGGCGATGCGGACGCCATTTACCCCGTGGTAGATCACGCAGAACACAAGGATGATCTCTCCTAACATGAAAAGCGTGCTGCGGTAAATCTCGATGGCATGTTCGTAAAGTGAGGGGAAGAAGTAAACTGTTGAGGTATCAACAATGTGAATGGCCAGAAAAAGGAGCGTTCCCAACCCGGCCAGGCGGTGCAGTATAAAACTTAGCTGACCCTCACGCCCCCGATAGCGCGCCATCCCCAATATGTTTAATTTTAGAGATTCCATCCTACCTCCGCGTATCTTGTTGTCGTTTAGCTTAATCATACCAAATATACTCTACATTGAAAGGATCATCGTTAGGCACGCATTTCATCTTGCAATTCGATTTGGCGATGATCAATACCAAGGATTGTGATGCATCATGCTCTGGCTCGACCGCAAAGGTCTTTGTTGACTGGAATTATCACCGGTAGTATTAGACCTGCAAGGTGCTCAAAATCCACGGAGATTTTTGCCGGCAAACCTCCAAATCAACAAAGTTTAATTCGGGATGTTACGAGTTTGATATCAACCGGACAAAATAACAAGGCGATAGCAATGCCAGTGTTTCTTATTGAATCGGGTAAGTTAAGATGTTGTACAAACCGTATGCCAGGATCGCCAGGCTGAAGACGATGATCACCCAGCGTGCAGCCATAGCTTTGAAGCGCGAGACGAGACCGCCTAAGAAGAGCACTGAGGCTAGGATAACTGTATTAAGGATATAGTCGTCGCTGGTTTGATTGGCCTCTGATCCTGCGGCGAACATCTCCTCCGCTTCTGTTTCCAATCTGGCGGCATCTTCAGCCTGGCTGATCCGGTATTCCGGCATGCTGAATGGCGTGTCAGGCGCCTCGGGATTGTTTCTTGGGTTGGTTGCCAGCCAGGCTTCAAAAGCGATATTGAAATCGTCCCGGAAGCGCTCCTGGTAGAATGTTGCCAGTTCCTGGTTATCCGTCGCGAAAGCGTTGATCCAGTTGGCGAACAAGCCAATGTCTACTTGACCGATTTGTCCAGCTTGAGTTGAGGACCGCGTAGATTCGGTGCGTAGAGCGCCTGCCTGGCTATAGCTGGTCGATTGCACGCCTCCCCAACGGGCGGCCTGGTAGCCGCTCCAGGCTGTAGCGATCGTGGCGAGCGCCAGGACGATGGTGGCGATGACTTCAGCGACCGGTTCCCAGCGATCCCACCTGGTTGGAAGATCGATGTATGGTGTGGTCGCTGCTGTGGTTTCTTCCTGCTTGGTTGAGGTTTCTCCTTTGTCTGTCATAGTGCTAGTCTCCGAGGATTCTAATTTGGATCGAATTACTAATTTACCAGGTAAATCAATCATCCATGTGCTGGATGACCGCCTCCCCGAATTCTGAGGTCTTTAGCTTCTTGGCATCCTCCATCAGGCGGTGAAAATCATAAGTGACCGTCTTGGCTGCGATGGCCCCCTCCATGCCTTTGACGATCAGATCGGCCGCTTCACCCCAGCCCATATATCTGAACATCATCTCCCCGGAAAGGATCACGGAACCGGGATTGACCACATCCTTATCGGCGTATTTGGGCGCAGTGCCGTGGGTGGCTTCGAAAATGGCATGCCCGCTGGTGTAGTTGATATTTCCACCCGGGGCAATGCCGATCCCACCCACCTGGGCAGCTAGTGCATCGGAGAGATAATCTCCGTTCAGGTTCATAGTGGCGATCACATCGAATTCACGCGCCCTGGTGATGGTCTGCTGGAAGACGATATCGGCGATGGCATCTTTGATCAGTAGCTTGCCTGCTTTTAGGGCTTGCTCCTGCTCCTGGTTGGCGACCTCTTCTCCTTCGGTCTCAACCGTACGGTCCCACTGGCTCCAGGTGTAGACCTGATCGCCAAACTCATTCTCCGCCAGTTCGTAGCCCCAATTGCGGAAGGAGCCCTCCGTGTATTTCATGATGTTGCCCTTGTGGACCAGGGTCACGCTGCGGCGATTATTATCGAGCGCATAGCGGATCGCGGCGCGAACGAGTCGGTAGCTGCCCTCCTGGGATACCGGTTTCACGCCGAATCCAGAAGTATCGGGGAAGCGGATTTTGTTGAATTCATCAGGGAAATTCGCTTTCAATATGGTTTTGAATTTTTCATCGTCTGCTGAGCCGTGTTCGAACTCAATACCGGTGTAGATATCTTCTGTGTTCTCCCGGAATACAACCATATCGACATATTCCGGGTGCTTGACCGGCGAGGGGACTCCAGGATAGTAGCGTACTGGTCGCAGACAAACATACAGGTCGAGCGCTTTGCGCAGGGCGACATTGAGCGAGCGGATTCCACCGCCTACTGGAGTGGTCAAGGGACCCTTGATACCCACCAGGTATTCGCGGAAGGTCTCGATAGTCTCCTCAGGCAACCAAGAACCGAATTTGTTGAACGCTTTTTCTCCTGCGTACACTTCAACCCAGGCGATCTCCCGTTTTCCTTGATATGCTTTTGCCACGGCGGCATCGAAAACCCGTTTTGAGGCCCGCCAGATATCCGGTCCAGTGCCGTCCCCTTCGACAAACGGAATGATCGCATTCTCCGGTACCTGAAGTTTCCCATCCTTGATGCTGATCTTCTCACCCCCTGCGGGGACATTTATAGTGCTCTTCATTAACCCTCTACTCCTTTTTAGTATAAATTCTCAGAGAGGGATTATAGCATGTCGGGCAGGAGCTTCAAAGTGTCGTCTTGATTTCGTTTGGTTATCTGCGCGTGCGGCGGTCGCAGTATTAAAATCATCAAATGATGTATTTAGATAGCTCTCGTGTATCATTTTTATGCAGTACTTTGTTCCCTTGTCCAGATCATAGATTAGTGTACAATGGAGAAATAATTCACATATCAAAGGTGCCTTTGAATGAATCGGGAAGAAATTCAGGCGGTTTGATCGATGGAGCAGACAATACCTGAGAATATCACAGAAAAAGTAAACGGAGATTCCTGGCATGCCGTGGAAGCGGATGAAGTCTTGTCGCGCCTGGCTACTTTCAGCGAAAGAGGTTTGTCTTCCAAGGAAGCAGAACGACGCCTGCAGCGATATGGACCGAATGAGCTCGAAGAAGCCCCGGGTACAACCTTTTGGCAGATGCTGGGCGAGCAGTTCAATAACTTCGTAGTGATATTGTTGATCATCGCCGCCATCATCTCAGCTGCCCTGGGTGATTATGTCGAATCGGCGGCGATCATCGCCATCGTGATCTTGAACGCCACTCTGGGTGTTGTCCAGGAGCGCCGTGCCGAGCAGGAATTGGCCGCACTACGCAAGTTAGCTGCGCCTGATGCCGATGTGATCAGGGACGGTTCCCGGGAGGTGCTGCCTGCCCAGATGCTTGTGCCTGGAGACCTGGTGCTGCTTGAAGCAGGTAATTATGTACCCGCGGATATTCGCCTGATCGAAGCGGTCAACCTGCGTGTGGAAGAAGCGGCGCTGACCGGCGAATCAGTACCGGTGCAAAAAGATGCTGCCATTCGTCTGGAAGCAGATATCCCCTTAGGCGATCGCAAAAACACGACCTTTATGGGCACAATGGTCAACTATGGGCGTGGAAAGGGGGTTGTAGTCAGCACCGGGATGCGTACCCAGATAGGTTTGATCGCCAAGATGCTGCAAGGAGTTGAGCACGAACCAACGCCATTGCAGCGCCGCCTGGATGCGGTTGGGAAAACGCTGGGCTGGGCCGCGCTGGTGATCTGCGCAGCTGTGTTCCTGGTGGGTTGGATGCGCGGCTTCGATCCCCTGGACATGTTCCTGATCGCGGTAAGTTTAGCCATTGCCGCCGTACCGGAAGGTTTACCCGCAGTGGTAACGATCAGCCTGGCGCTTGGTATGCGCGAGATGATCACCCGCCATTCTCTCATCCGGCGTCTATCTTCGGTAGAGACTTTGGGCTCAGCGACCATCATCTGTTCGGATAAGACCGGGACGCTGACCCAAAACCAGATGACAGCCACCCAGCTGTGGGTGGATGGTCAGCAGATTGGCATCACAGGCATTGGTTATGCCCCGGTCGGTGATTTTCAGATCGATGGCGAGACGATCAACCTCGAGGATTACCCAGGTGCCACGACCGCGCTCTGGGTGGCAGCCTTGAACAACGACGCTGATCTGGATGTTCGCGAGCAGGACAATGGGCGACCGTCTTACCGCGTTGCAGGAGACCCGACCGAGGGTGCCCTGCTCGTCGCGGCAGCCAAGGCGGGTTGTTGGACGGAAGATCTGATCGGAGCCTATCCACGCCGGAAAGAGATCCCCTTCGACTCGGCGTTGAAAAGGATGATCACCTGCCACTCAGTCCGGGATCCAAGACCGGACGATCTCTCGCCTTTTCATGACGATCAAAAGCGGGAGTGGTTTGTGATCACTGAGAAAGGTGCGCCCGACCTGATCCTGAAAAACTGTACCCACTACCAGGGCAGCGATGATTCGATCTTCCCTCTGGATGAGAACATGCGCATGCGCATCCTGGCTGCCAACGATCGCATGACCCAGGAAGCCTTACGGGTGTTGGGCATGGCATACCGGCTGGTTAAGGTTGAACCTGAGACTATGGATCTGCAGGAGGTAGAGCACGATCTGGTCTTCGCCGGGTTGATCGGCATGATCGATCCCCCGCGTCCTGAGGTTTTGCCAGCATTGGAGATGGCGCGTGGTGCTGGTATACGCACTGTGATGATCACTGGTGATTACCCGAATACTGCCCGCGCAATTGCTGAATCGATCAACCTCCTGGAACCCGGTCACCAGGTGCTCACCGGGGACCAGATGGACGTGATGAAGGATGGCAGCCTGGAACGCCAGGTGGCGTACACCGATGTGTACGCCCGCGTTTCCCCGCAGCACAAACTGCGCATCGTCGAAGCGCTGCGCGCAAGGGGACAGGTCGTGGCGATGACCGGTGATGGCGTCAACGATGCCCCGGCGATCAAAAGCGCCAATATCGGCGTGGCGATGGGCATCACCGGCACCGATGTGGCCAAAGAAAGCGCCGATATGGTCCTGACCGATGATAACTACGCCAGCATCGTTTCAGCCGTGGAACAAGGTCGCGTCATCTACAGCAACATTCGCAAGTTCGTCTACTACCTGCTCTCCTGCAACGTGGCTGAGATCGCCACCATTTTCCTCGGCATTATGATCACCCAGAACTCCCCGCTGACCGTGATCCAGCTACTGTGGTTGAACTTGATCACGGATGGCGCTCCAGCCCTGGCCTTAGGCACCGAAAAGGGCAATCCCGATATCATGCGCCAATCGCCGCGACCCCCCTCTGAGCCGATCATCAACCGCTTCATGATCGGCGGTATCGGCATCCAGACCGTGGCGATCACCTTCGTCACCCTGACCGCCTACATGGTCGGCAGGTGGCTGTTCCTGGATAACCTACTCATCCCTGGCACAATGGCTTTTGTGACCCTCTCGTTCTCCGAGCTCCTGCGCGCCTACACCGCCCGTTCTGAGCGCTACCCGCTGATCAAGATCGGGCCATTGAGCAACCGCAACATGAACCTGGCGGTATTATCTTCTTCGGTCTTGCTGCTGATCGTGGTCTACGTGCCTTTCTTACAGCCGATCTTTAATACAACCCCCTTGGGCTGGGCGCAGTGGCAGTACATCCTGCCCCTGATCTTCATCCCCGCGCTGGTGGC
>JBFFIU010000096.1:0-11444 GCA_041556275.1 Anaerolineales bacterium | reverse complement strand
GCTGACTGCGGTCAACCTGATGCTTTTCAGCCTGGTGCACAATCCCTGCAGTACAACGCTTTACACGATGTACAAAGAGACCGGCAGCCGTAAGTGGACTGCTTTAGCTGCCGTGATCCCGCTGGTGATGGGATTCGCGATTACGTTTATTGTCGCCCAGGTGTGGAGGCTTATATCGGGCTAACCCAAGGTTTACTTTCGTTGCCGATAGAGATGCGGATCGATAACCCCTGCCATCTTCTCCGCGTTGAGACTCTGCCCTAAATATTGGTTGATCTGAGTGGAGTATTTATCTGGATCAGCGAGTATGGCGTTGTAATCCAGATACAGCACAGAGAAATTCGGCTGCGTATTCAGCCAGTTTTTGATCATCGCCAGGTGCTTCGAGTACATTTCGGCCAGCTTTTCATCGCTAACCTTATCCGTGGGTTTGCCCGATCGGACGAGCATTTGATGCTGGGAGGCCAGGATCTCATCCATCTTACGCTCCATGAACAGGATCCGATATGAGTAATCTGGCGGGAGGTGCTCCAGAAGGGCAGAGATCACCTTGACCGCCTTGCCCTGCGTATCTTCAACCCAGGTAATATCCCCGTCAGGCATTTTTTTTACACGCTCAAATTCGTAGTAGCCTTTGGGGTTATCATCATCAGGGGTCCTGATCTCGTCCGTCAGGGGAGGCAGGCCGCCCGCTTCAAGCATCTTCATCATCATCGAAGTGCCTGAACGCGGCAGACCGGATACGACGGTGATGTATTCGGTTTCCTTTGGCTGGCGAACTGACCGGAAGAAATTCATCATATTTATTACCTTGTTGCGAGAGATTCAACGCACACAAAAATGGTTGGGCAGGCAAACTTTGGGTGCTGCCAAGGGAGGATCATACCCGATGAAAGGTGCTCTGTCAAAGACTTGACAATAGTGGAAGGAATTCTGCACATAATGAAATTGATGTTGTGTATCCAATAAAAGAAATAACTCGCGGAATCGGGATACACGCCCAACAGGTTTGATTTGAAGGCGATTAGAGTGTTTATGTTCTGTATTTCAACTATGCTATAATCGCCAAACCAAGATAGAAATTGAAAATAGGTTAAATTAATAGGATATGCTGAATAGAATAGTGCGCGTTTTTGGGGGTGACCCCAATAAACGTCAAATCGAAGAATACGCTGAAACAGTTGAATATATCAACAGCCTGGAACCCAAATTCGAGGCCTTCGGTGACGAGCAATTGCGCGGCATGACGGATGAATTCCGTCGCCGCTTGCTCCTTGGTGAAACGCTGGACGATTTGCTGCCAGAAGCTTTTGCAGTCGTGCGTGAGACCAGCAAAAGGACTCTTGGCCAGCGCCATTATGACGTGCAGCTGATCGGCGGCATCGCCCTGCACAACGGGATCATCGCCGAGATGCGCACCGGCGAGGGAAAGACACTAGTAGCAACGCAGCCACTGTATTTAAACGCCTTAGCCCTCAATGATAAATGGCTGCAGCTTGCTCAACGTAAGTGGGGAGAAGATCCGGAAAGCTGGGAGTTTGCCCCAATTGAAGATGTCCCGGTCGGAAAGGGTGCCCATCTGGTGACGGTAAATGATTACCTGGCGCGCCGGGATGCCCGTTGGATGGGTGTGATCTACAATAGACTTGGATTGAGCATTGGTGTGCTGCAAATGGCAGCCCGCACCGAGAATGGCAAGAAAGCCTTTCTGGTCGACTTTGAGCGTGAATCCCCACACGAAGACCAACACAACCTGCTGATGGTTCCCCGCAGAGATGCCTATGCAGCCGATATCACCTACGGCACCAACAACGAATTTGGTTTTGATTACCTGCGCGACAACATGACCATGCGCCTGGAAGATCGCGTACAGCGCGGCCATGTATATGCCATTATCGACGAGGTCGATAACGTGCTGATCGATGAGGCGCGTACGCCACTGATCATCTCCGGACCATCTCATGATGACACAGAGTGGTACACCCGCATGGCACAGGTGGTTAAGAATCTCAAGAGCGAAGACTATGAGATCAGTGAGCGTGACCGCAACGTGACCTTGAGCGAGATTGGCGAATCCCATGTGGAAAGCCTGCTCGATATGCCGCTGCGCGATCCAGAACGACCAGAGGATGTCACCCCTGAACAGGCACGCCTGATGGGTTATCTGGAACAGGCTCTGCGGGCGCAATTCCTGTTCAGACGAAATAAAGACTACCTGGTACAAGCGGGTAAAGTCGTCATCATCGATGAGTTCACCGGCCGGCTGATGCCGGGCAGGCGTTGGTCAGATGGGTTGCACCAGGCTGTAGAAGCCAAGGAGGGCGTGCGCGTCCAGCGCGAGAACGTCACCTATGCCACCATCACCATCCAGAATTACTTCCGCATGTACCAGAAGCTGTCCGGCATGACGGGTACAGCAGTCACCGAAGCGGAGGAGTTCGACAAGATCTACAAGCTCGAAGTTCTGGCCATCCCCACCAACCTGGAATATATCGCCTCACTCGCTGAAACAGATCTGATCGAACTCGAGGACAGAGATGAGAAAGGCTATAAGTTCATCTACTATGCGGACAAGAATGAACAGCAAGGTGAACCGCTGTTTTGGAAACGAAAGGACTATCCCGACGTCGTCTACCGCACGGAAGAGGCCAAGCTGCGTGCCCTGACCACAGAGATCTTCCGCTTTCATACTTTGGGGCGACCGATCCTGGTCGGCACGACTTCGGTGGAGCTCTCTGACCGTATTTCGAGCCGCTTGAGAGCTGAGCCTGTACGCCGCCTGGCAACGGTTACATTGATCCGGTACGCATGGATGCAAGCCAACAATCGGGAAGAAGATGGTCGCGCCATACATGAACTTGAATACCTAAACGAACCCCTGGATAAACTGCCGATATCTAACATGCGCAAGATGGCGCGTGAACTGGAGATGTCTTTCAACCCAGAATCCGAAGAGAACCTAGGCCTTCTGGCTAACATTCTGGAACTCGGTCCTGGACATAACGATCGCCTGGCTGGGATACTGAAAAGTGGAATCCCCCACCAGGTTTTGAACGCCCGCAAGCACACAGAAGAAAGCCAGATCATCGCCGGAGCAGGTTCATATGGCGCGGTGACCATCGCCACAAATATGGCGGGACGTGGTGTGGACATCAAACTAGGTGGTGAAGTTGCTGAAGAGATCACCGCCGCGATCAGCAGGATACTACGCCGTAATGGCCATGATGATCCTTATGACATGTCCCTGGAAGAAAAGCGCGCAGCGGTGCTTGCCATCGATCCGGCCAATTACGGTATCTACAAAGCTGAAGTTGAATATTTCCAGAAATACATCCAGGATATGGAAAGCGTGCGCAATTTGGGTGGACTGCATGTGATCGGCTCAGAACGTCACGAATCCCGGCGCATTGATAATCAGCTGCGTGGTCGTGCAGCCCGTCAAGGGGACCCCGGTTCGTCCCGCTTCTATTTATCGATGGAAGACGAATTAATGCGCTTATTCGGAGGACAGCAAGCAGAGAGCATGATGGTGCGGATGGGCATCGACGATGCCATGCCGCTGGAGGTGGGGCTGGTAAGTCGCCTGGTCGAACAATCTCAAACCCGGGTTGAAGGAGCCAACTTTGATGTCCGTAAGCACCTGCTCGAATATGATGATGTGCTCAATACCCAACGGGCCAAGATCTATGACCAACGCGATCTGATCTTTGTCAAGGACGATCTAAGTGAGAACGTGACCGAGATGCTGCAGACGGAAGTCTTAGGACGGGTGCCACTCGCACTCGAAGACGAGGAAGGTCCTTGGAGACTGCTGGCCTGGCTCGATCAGATCCAACCGCCACTGACTGTAAACGGGTACGTCTATCCCTCCTACATGCTGCGCCTGCTGGTTGATCACATCTTAGAGCGGCGATCATCTCTCGACAGCTACCAACCATCCATGAGTAATCAGGTACTGGAGACGATCGACCGGGATGCCGCCCGTCTGGCGCTGACCCAGCTGGCAGACGACAGCCTGAAAGCAGAGGAAGAACATGTATTGATCAGCGTGAGCAACCTGCTAGAAGCAACCCGCCAGCGTTTTGAGGAGCAGCTGGAGGAACGTCTGGAAACCCTGGACACCTATCTAGAGGGCTTGGCGCTGGAAGAGAGCAGTGACGGTCATGGACCGCGCCAGATCGTCGATGAGATCTCCAGTCTGGTGCATGTACCACTCAAATTATCTTCTACTGAGCAACGCGCCATGAAGGAGGATCCGGATCTGGTAGCCGAAAGCCTTCAATCACAAATATCAGCTTTCTTGATCGAACAATCCGTTATTCGTTTGATCGGAGCTGTGGAAAGACGTCTGGAAGAAGACCTGGACATTGATAAATCCCAGCTGGTCGCTGAGGATTGGGATACGCTGACCGATCAGATGCTGGAAACGATCCAGGCTGGCTTCGGACGGCGACATAAGCGTTTGATCGGTGAAAATGGTAATGGACAGATCCCTAAAGACCTGGAGAAATGGCTTGAAAAGGGAAACAGCGCATTGAATGATGTGCAGTTACTGGGTCTGTTGATCCAGATGCCCCAAGGGTCACGAGCCAGTTTCGATAAACGCACTCACCGCCGCGTGTGGCGGCGAACGACGCGCCTCACATATTACTATGCAGCTGCTCAATTGCTGGAAAAGCAAGATCCGGAGGAGGTAACCGAGGAAGTTTTAGCGCACCTGGAAGCTGCACAGTCCGCCATGCGTTACGCGTGGGGGAGCAGTGAATTGAGCCGGCTGGCCGCTTCTCGCCCGGTCGAATTGGATGATAAGACCCAATTGGGTTTGCAAACGATTTTCAATGAGAAGCGTTATACGGAGATCAGCGAGAGCCCATTAGGTGATTTGAGCAGTGAAGAAAAGCTGAAAGTGATTGATGAACTCGGTCGGCAGGCATTGACCGAGATATACCGACAGCTCATTTTGGGTGTGATCTCCGAGCTGTGGGTCGAGTACCTGACCAGCATGGAAGCACTGCGAGTCTCAATTGGCCTGGAAGCATATGCCCAGCGTGATCCGCTGGTGCAGTATAAGAACCGCGCTTTCGAGATGTTCCGTGAACTGCTGGATAACACCCGGACAGGTGTAGTCACCCGGATGTTCATTTACCGCCCGCGCGATATGAGCAGCGTGCAAACCTCGGTCAGCTCACCGCAGCCCGAACCACCCGTATTAGTTGCTGAAGCCCCCCAAGCCAGCCCTACTGAACCAGAGGAGAAGAAAAAGGGGAAAAGAAAACGCCGCAGACGCAGACGCAGATAAGTTCAGCACCACCCCATGCAATCCCGCACTCCTGAGTTTTACCGTTCTTTACCCAAGGTGGATCTGCACCGCCACCTGGAGGGTTCGCTACGCCTGGGTACGCTTCTCGAAGTAGCAAAAGCATTTGGCATCGATTTACCGGGGACTGATCGCCTGCGTCCTATGGTGCAAATCAATCGCAGTGACCCTTTGACTTCACAAAACTTTCTATCCAAATTTGAGACGCTACGAGAATTTTATCGTTCCCCAGAAGTGATCGTGCGCCTCACGAAAGAGGCGATCGCAGATGCTGCAGCGGACAACATCCGCTACCTTGAGCTGCGCTTTACGCCGGTTGCATTGAGCAGAGTGGAAGATTTCCCCATGAACGAAGTCCTGGATTGGGTGATCCAAGGGGCAAATGAAGCGAGCTCCAAGTACGAGATCAGCACACGTTTGATCGCCAGTGTCAACCGCCACGAAAGCCTCGAACTGGCGGCAAAGGTGATCGAACTAGCCATAGATCGACGTGAAGATGGGATCGTGGGTATTGATCTGGCGGGAAACGAGGCGGAATTTCCAACTACCCCTTTTGCGCCTCTCTTCCAAGAAGCCAAGCAAAGCGGAATGCGCATCACCGTGCACGCAGGCGAATGGGGCGGTCCGGAGAATATTGACCAGGCTATCAACCTGTTGGGCGCGGAACGGGTCGGGCATGGGGTGCGCATCATAGAAGATGAGACTCTCGTAACCCAGGCACGCGAGCGTGGGATCACTTTTGAGGTCTGCATCACCAGCAACTATCAATCTGGTGTGGTGGCTGACCTGCATGAACACCCACTGAATAATATGATCGCAGCAGGTTTAAACGTTACCATCAATACTGATGATCCCAGTATTTCGCAGATCAGCTTGAGCGATGAATATCAAGCAGCCTGCGAGCAGCTCGGATTATCCATTGGAACACTTCGCCAGCGGGTGTTGGCTGGGATGAAGGCAGCTTTCCTGCCCGTTGACGAGCGAAATACGTTGGTGGCAGCTCTGGAAGAGAATTTCCCTGCTCCTGATTGAATTATTTTATTGTTCGTTTATTAAAATCTAGCAGCATCCTGATTACCATTATAGAAGGCTATTCAATAAAATCAAATACATGAAGGAATAATAGAAATGCCACAGAGTAAATCTTTTCTCTTTATTCTTAGCGCCAAAGGCGGTGGGGACAGACCACCTGTGATCGCACTTGCTTGTGGACTTCGAGATCGGGGACATCGAGTTGGGGTACTGTGTGACCAGGAAAGTGCACAGTTCATTGCTTCCTCGAATCTTCCATGCTATACATTTCCTCCACCCCTGGATGAAAGGGGTCAGATAACGCGCTGGATTAATACGATTAGGCAAGATGGTAGTGATCCAAATGGGGGAATAATGAATCCAATGCTTGAATGGGCAAATCCACTCATCCCCATCGGTCTGGAGACGCTCTCAAAGTTCAAGCCCGACCTGATTGTGAGTACACTTTTTGGCATTGGGTTGGCAGACGAGTTATCAAAGTATTCAGAGATTCCCTGGTGTTTTGTTAACCCCAGTTTCTATTTCGGTGAATATGCGACCAGAGATTGGCAAGAGGACTGGTACGGACCATTCATACCTCGACTTGCCAGAGATTGTTTTCTCCCAATAGTTAAGCAAGCGGACATCACCCTCCACGCAACTGATCCTGAATTTGACTTTCAACCAACGCAGCTTCCTGACAATCATCACTATGTTGGCTTTCTCCTTTGGGAACAGCCGATAGAGGCATCTATTGTGCTCGACAACCCAGGAGAACCATGGGCGTTAATTACATTGAGTTCTGTAAGACAGGAGGATGAAATCATCTTTGCGAACTCCGCACTTCAGGCACTTGCAAATCGACCCGTGCGAACATTGCTGACCCAACCTGATGAAGATATTCGCAGCAAACTGGATAGCCTTCCTGAAAATGCGCTTATTACAGGTTATTTGCCCCATTCGCCGGTACTGAAGAGAAGTTCAATCGTAATAAACCATGCAGGTCACGGGATTGTAAGCAAAGCTATGAAATATGGAGTACCGATGGTGCTATTACCGTGGGATCGTGATCAGCCGGGAGTTGCTGCAAGAGCAGAGAAACTTGGTATAGCTCAAGTTGTTCCGCGTGCGAACGCCAACCCTCAAGAAGTTATGAGAGCAATCGCGACCTTGTTTGAAGACCCTCATTATCGTGAGGCCTCCCTTCATCATGCCCAAAGATTAGCGGAGATTAATTCAATTGTGGTTGCCTCCACGTTGCTCGAAGATTTTTAGACCTCACTCCTTGACAACTTGCTGGAACGGAAACCCAATCTTATTCGAGAAAGTTGATCCTGAGGTAGCTCCTATAAAAACCTCTGAGGTTTCCCCCATTCTCTGAACTTCTTCAACAGGCCAAATTTAGTATGCAAAAATATGCCTTCAACGGTGCAATGGGAAATTTTTGTGTGAAACATGGGACTGAGGAGATGTGCCTAAGCAGATTCTTGAACAGATTATTGGTGGTCCTCCATACGGCCCTCCCATTCTTTTACTGACTGGCGAATCACCCGGCGAATTTCTTTATCTGGGATGTCGTCGATATCCGTATAGCGGCTGAGTCCAACCTCTATCACCATCCCTCGATCCGGTCCTTCAACCATTCGTATGCCGCGATCGGCGAGAGGCGTGTCTTCCAACCTGGCTTGCAATATCTCATCAATCTGGGTGACAATACTTCTATCAAATTCATCCTGGTCCGTCTGACTCGATGAGCTCTTAGGCAGATTGAAGACTTGTAAAGGATTCAAGCTGGGACCCTTCACTTTGTCAACTATCTGATCAGCAGGCGTGGGGAGAGGGTCTGAGGATAGGTGGGGAGAAGGATCGGGAATTTCTGCCATTCCACCCATCCAGGTCTGTAATTCTTTAATATATCTGATTAAACGTTGACTCTGTTCAGGTTTAAGGTCGGTGTCCCGCTGGTAGGAAACCCCATCGAGCACGATCACCAAACGCTTGTCCTTGCCCCGGTGCCAGAGGCGAAGTTCGCCCGACTCAGGGAGCGTTGTCTCCGGGGAAGGTTCGCGGGAAGAGGACTCTCTGCGCATTGATATGAGTAATGCTCCCAACAAGAAGCCAATCACGATGCATATGGCTGCCAGTATGATCACTCCAGTCACATCCATAATTCATACTCCTCCAAGAGACCTCTCATGCCACACACCTCTAGGTTAATGTGCATTAGCGGGAGGTGGCTGGCAGTGCGAGCAGTAATGCGTTCCTCGCTGTCCCACAAGGATGCGCTCGACAGGATCGCCGCAAACCGGGCAGGGATCGCCTGTGCGCTGGTAAACACGAAAATAATTTTGAAAATCTCCCCCCCGATAGACCCAATCGATGCTGGCTCCCTGGCGCTGGATGCCTTCTGACAATACTTGCCTGATGCTGGACAACAAGCGATCGGATTGACCACGATCGAGGCTACTTGAGATCACCTGGGGATGCAAACGCGCCATATGGAGCGCTTCATCGGTATAAATGTTGCCCAACCCAGCGATGAACGTCTGGTCGAGCAGCAGGGGTTTGAGCTGACGGCGGTGAGCGTGCAAACGCTGGTGAAATTCAGCCGGGTTGAGATCTCCATCTAGAGGTTCTGGACCGAGCTTGCTCACTACGGAGGCTGGGTCAGCAACCAACCAGGCGCGACCAAACTTGCGAGTATCGTTGAATGCCAAGCGTCTGCCGTCATCCAGATCAAGCATCAAGCGATGGTGCGGCGCAGGTGGCACTATCTGAGATTCCACAACGAGATCTCCGCTCATGCGCAGGTGGAACAGCAAATTATCTATTGATAAGTGCAGCAGCAAATATTTTCCCCGGCGTCCTACATCCTCAACAGTCTGACCATGAATGCGCTCATGAAATTCAGCCGGGGCAGGTTCGGCCAGTGTACGCTCCCAAAGCAAATGGCTGGCAACCACACGGCGACCGATCAAGGAAATACTGCCCCTTCCACCGCTTCGCAATGCATTCCTTATGGTCTCGACTTCGGGCAGTTCGGGCATGGTTTATTCGTTGAACATCTCGCCGACGCTGCGACCCTCATGGGCGCGGCGGATGACTTCTCCCAGCAGTGGGGCTACCGATAGCACACGCAGACGATCACCTAGCACAGCTCGCTTCTCCTCCTTAATAGGCACCGTGTCAGTGGTGATGATCTTTTTCAAGGGAAGTTCTGCCAGGCGCTCAACAGCTCCTTCCGAGAATATGGGGTGAACGCACACGGCATAAATATCACAGGCGCCTTTTTCATGCGCTAATTTCACAGCTTCGCCGATCGAACCGGCAGTGGAGATCTCATCATCAATCACGATCACGTCACGGTCAGCCACATCCCCAATCAACGTTAACGCAGCTGGTCGGGCTCCATCTCTTGAACGCCGCTTTTCAACAAAAGCGATCGGCGCGTCAAGCTTGGCAGCGAAGTTGCGACCTTTCTTAGCAAATCCCAGGTCAGCAGCCAACACGACCGGATCTTTCATCTTCAAGCGCATTTCATTCATATGGGCGATGAGGATGTGAAAGGCGGTCAACACATCACCTGGGATGGAGAAAAAACCCTGGATCTGGCCGGCATGCAGGTCCAGGGTCATATAACGGTCGGCACCGGCAATCTCGATCATATCGGCTACAAGACGGGCAGTGATCGGCACGCGGGGCATATCCTTCTTATCGGACCGGGCATAGCACATATAAGGCACGACGGCAGTGATGCGGCCAGCAGAATCCAGGCGCAGAGTTTGCAGCATGATCAGCAATTCCATCAGGTTGCGATGAACGGGCCGGGAGGTGGTCTGAATAACATAGACATCCTGGCCGCGTACGCTGTTATGCAGCTTGACGAAGAGATTATCGTTCGGGAACAAGGTCACATCACGGCCGCTGAGAGGCAGATTTAAATAGCGAGCGATGTGGGAGGCCAATTCGGGTGAGCCAGTACCGGCGAACAGCTTGATCTCGCCATATGAGATATGATCGTGAGTTGGTTTGATTTGGGGCATTGTATCCTCCGTTTAATCCTCCCACTCAGGGCGTAACACGCTCATGAACAAGACATCATGATATGAACCATCGTGAAACTCGGCCTGGCGCATGCGACCTTCGTGCACGAAACCGGCTTTTTCATAAGATCGAATGGCGCGCGGGTTATCCTCGAACACACGCAGAGAGATTCTGTACAAATTCATGGTTGAGAATCCATGCTTGAGAAGCATACCCATGACCTCGGTGCCGTAGCCCTGGTCCCAAAAGGATTTGTCCCCAATGAAGATACCCAGTTCAGCATTGCTACTGCGCCAATTGAGGTTATGAAATCCAGAATTACCGATCATCTGCCATTCCTCGCCCTGCTTGACCTCGATCACCAGGGGGTGCTCTTCGATCGGACTCTTGAGCATGTTTTCAAACCAATTCGCCTCTTCCGCCATTGATAGGGGATAACGCAGCGCCAAGCCATGCCTGACCTCAGGATCGTTCAACCAAATGACAAATTGGGGCAGATCTTCCCGTTCCACATGCCTCAGGCGGACTCGGTCTCCATAGATCATGATTCTTGACCTCCATCTAACAATTCATTCACCGCCTGGTGAGGTGAAATTTGACGCGCAACCAAGCCGTCAATGATTCGTTGATATTGTAAATCAGAAACCCCCTGCCGCCAGCGTTCGACCAGTTTTCCCTGGAGGAGCATATCCAGTTCGGCAGCCAGGCGAGCCCGGTCACGGTCCTGCCATTCACCGCTCTTCTCCAGGTGATCACGATGGCGGGCGATGGCGGCTGCCAGTTCGGGTACACCGTCTCCCTCTGTGGCCACGGTGCGCAGGATGGGGGGCACCCATAGATCTTCACCAGCTGCCGGTTCTCCCTGGGGAACGTATTGAAATGTTCCATGATGCCTGAAAACGCGCGGCGCGGGATGGGCCAGCTCGAGCATGGTTCGCAAAGCGCGCTCCGTGTTTTCTACCCCAGGGCGGTCTGCCTTGTTGACCACCAAGACATCGGCGATCTCAAGGATGCCGGCTTTGATAGCCTGGATCTCATCCCCCAGACCAGGCGCTTCCACCACAATGGTGGT
>JBFFIU010000095.1:0-11515 GCA_041556275.1 Anaerolineales bacterium | reverse complement strand
GTTTGTGATCAGTGTCCAACAATCCGCGAGCAAAAAGCGGGAGAAGGCATCACCCTTAAACGCCCGTTAGAGTCAGTAGAGGGGGTTGGCGAAGAATTAGAAAAAGTTCGCTGCTTCATGGAGCAGGGTTTTCTTTGCCAGGGACCCGCTACACGTGCTGGGTGCGGTGGTATGGATGGAGGTACTCCGCGCTGCATCAGGGCATATATGCCCTGCCGGGGTTGCTTCGGTCCTCTCACCGATCAGGCTAATCCCATGGTAGACATGATGGGTGCCATCTCGACCATCGGACTCAACCCGCGAGACATCCCCGACCGTGCAGCTCAATTTAACCGCTTTGCGGGTTCCGGACGCTTACGAACGAAGAGGAGGTAAAAATGGGACAAACACTGGTCATACAACCTGTCAGCCGCATTGAGGGCCACGCCAAGGTCACCATTCAACTCGACGATGCAGGTAATGTTGCCGACACCATGGTGAACGTCATTGAACTGCGGGGTTTTGAGCGCTTTTGCGTCGGTAAACCGGTCGAGGAGATGCCGCGCATTACAACCCGCATCTGCGGTGTGTGCCCCTGGTCTCATCACCTGGCCTCTGCCAAGGCCACCGATGCGGTCTTTGGCGTAGAACTACCGCCAGCCGGTGAAAAACTCCGCCGCTTGTGCAACAGCATCGCTTACATGGAAGAACACATCCTCCACTTCTATGTTCTGGCCGGTCCTGATTTCGTCTTGGGACCTGACGCTGAATACCCGGTGCGGAACGTGATCGGCATCCTGAATGCAGTGCCGGATGTCGGTAGGCGAGTGGTAAAAGTGCGCCATATGTGCGCCAAGATGTTGGAGATGGTTGCTGGAAAGGCCATCCATCCGGCAGCTGCCGTACCAGGTGGTTTCAGCCGACCGCTTCCAGAGGAAGAACGGCAAACCCTGCTACCAATGGCAGAAGAAGCACTGGAATTAGCCAAATTCACCATGGCATTTGCCAAGGAAAACATCTTCCCCAAGTATCTGGATGTCGTGAAAACAGTCGGCACGATCACCAGCGGCTTCTTGGGTACAGTAACCGATGATGGCGCATTTGATCTCTATGATGGCAAGCTGCGCATGATGTATTCAGATGGCACTTACGAGGAGTTTGGCTACGATGATTACGCAGACTTCATCGGTGAGCACGTTGAGCCTTGGACATACCTGAAGTTCCCTTATGCCAAGAAACGTGGTCCCTTTGCACTAGAAGATGATGCACCCAGCCTCTACAGGGTGAACTCCCTGGCGCGCATCAATGTCGCCGACTACATTCCTACACCGCTGGCTCAACAGGAACTGGAGGAATTCCGTGCCAGCTTTGGTCGTCCGGCGCAGCTCACCTTGCTTTACCACTGGGCTCGCCTGATCGAGCTGCTCTACAACGCGGAAATGGTCGTGCAGCTGCTCAACGATCCGGAGATCACCAGCCGCGATACTCGCGCCTCTGTTACACCTCGGGCAGCGCGTGGAGTGGGCGTGGTTGAAGCCCCGCGTGGCACGCTGATCCATGATTACACAACGGATGAAGATGGCTTGCTCACCCACGTCAACTTGCTGGTGGCAACTTGCCAAAACAATTCGGCCATCAACCTATCGGTAAAACAGGCTGCTACAACACTGATCAAAAATGGGGAGTACGATCAAGGGACCCTAAATACCGTAGAGATGGCAATTCGCGCTTACGATCCATGCCTGTCCTGCGCCACCCATCGTATGGATGGCACCATCCCTGTCAAAGTGGAGATCCTTGCACCGAATGGTGAAGTGATCGACACGCTCACCAACTGAGACGGGCATATCGACCCCCAGGGATAGTATCTTATCCCTGGGGGATTCTCATTTTAGAAGATGCAGCAAATGGATACGAAGCAACCTTTGGATCTTGAGCTCATGCCAGCTTTTTGCCAGGCTCGCGTGCTTGTCTTGGGCGTTGGCAATGTCCTTTTTGGAGATGATGGTTTTGGTCCAGCAGTGATCGATTCCCTTTTCCAGCACTATGATATACCTGATGATGTTTATGTGATGGATGTGGGTACCGGCGTACGTAAGCTGCTATTCACATTGATCTTGGGAGATACTCATCCTGAAGAAATCGTGATCGTTGATGCCGTGGATTGGGGTTTTTTGATCGGCGAGGTGAAGGAGATCGCTGCAGACGATCTACCGATGACCAAGATTGATGATTTTTCATTACACCAGGTGCCGACTTCAAACATGCTGCGTGAATTGCAGGATCTTTGCGAAGTCAAGGTCTCCGTTGTGGTATGTGACATCGGGAATCTGCCCCAAAAGATTGATCCGGGGTTATCACCAAAGGTTAAGCAGGCAGTCAAGATCGCAGTTGAAAAGATCGCCACACAGTTTTCATTAGAACCTTTATAATAGGGTCTCATTCCCTTTATAATTTATTTATCGGTGGAGTTTATTATGAAGCAGCGCATGCCGGTTGTCGAAAACATTCTCAGCGCCAATGATCGCTTAGCAGAGGAGAATCGTTTCCACCTTGAGAACGCCGGCGTGTACGCCATCAATCTCATGGCTTCCCCCGGGGCGGGAAAAACATCCCTGATCGAACATACCGTCAAAAGATTAATCAATAGTTTAAGCCTGGCAGTTGTAGATGGTGACATCGCTTCGAACATCGATGCCGAACGAGCTGCAGCCGCGGGCGCGGTGGCGGTTCAGATCAATACCGGTGGCGAGTGCCATCTGGATGCGGTGATGTTCCAGGGTGCTCTCCGCCAACTCGATCTGGCGGAATTCGACCTGCTCCTGGTCGAAAATGTAGGAAACCTGGTCTGCCCGGCCTCCTTCCAATTAGGCACCCACCAGAACGTGCTCATCGCCTCCATCCCCGAGGGAGATGACAAACCGTATAAGTACCCAACCATGTATCGCGGTGTGGATGCCCTGGTCATCAACAAGATCGACCTGCTGCCATACATCGACTTCAACATGGAATACTTCCAGCGCGGAGTCGAGCTTCTCAATCCCGGCCTGGTCACCTTTCCGCTCTCCTGCCAGACAGGCGAGGGGCTAGAGGCTTGGATAACCTGGCTGCAGGAAAGGGTGACAACGTATAAACCTATTGAAAACCAATAAATGAACCTTCAAGGTGCTCGCATCCACATCACTGGTATTGTCCAGGGAGTTGGGTTTCGCCCCTTTGTGTATGGGCTGGCGACCCGCTTATCTCTCAATGGATGGGTGCGCAATACTTCCGCCGGGGTGGAGATTGAGGTGGATGGTCACAAAGATAACCTGGAGGCGTTTATTACTGCCTTGCGCGGGGACGCACCTCCTCTTTCACGCATCGATTCCTTTCAGGTGGATTGGCTGCCGGTGAATGGTTTCTCTTCTTTTGAGATCATCCACTCAGCGGGTAAAGCTGGCGATTTTATCCCCATCTCTCCTGATGTGAGCATCTGTCCTGATTGCCTGCAGGAAATGTTCGACCCCCAGGATCGCAGACACCGTTACCCCTTCATCAATTGCACGAACTGCGGCCCCCGCTTCACTATCATAAAAGATATTCCCTACGACCGTCCCAAGACGACTATGGCGACCTTCGAGATGTGCGCAGATTGTGCAGCCGAATATCACGATCCGCTGGATCGCCGTTTTCACGCCCAGCCTGTGGCTTGCCCGGTATGTGGACCTCATGTCTGGCTGGAGAGGGGTGAACCAGTACCACAAAAAAGTAGGTCAGGGAACAGCCTGCCCGCGATCGAAGAAACCAGGAAGATATTGGCAGATGGAAAGATCGTCGCCGTCAAGGGACTTGGGGGATTTCACCTGGCTTGCGACGCCACCAACGCTGCCGCGGTGGGCGAACTGCGTCGCCGCAAATTACGCGTAGATAAACCCTTTGCCCTGATGCTGCCCGATCTGGACACCGTTGCAGGGCATTGTTATCTCAACCAGGCAGAGCGCGATACTCTCACCTCTCGACCGCGACCGATCGTCATCCTGGAGAAACGAACCGATTCATCGATCGTCCCCGAAGTCGCACCCAGGCAATCCACCTTGGGCGTGATGCTGCCTTATACTCCCCTGCACTACCTGCTGCTTGAAGTCGAGCCGGGAATGCCCACTGCATTGGTCATGACCAGCGGCAACTTGAGCGAAGAACCGATCGCCACCGGCAATGACGAAGCCCGCCAGCGTCTTGGGGATCTGGCTGATGCATTCCTGATGCATGACAGGGATATCCACACCCGTTGTGATGACTCTGTCCTCCGCATGCTCCCCCGCGTGAAAGCGGTCGAGAGCCCGGCTGAAAGCAAGACACCTTCCCAGATCTACCCGCTTCGCCGTGCTCGCGGTTACGCCCCCAATCCCCTCCAGTGCTTATGGGAGATGCCTCCGCTCCTGGCAACTGGCGCCGAATTAAAAAATACCTTCTGCCTGGCGCGCGAACGTTATGCTTTTCTCAGCCACCACATCGGTGATCTGGAAAACTACGAGACCCTGCAAGCCTTTGAAGATAGCATCGAGCATTACCAGCGTCTGTTCCGCATCGAACCTGTAGCCATCGCTTACGATCTGCATCCAGACTACCTGGCGACCCGCTATGCCCTCAAACGAGCCGATCAAGATTCGTTGCCCGCCCTCGGAGTGCAGCACCATCATGCCCATATCGCTGCTTGCATGGCGGAAAACGACCACCCCGGCCACCGCCAGGTTATTGGGCTCTCGTTTGATGGCACAGGTTATGGTGAGGATGGAGCCATTTGGGGTGGGGAGATCATCTTGGCGGATTATGCTGGCTATGAACGCGTCTTCCACCTGGACTATGTTCCCCTTCCGGGTGGTGACAAAGCCGTCCGCGAGCCGTGGCGAACTGCGCTGGCGCACCTACATGCGGCTGATATCCCCTGGGAGGCCGATCTTCCCCCGGTGGAACACGCAATTAACGCCGCAAAAAACAGCACAGACCCGCTCAACCTGCTTGAACGGCAGATAGAAACCCGTCTCAATGCCCCTGATACCTCCAGCATGGGACGCTTGTTCGATGCCGTCTCCTCTCTGCTTGGTATTCGTCACACTGCCAACTACGAAGCCCAGGCCGCCATCGAACTGGAAGCCCTGGCTGACTCGGACGAATCCGGAGCTTATCCATTTATAATTGAAGGGCAAATTCTTGATCCCGCTCCCATGCTGCAGGGTTTGGTGCACGATTTGAGGCGCGGGCTGCCGATCCCCTCTCTGGCAGGTCGTTTTCATAACACTATCGCCCAGCTGGTGCACCAGGCATGTTCCCAAATACGAGCCCAAACCGGGATCAGCGAGGTCGCCTTGAGTGGCGGTGTGTGGCAAAATATGACTCTGTTAAAGAGGTCTCTCCCCCTGTTGGAGAAGGATGGCTTCACTATTTACCTGCATCAACAGGTTCCAACCAACGATGGTGGTATCGCTTTGGGCCAGGTTGCCATCCTGTATCATAAGGATAATTTCTGACCGAATGATCTTACTACTGGTGTCGTTATATTTATTGAAATTGAAAAGGAGACGCGCATTATGTGTTTAGGTATCCCTGGCAAAGTGATCGAAATCTATCAGCAGCAAGAAATGAAGATGGGTAAAGTGGACTTTGGTGGTGTGGTCAAAGAAGCCTGCCTGGAATTCCTGCCTGATATCCAGATTGGCGACTACACCATCATCCATGTTGGTTTTGGAATCAGCCAATTGGATGAACAGGAAGCGCAGCGCACCATGGAGATGCTGCGTGAAATGGAAATGCTGGCTGATGAGCTGCCTGAACTGGATGATGGGCTGCCAGCATGAAATACCTGGATGAATACCGCGATGGCGAGCTCACCCGAAAACTCCTGAAGGAGATCGAATCTACCGTAACCCGCCATTGGAAGATCATGGAGGTTTGCGGTGGCCAGACTCATGCCATCATCAAGAGTGGCCTGGACCAGTTGTTGACGCCCGAGATCGACCTGGTGCATGGCCCGGGCTGCCCGGTCTGTGTCACCCCGTTGGAGCTGATCGATAAGGCGATTGCCCTCGCCGCTCGCCCTGAGATCATCTTCACCTCCTATGGGGATATGCTGAGGGTGCCTGGCTCTGAGCGAGACCTGTTCAGTGTCAAGGCCTCCGGTGGAGATGTGCGCATCGTCTACTCCCCCCTGGATGCTCTTAAAATTGCCCGGGACAACCCGGATAAGACGGTGGTTTTCTTCGGCATCGGCTTCGAGACCACTGCCCCTGCCAACGCTATGGCAGTCATGCAAGCCAAGACCCAAGGCATTCAAAATTTTGCCATGCTCGTCTCTCATGTCACCGTCCCCCCCGCCATCACAGCCATCATGGAATCACCGCATGTAAAAGTGAATGGCTTTCTGGCTGCCGGACACGTCTGTACAGTGATGGGTTATTGGGAATACTATCCGCTGGTCGAGAAGTACCATGTGCCGGTGGTGGTGATGGGCTTCGAACCCGTGGACATCGCCAGGGCACTCTTGATGTGCGTTAAACAGCTCGAAGAGGGTCGAGCCGAGGTCGAAAATGCATACGCTCGATCGGCATTAAAGGAAGGCAACCAATCTGCGCAAAATATCATCAAACAGGTTTTCGAACCCTGCGACCGCGCCTGGCGCGGCATCGGCGTTATCCCCAACAGCGGCTACCGTCTTCGGGGGCCTTTTCAAGGTTACGATGCCGAACTGCGTTTCCCTGAAATTCAAACCATAACACCACAAGAATCGAGCGTGTGCATCAGTGGATTGGTGCTGCAGGGAGTGAAAAAACCCAATGAGTGTCCTGCTTTCGGTACGGAGTGCACACCACAAACGCCTCTGGGTGCCACCATGGTCTCCTCGGAAGGCGCCTGTGCAGCTTATTACCAGTATGGTCGCTACACCATGAGCATGGAAGAACGCGAGCTGACCAAATGACCGAGCAGCTCAACTTAAGCAGTTGGACCTGCCCCTTACCGCTGCGCAACTACCCAACGATCGTCATGGGCCACGGCAGCGGGGGCAAACTGATGAACGATTTGATCCGTCACATGTTCATGCCGCTCCTGGATAACGATACTTTAAGTCAATTGGGAGATTCGGCCGTCTTGGACTTATTTCCTGATTCGGATACCCCTGTCCGGCTGGCTTTCAGCACCGACTCTTTTGTGGTCAGCCCGCTGATCTTCCCGGGAGGGGATATCGGTGAGCTGGCAGTCAATGGCACAATCAACGATCTGGCAATGAGTGGAGCACAACCGCTCTTCCTGAGCGCAGGCTTTATCCTTGAAGAAGGCCTTCCAATGGAGATGCTGGGGGAGATCACCACTTCTTTCGCGGCTGCATGTCAGGCTGCGGGCGTTCAGATGGTAACCGGAGACACCAAAGTGGTCAATAAGGGACACGGTGACGGGCTTTACATCAATACGACCGGCATCGGTTTGATACCTGCTGATGTCGCCATTGCTCCCAAGAACGCCCAGGTCGGTGATGCGATCATCGTCAGCGGCACTGTAGGCGACCACGGCATGGCGATCATGTCCGTGCGTGAGGGCTTGGAATTTGAAACGCGCATTGTCAGCGACACAGCGCCTTTACACGAGCTGGTGGAAGTCATGTTGGCGGCTAGCCCGGAGATCCACTGCCTACGCGATGCGACTCGCGGCGGTTTAGCCGCGGCCCTCAACGAGCTGGCTTCCTCTTCCGAGGTGGGCTTCACCTTCGAAGAAGGAAAGGTGCCTGTCCAGCCCGCAGTGAGAGCCGCTTGCGAGATGCTGGGCATGGATCCTTACTATGTCGCCAATGAAGGCAAGCTGATCGCCATCGTCGACGGGGGAGTGGCGGAAGAGGTGTTGGCAGCCATGCACAGCCATCCTCTGGGGCAGGAAGCCGCGCTTATCGGCCAGGTAGTGGCGGACCACCCCGGGATGGTCATCTCAAAAACGAGTATAGGTGGCTCACGGGTGGTGGATTTACCCGCCGGAGAGCTGCTGCCGCGCATCTGTTGAGGTTGCAATACTGTCCTAAATCTGTATTTTTTAGAAAATAGACCCACGCCACTAAAATGATATCAAAAGGCAGTGTAAAATTGGGGGGGTAATACGAGATCTTAAAACTAAAACGATCCATACCTGAAACCTGAGACTGGTGGTTGAGGAAAAATACTATGAGACGGATTCCCATATTCATTACACTGTTTATATTTGTTATCTCGCTGATGGCGATCACGACCGGTATCGCTTTCGCCCAAACCGATACCCCCGATACGAGCCTTGAAGACACACCTGCCCCACCAACCAGCCCACCGGATGCAGGAAAAACGGAATCCCCTGAATCGCAATCGACCCCCACACCAGAATCGCAACTTACTCCAACCGCCACGCCTCTTGCGGTCACCGTCGAAGACGAAGGACAAACTTACTCGCCTTTGTTCACCATTGAAGGTCCTCTTCAGGAAAGGATCGCAGACTTTGCTGCCAGGACTGGATTGGATCAATATACTTTTTTAGGTCTCACCGGTGAGGATTGGCTCAATCTTGCTGTTTCGATCGTATTCTTCATCTTGTTCTACCTGCTTGGTAGGTGGTTGCTCTTTCGAGTCTTGCGAAGAGCCCTCAAACGCACGAAATACAAATTCGATGAAATACTGCTCGAAAACCTTAGGCCGCAATTAAATTGGTTGGTTCTGGTTTTCGGCCTGCAACTCAGTCTTGCAAGGTTGGTTTTCCTGAGCCAAAGTTTCAGGATCTTACTTAATCAGGCATTCTTCATCGCTTATTTAACCATCATCGCTATCATTCTTTGGAAATTGATCTCCTTGGGAAGTGATGCATTACTGAGACACGATAGAACAGAAGAGGATATCCAACGCCTGCAACCGATTTATATGGTTTTCAGGCGTATCGCTGAAGCCTTACTCCTCGTCGGTTATGGCTCAATCGTGCTCACCTACTTTGGCGTCGATATCACTGCCTTTGCGGCCAGCCTGGGCATCGCTGGTTTAGCCATTTCCCTGGCAGCCCAGGATACGCTGGCGGATGCTATCGCTGGTTTCCTCATCTTGCTCGACCAGCCATTTCGTGTCGGGGACCGCATCGAGATCACTGGGCTGGGTACCTGGGGTGACGTGGTCGAGATCGGCACGCGCAGCACGCGCATCCGCACTCGCGACAACCGCCTGGTGATCGTGCCAAATTCCGCCATCGCCAAGGATCAGGTGGTGAACTATTCCTACCCGGATCCGCGCTACCGGGTGCAGATCGAAGTCGGCATCGACTACGACAGCGATCTTAAACTTGCCCGTGAGGCAGCCATCGAAGCGGTTAAAGGGGTGGAGGGTGTACTGCTCGACAAACCGATTGACGCCTTGTTTGTGGATTTTGGAGAATCGACGATCACTTTCCGCATTCGCTGGTGGATCGATTCTTATATCGACACGCGCCGTATGTTTGATAAAGTCAATGAAGCGCTGTTAAAAGGTTTCAAGGACGCGAACATAAACATGCCCAACATGACCTATGATGTAAATCTCAAAGTTGACGACCAAGATGTGAAGCATTTCGCCCCAGCCACAAGAGAAGATCGAGCGCAGGAGAATTCAGAAGAGGCTCCAGATCAGGAATAGCACCATCACACACCTGCGAATAGCAAAAGCCCGGGATGGATAAATTTCCCAGGCTGAATATTAATTCTGACCTAATTCATCAGAGAGCTAAGATAACCAACCTGTTTATGAAACAACTGCTTCTGATCCAACCTCCTCCACTGGTTCGATGACTTCCTCCGCCTTCTGCCGGTGATTGTCTTCGATGTTCATCAATGCCGGGATTGAATAACCCACCACAGCCATCACGATACACGCTATACCGCCGATCATATACCAGCTCTGCACCCCAATGGCATCCGCCACCGGACCGGCGATAACTAATCCGAGGGGCGCCATCGCTCCACCGAGGCTGCTGATCAGAGTGAAGACGCGGCCCTGCATATCAGGTTCTACCTTGGCTTGAAGGATGGCATGTATAGGGCCATTTACCATCGGTAACATGAAAGCCGCGAAAAAGGCGCTCAGGATCGCCAACCAGAAGAGGTTGGCGGGTATAAAACCAAGCAGCCCAAACCCAATTCCCAGACCGATCAACCCGAGCATCGAAGTTAAAATCCGCTTCTTGAATCCTCCCCAAGCGCCCAAGGCCAGGCCTCCCGCCACCATCCCAAATCCAAATGCTGCTTCTATCCAGCCCAGCTGCAGTGCACCACCGCCAAAGTAATCGAACACCAAGATCGGCAACAGCGATCCTGCTGGCGTGAGCAGGAGATTGATCACCATCGCCATGACGATCAGCATCATCAAGCCGGGCCAGGACCAGACATAGCGTAGACCGGAGCGGAAATCACCCCAGAATGTGGAGGCTGCCGATGAGGCAGTTGCTTCCCCCCTCTGCGCGATCTCCGGGATGCTGATTAATAAAAGAGGCAGGATGGCAAATGCTGCCGTGGCTACATCGATCATCAGTATGCCCTGCAGCGGTAAGACTGCCAACAGTAAGGCACCCAGTGGCGCAGCGACGATGCTGAGCGCGCCTTGGAGCATCTGGTTCACTCCTTGTACCCGGGTCAGCTGCTCTTTCGGCACCATCAGCGACGTGGCGGCGGACATCGCCGGCCAATGAAAACTCTCTCCAATCCCGCGCACGAGAAGCAGGCCATATATCGTGCCCACCCCGACGGCATCGATCGAAAATAAATAGGCCAGCAACAGGGTCGCCAGGGCGATGGTCGTATCCGCCACCAGGATGACCTGGCGTCGCTTCCATCGATCCACCAAAGCACCAGCGAAAGGTCCTATTACGACCTGGGGCAGCAACCCGATCAGCGTGGCGATCGCCAGCACGGTGGCTGAACCAGTCTCCCGAGTGAGCCACCAGATCAGCGCAAATTGAACCAACCGGCTGCCGAACAGAGAGATCGCCTGTCCGCTCCAGATGGTGAAGAAACGCGTTTTCCAATTCGTATCAGTCCAGGAATTCGTGATCATAAGTCCTCTTCTTGAAGATGTTTTTCGTTTATTTCAATAATCACAGAAAGATTGTCAACTATTTTACACGAATATTACAAAAAGTCAATAGTATATTTAGAAATATTGATATTAGTTTCAATAATTGCTCTTGATCATAATTAACGCCTTTTGAAAAGTGAGATTCCAAAGGGCATGCGTTTTTGGGTCCGACCGCCAAAAGGTATAATTGCCGTCATGAAACTCAAGGTACATTACGCCGCTGAGCCCAAACCAGAAGCCCTACACATTCTGGAATCGAACCTGGCTGCCAGCATCCATCTCAGCGTGGGTGTAGATTTCCCTTCTCGACCCAAATTCCAGGTATTGATTAACGGCACGCCAGAGCGTTATCAAATGGAGGCCAGCCCTGAACTAGAGACCCTGGTGATCCCTTATGCAGGATTGCCAGCAGGTACGCGCGAATTGCTGTTCGAATATCCCCACATCAAAGTATACAATCT
>JBFFIU010000094.1:0-11526 GCA_041556275.1 Anaerolineales bacterium | reverse complement strand
CAGCGCGTTGATGCTCAAACTTGAGCTGCTGGGTCCTCTCCTCAACCCGTCTTTCCAGTTCTCTAGTCTGATACCATGTCTCTTCATCCTCTTGGGTAGAGATCTGATCGAGATTTGTAGGATCGAGTGAGTGATTTGTATAAATTTGAAGTTTTGTTGATCCCTCGTTGACAAATCCGCCATTGTTGATCCTGCGCATTGAGATCACCATTGCATGGTTAGACTCATACGGGATTTGGTAGGACTTTCCTTCGAGCAGTCGATCCCCAAGGATAAAGCGGGCATTTCCCTCCTGTGAACAAAGGGCTAAGAATGATTCTTGAGGTTGAATTCCTGAAGCCAGCACCTCTAAATTTTCTTTTTTCCCATTCAATTCAAACCATTTTCTGGCTGTTGTATTGGTGAATAGAACCCTTCCTCCACTACCCACCAAGATGTAAGCATCTTCATGTTCAGGGAGGTGCACTGGATTTCTAGTGTTAATAAGGCTTGACTTTTTTTTGCTGGAGCGCGATGCTATACCCAGTACTTGGGAAACCAATACGAAACAAACTACTGCAAAGACGATCAGAGATATTCCCAAGGCAGTGGATGATACGAGCAACACGGCTTTATGTGGTCTCCCGGCGGCGAGTGTTTGCAGCCAGTTCAGTTATTTCACGGATATCTGTAAATTCATGATCTGAAGGTGTTACGATGCCGATAACGATGGAAATTACTGGGCTCTGCTCAGGTTTACCACCGTCTCCAGAATATTGCACATAACCCTTCTGTCGATCCAGGTAGTTGTAATGGGTCAGGATCTCTTCAGAAAAACGTTCTACTAGCTGTTCTCTAATACGTGAGGCACAATCCTCAGTGGTAATTATGACGAAGTGATCATTTCCTGTATGACCGACAAAGTCGTTGATCGTGCCAGACTCGTCGACGATCTCCCCGATCAATGAAGCTGTATACCTGAGAACATTATCACTGGCCACAAAACCATAAGCTTCTTTAAACGAGTCAAAATTCTTTAGCCGGATATCTAGGAATGCCCATCCATCTTGTCTTATGATTTGACGGAGTTTCTCTTCGATCAACTGGCCCGAGGGTAAATTGGTATGTGGATCAGTCAAACTTTCACGTTCCGATCTGGCAATAGCGTTGTAGACACGTAGTCTTAATTCTTCAATGTCGAAGGGCTTTGTTATGTAATCATCGGCGCCCAATTCCAATCCTTGTAATTTATCGCTGCGTTCATCTTTTTGTGTGAGAAAAATGACCGGTATATGACTGGTGCGTGTATGGGTGCGTAGGGAACGGCAAACTTCATATCCATCAATATCTGGCAGCATGATGTCTAAGACGATCAGATGGGGCAGTCTTTGACGTGTTTTTTCCAGTGCTTCAGATCCACGCCCGGCAATATCGACTTCGTAATGTAATCCACCAAAATATATCTCGAGCATATTCGCGATATCGATATCATCTTCTACGATAAGTAAGCGGGATTTTGACATATCTGCCTCCAGGTCTAATATTTTGCCCTGACTAAGCGATGTTGCACCACTTGTCCTCTAGAGAATTCTCTTAAATCAATCCACAAATTGTTGGATTGGTAGTGCATTGGCTTAAGTATCTTTCTGAGTGTTGAGTTTAATTTTTTCATATTCAGTTTGTTGGTTTGGGACGAACTGCCAGGGTGAGATTTCTTCGCAACCGTTTCTGGGGTATAGACGTGCATGCAGTCCAGAGTAAGATAAGTTGTGGTGATCGCTGTCTTCATAGTGAATATCTTTCTCGATCACCCTGCGTTCAGTTGAGGCTAACAACACGACATCTGATTCGATCGTCCGTGCCGGGAATACGATCATCCCCGAACCTAAGCGGCAATTATGACCAACACAACCACCTAACACTGGACGATTAGCAACTTGTAATCCAAGATCTCCATCCCTGGCATGAATCGGAGTGGGTAATAGATTGAAATCGGTGAACGTAGAACCAGCCCCAATAAATGAGTTCCGTCCAACAACACACATCTGCAAGCAGGTATTTTGCGCGACCATGCTGTTATCCATCAAGGTCGTCATAAATAACGATGACCTGAAGGGTAAAAAGGAACCATCTCCAACCACCGAGAGCATTAACTGGCAATCTTGAGAAATATTGACGTTATCGCCGATAATACAATTTTCGATAACTGCTCCAGCGTTAATGGTCACATTATCTCCGATGGTGGTGGGACCGTGAATAACAGCTCGGGGATCTATCGTACAGTTTCGCCCCACTTTTACCAACTCGGAGCATTCGAGGACTTGTTTTCCTTCGTAAAGTGCCTTACTAAGGATATGTAATTTGTAAAATGGATCTCGTTTGAGGTGTTCTTCATATCGCAAACCACGCTTAAATAGGCCAAATACCACGTCGGCAATGAAAATATGTACCCAAGAGTCGATGGCGATCATACTGCGAATAGGTACTTGAAATACCATATCTTCTTGGCCAAAAGCAATATATGGAGGCACATGATAGTAACCTACTTCATGTGCCAATAGGTCTATTACCAATGGCTCGCATTCAGTCTCAATCCCATTTGGGTAATACCACAGGTCAGCCAAGTACAGATCCTCGCAGCGGATGTACGAATTAGATAGTGGAAGTGCATGTTCTATAAATGCGGCATCGCTGGTGGTAAAAGCTGCGCGGCATGGCTTATTAATCCGTTTGGCCTCATTCAGGAAGGCCTTAATGAATTCGGAATCGAAGTATAGGTTGTCGCGGTATACCAGACAGGGCTCTTCGAATTTTGGGATCTCCTCTCCATGTGGAATCTCAAGCTCCTGGTCAGTATATGGGGTTAATACATCTCGCTGGATTAGCCACAAGGGCTTGTTTTGGATGCGCAAATCACGTGCACGTTCGTTGAAAGGAGACAAATATCGCCGATCTTGGAGTATGATCTTTCGCATTTTTTTCAAAAATAATCCCACTTGGTCTAACCGCCTCTTTACTTACTATCTAGATATTCCTTGAGTAGAGTCTTGAAAAGTCGGGGCTTGTCTAACATGATGAAATGGCCTGCTTGTTTGAACCTCTCAATACTTGCTCGCTGTACGCCATTTTTCAAAACGCTCCACTGGTTAGGATTCACAATGACATCACGGTCTCCGTACATCCCCAGGACTGGTTGGTAAACCGGTGCTAGCAGAGGAGATAAATTTGTTTGTCTCAGAGAAGAAATACTGAGTAAAAAAGATTCCAGTGTCACCTGGTTTAGATCTTGACTGATCATCTCTGGCCATCTACTTTCTCTTGTGATAATTGGGGCAGCCACTCGAATGCCAAATTTGAGGGTGTCCATCATTTTATAAACAGTATTTGCTATCTTTCGGCAGCTGGCCAACTTAAGCAGTATGGATAGGGAAGAACCTTCTATGGGGGATCCAATTACTACAACTTTGCTCACTTTTTCTGGGTTCTGTATCGCTACAGATAGACTCACTGTCCCACCCATCGAATGTCCAACAAGCGGTGCCTGAGTTATGCCCAAACTGTCCATAAACTCGTTTACCAATTCAACAAAATCTTGAATTGAATATGACTCACGCCTCTTATCCGATTCACCAAAACCCCAGAAATCAATCGCATAGGTTCGATATGATCTGCTTAAGAAATCCATTGTTTCTTGCCAAAGACCCCACGATTCTAACCAGCCGTGCAATAAGATCACCGGACGACCTCGACCAAATACTTCGTAATGAACACTTCCTTGTTCCGTGATGAGTGACGACATGTGGTTAACTCGGTCTATATACGTATTGGTTTTCAGGGATCTCGAGTTCGGCCAGGATACTGTACAAAAGCTCCAGGAGCACATTTTTCACTAGTTCTTTCTGGGTGGCAACGCATTCCACTAATTTGATATCTGAACTCAAGCGCAGTGCTATACGCATATCATCTAATTCCCAGGCGTCCTCCAAATCTTGTTTATTAGCCGCGACCACGTAAGGCGTTGGAGCATAGGCTCTGAAGGTCTCTAATATTTTTCGTGCTTCGCGAAAAGTTTCTGGGCGCGTGGAATCTATGATCACCACGAACCCCAACATCCCTTCCGAAAGTATTTCCCACATGAAGTCAAATCTCTTTTGGCCTGGGGTACCAAATAAGTACAAGACCATTTCTTCATCGATAGAAATTCGACCAAAATCCATCGCAACTGTGGTGGTTTCCTTTATTCGCTCAATTTCGGATGAGATTTTTCGTTCAGTTGAAACCACATCAATTTCACTGATTGATTGGATGAACTCTGTTTTACCTGCACTGAAAGGTCCAGTTACTACCATTTTTAATGTCTGCATATCCTGTGCTCGTTGAACCTACAAGGAACGTATGCGATCAATAATTCGGAAGATGAGCGATTTGCTTTCCTCTTTGTCTCCCTTTGTAATGGGTTCTGGTAGGCGCGGTGGAGGTTGGGCCCCTTGTTCTGTGATAGGACGAACCATTTCGATTATCCCAGCTTGTAATAAGCTGTAAACAACTTGTCTGATTTCTAGATCGCTTAGTTCGGTCGCTCGACCGATTTGGTCGAGCGTGTTCTTAGGATCAACATATGAGACAACACGCCATTCCTCGGGGCTCAGTTTCAGGTTGGTGACATTTGCACCAGGCCGATCGACGAACTTTAATGCAATGTCGAGACTTGGGATCTCTTCTTCTAATTGTTCTAATTCTTGTAGTTGGCGGGATCCTTCTAAAATGATATTCTCAAGGTTGACCCGGACCGTGATTTTATCTTCCGGAGGGGTGATATCAGCATCAAATCGAAAAACACCTTCCATCCAGGTGAACAATCGATTGAGTACATCAACAAAATGTGTTTGAAGACTTGAAAGAATATCATATTGGCTGAAGTAGTTGGCATTCACCAGCAGCAATCCTAATTCTTTGTCGCTCATTCCGTTCACATTCGCTTTGATTCCCCGGTATTGCGAAGCGGTGAGCAGGTTGGATTGGTGCAAAATGCCAGCAAGACTATTATCTTGCTCGCCGAGTTGAGCATAAGCTAGCCTTCCCTCGCTGAAGTAGATTTCAGCAGCTTCATTTGAGTCCTCAACAACCAGTGTTCCCGTTTTTTGAGCCAGATTGATGAGATTCAATAATTGAGTTAATGTGAAATCGCACAAATTACCCTTGATTGCCATAGATACCTCTTAGCGCACTGTATAGGTGAAATCTAGTTGTTTTCATCGATCTAACATGGTAATTTTTGAAGAACCCCACCATTTGCCCTTCGCCTTGACATGCATTCGGCTTGTGTATATAATCCATACGCATTTTCCTCGGTAGCTCAATTCGGCAGAGCGGGCGGCTGTTAACCGCTAGGTTCCAGGTTCGAGTCCTGGCCGAGGAGCCTTTTCATCAAGATTTTGCCATCGGTTTCATCGCCAAAATTCCTTTGCGAAAATTACGATAAATTAAAAATTTATTGCTTGATTGTATCAAAAAAAGGCGTCTCCTAGATTGGAGACGCCTTACGATTGGTATACAATTCTGATAGGCAAAATCAGGTCGAGTTGCTCTCTTTTTTGGTCGCTTCTTTCTTTTCTGTGTTCTTCGTCTCTTCTTTTGATTTAGTCTCGCTTTCGTCTTTCTTGCTTCCATTTTTGTGGGAGACGCCGGAAGGCGAGCGATGATCTGTTGCGTAAAATCCTGAACCCTTAAATACAATCCCAACCGGAGTGAATATCTTTCTCAGAGTTCTCTTCGAACACTCCGGACACCGTGATAATGGTTGTTCTGAGAATTTTTGTTGGCGTTCAAATCGAACTCCACAATTCTCACATTGGTAGGTATATGTAGGCATATCAATTTGATGAATTTTTCTTATAGATTGAGATTATAGCGCGCAATAATCCCATGTGCAAGACTGGTTGTAATAGAAATGCGTTAATAATCCTCCGAATAATGAGACCTCATTTCAGTTTTTCATAATAAGGGAAGTGAGCTGAGCATCTTGTATACAGGAGGCTTGTTTATAGATAATTGAATTATCGTTTATTCGACTTTGGGATGGTCATTTTCCAGGGGTCCTGTAATGGGAAGAGTGAAGTTAAAAATGCTCCCGCCCTCCGGTCGATCCTCAACCCATATTTTTCCACCGTGCGCTTCAACTGCTAAGCGACAATAGGTTAGACCTAATCCGGACCCTCGTTTCCGACTCGCTTGTCCGGGCACCTGCACAAATCGATCAAATACTTTTTCATGGTATTGTTTTGGGATCCCTGGTCCGGAGTCACTTACCTGAAATTTGACCACATTTTCCTCAGGCATGCTGGCCGAAATTAAAATATAACCATCCTCAGGGCTATACTTCAGTGCATTATCTATCAGGTTGTTTAGAACACGATGAATTTTCTGCTGATCCAGGCAGACTGCAGGTAAATCACCTGAGACATCTTCCTTAATTGAGACACGATATTCCTTAGCGATAGGTTCAAGCTCAGCAATCGATCCTCTGATCAGCGTATATATCACGATATCCGTCAAGGATAATTCGATCTGACCGGATTCCATGCGATTTATTTCAAGTATCGATTCAACCATTGCCAATACTCTACGAGCGCTCCGCTGTGCAATTTGAATTGATGGTTCTACGATACCAGCTGGGTCCCCGCTGGCGATCGATTCTTGAATTACATCGAGTGCGCTAATTGTCGAACTGAGAGGTGAACGTAGATCGTGGACAAGGGTTTCATTGATCAGATCACGTGCCTGCTTCATCTGGTGTTCATCAGTGATATCCTTGAGTAATAAAATCCATCCACCAGAATTTTCGGAACGGCTGACGACTTTGTGGATAGATCTTTCGATAACCTTTTCCGGAGTTTGGTTTTTCATGATGAAGGTGAAACTCCCTGTTGCCGCGTCTTGGTTATCCTCGATCCGTTCTAGCAGGCCATCCAATTCTTGCTCGGAATAACCAAAAGTCTGGATTACTGAAGGGGGCAGTTCTTGTAAATGCTTGCCAATGAATTCGCTTGGGGGCAACCCGGTTAGAGCTTGTACTGCATTGTTTAGTAAGGTAATCCTGCCTTCTGGTTCGAGCAAAATAATCCCATCCTGAACTGAATTGAGCACCGTAGTTAACCGGTCGCGTCCGATAGTGATGTCTGAAGATAACAATGCATTATGCAATGCAATTTCGATCGCCACACTCGTCTGGCCGGAGAGTATGCTTAGCAAGTTCAAATCATCTTGTGTAAATTCAACATCTGGAGTTAATGAGAAAAGGGCAAGACAGCCGATCGTTTTATGGGAGGTGATCAGCGGGACACCGATCCAGGCGTAGGGTGCATCTTCGCTCGATGGCAACCCAATTTGGGCTAATTCCTGTTCTCCATGATGGGGCAGTAAAATTGATTTGCTCTCCAATATAACTCTGTCTGTTAGGCGTTCCATAAGTTGTCGTCGGGGCCAGTTTTGGCGCAGCCCATTTTTTACCGCCAAGGGATACCAAATTTGTTGGTCGGACGGATCAAGCAATGCGACATAGAAATTATTAACGTTGAGCAAATTAGTCACCTGGATTTGAATCGCGCTGAGTAGTTTTTCCAGATCGATGTAGGAGCTAAGTGCCTTGCTGATTTCATCCAAAGCGGATAATTCGAGTACTCGTCGCTCAAGCTCTTTGCGCGGCGCATTAAGGTAGTGCATGCTAATTGCTAAAACTATGCTCGTAATCGCAAGACCAATAATCGAATAAATTAGGAATACTGGGAAAGTGAGCAAGGTGATAAATGCAAAGATTAATGGAAGAATTTCTAACGAGATCAGGACAAATGATTCTGATTGCGTGATTTGACTTCTTTGTTCAGAAAGGAAGTGAGCGCCGATTAAGTAGAATGATCCGTGCAGTATCCCGAAGATTAAACCTGTTCCAAGAAAGATGGGTAAAAATTGGTCAATCCGGCTTGGTAAAGAATTTATACCTGTGGATACACCGAATAAAGATGAAGCTAAAACCAAGGGGAGCAGGTTCAGTCCGAGATAGAAAAAAATATCCAAGAAAGCAGGTTGAATTGTTGTGTGGGCACGTTTAGATCGTGGGGGTAATAGAAATTGAATTCCTATCGCTGCACCAGCCCCAATTACATAAGCCCAGGCAGACAACCCGGTCCCAAATAGGATGCCTCCAGAAAATACGATTATATGAGACAGGGAAAATTTGTAGTTGAACAATTCGGTGGGGAAAAATTCCAGTACAAATACAATCAGCACTAATATGAGCAGTGATTGGCTCTGATTTAATGATGGGGGTGCAATTAAAGTGCAGAATACAAACGATAAAAAACCCGCAAGGAAAACCAGAATTTGGAATTGAATTGGGGCTTGATTTTCGATTTTTGGCATGTATCTATGCCATTAAATAATTAACGTCTTGGGAATGGTGTACTTGATGGACGAGGAGTTGTAGTTGGGCTCTTTGTCACAGTTGGCGTCGGAGTCGAATAAGTAGGCGTTAAACTTGGTGGGGGTACTGTAGGTGTGTCCGTATTTGGTATTGGTGAAGAAGTCCGAGTTGGGGTTGGAGTTGATAAAATGATATATTCTTGCGCAGATTCAATCCAATCTTTTGAGACATCTTCGGAGTCTAAATCGATCAATGCCTGAAAATCCATAACTGCCGCTTTGCGATCGCCTAATGCGTTAAATGCTTGTGCGCGCCAATAGTATACCCTAGCTCGCTGCAAATCGGTATCAGCAAGACTCTCGCTCCCACTGAATTGGCTGATCGCGTCTTCGATTCGCTCTGCCAGGAACAATGCCTGGCCAAGACCTAGACTGGCCTCAAATGATTCCCGATCGAAATTTCGTGCCAGGACTAAATCATTCACCGCTAATTGACCTTCACCAACTTCCAGGTATGTTAGACCTCTGTAAAGCAGAGCGATGAAGGAGTTTTCATCAAGTTCCAATGCCGCATTAAAGGCTTCGATGGCATTTTCGTACGAATCACCTTGTTCGAATAATGTTCTTCCGAGAGCTTCCCAGGCTCGTGGGTCGTCCTGAACATACCGTAGATATATCTCAAAGAAAGTCTTTGCCCTTCTTGGATTCCCGCTCTGCAGATGGGATAATCCTAAAGTGAAATACAGGGGTAAGATCGTCCTGTCCTTATCGTAAGCCAGTTGCGCAGCTTCCAAGGCTTGTTCGTATTGTTCGAGATTTAGTAGAGCTTGTGAACGGTAGAGATAAAGAAGGGCTGATTCTGGATTCAAATCCTCAACGATGCTGGCATAATCCAATGCCAATTCAAATTTTTCGGTCTCAATATAGTAGGCGATCAGATCCAGGTAAGCATTTGTTAGGTTGGGATCGAGATTTATGGCATGCAACAAATCACCTTCGACATCGAATTCCGGGTTTAATGTTGATAAAACTCTTGCTCTGCCAAGATGTGCAGGTGCAAAGTTTGGATCGGTTTCAATCGCTTTCTCAAAGGCGATCAGGGCACTTTCTGCTTCTTTCAAGTGGAGATACGCTTCACCAATGTAGAAATGTGTATCGGCAGAATCTGGTTCTGCTTGCGCGGCCTGCTTCATAAAGGTGAGCATTTCTTCAAAATTATCACTATTAAATGCCCGGATGCCAGCCCGGTAAGCTTCACTTATCGGGTGAGGCGTGTTCACATACAGCGGTGTTGGTGTATACGTCTCATCAAGGAGCATCCATAATGGCGTTGGACCGATAAAAGTAGGGGAGGGAGTGATCACACGTGGCGTGTTGGTTGGAAGCAGCGTTGCTGTAGGAGCCGCGGTATTGAATTGGGGGGTGATAGTGAGTTGGGGACCACCAAAATAGCCATAGGTTTTCAGGCTGGGAGCTAGGAATCCGACCAGCAGGAGACCGAGTACAAGCACGCCTGCTCCAATATAAGCTATCCTGCGGATCACCTTCTTTGATCCACTCTCCTCTGAAATCTCTTGATAAGAACTTTCCCAATTGCGTGGCGTGATTGGTTTTGGGTGGAAATCCTCATCAGGTTGGAGTGAACCACCTAATACGAGCCCTAATTTCGCTGCCCGGTTGCCGGGATCTAATCGAAGGACGTTCTTCAAGCAGTAAGATCGCTCTTTTGCCGAATCTACAACCGAGCTCATCCAAAGCCAGTATTGTGGATTAGCTTGATTGGTTTTAAGCAAACGAGTCAACAGATCGCGAGCTCGATGTCGTTGCCCTTTCGCCACAGCTTTTATTGCTTCTTCAAGCATTTTGTCATCTGCCATAGCGAGCCTCCGAGCGGAGTTTAGCATAGCAAGGCTGTCCAGACAAGATTGCAAGAGGTCGCCAAATATATCTGTAAGTTTTGACGCTCGGTTATAATCTCGTCTATGTTTTGGCTGGACCGCTTAAAAAATTATGCATTGTATGTAGCTTTTGTGATTATGCTTGGATCAGTGGGTTGTGTTTCCCAGGATGTATTCCCCTCTCCTACCACTACTCCAGAGAAGCCTTTAATCCCATATTCCAGCCCGACTCCTCGGCGAATAACATCTCCTACCATTGAATTTCTAGCTGCACCAACGATCGCACCATCACCAACACCCACTCCACTTTCTCATGTGATTGAAGCTGGAGACACTATGCTAGCGATAGCTTTACGGAATGGGATCACATTAGAGGAACTCCAGGCGGCTAACCCTGATGTGAATCCTCGCGCGCTTTCTGTTGGGACCGAATTAATCATCCCTTATGGGGAAAACAGCCCCTCGATACCTGTGACAGCTACTCCAATATCGATAGAAACTCGCTCCGCTGACTGTTATCTAGTCAGAGATGGGGTGTCATGTTTGTTATTGGTGATTAATGATAAGTCTCGTCCTTTGGAAAACATTTCTGCACAGATCATTCTCTATGATCAAGATGGTGAAATTATCGCCGAAGGGATTGCCATAACACCTCTAAATCTTATCCCTGTAGATGAGGAGCTGCCTGTGACAGTTTTCATTCCGGGAAGTTATTCAGAAGAGTTTTCAGCGGTTGGCACGATCTTGACTGGTGGTCGTGTGCCGAAAAATGACGAGCGCTACTTGAATATTTGGTCAGCGATCGATCGTACTGAGATTTCTGAGGATGGCTCCCATGCGGTCATCAATGGTGCGGTTGGACTACCGCGTAACAGTCCTTCCGGAAATCTGGTATGGATATTGGCCATCGCTTATGACTCTCAGGGGGGAGCAGTCGGGGTGCGAAAAATTGAACAATCCACTCCTTTAGTTCCTGGTCAGAGTAGAGAATTCGAGATCGCCGTGTATAGCCTCGGTCCACAAATCTCTGATGTAAATGTTATCGCAGAGGCGAGACCGTGAGGAGTACTCTACCTCGTATTATTTCATTACTAAGTAGCTGGGCGTAAAATCTCTAGAAAATTCTCATCGCGAGCGAGTAATAGCGAGCGTGGCGATCTCCCTCAAAGGATTCATGAGTTTATGAGGAATGCTTTGGGGCGAAGAATGCCCCTAATGACAGTCTCTGTTT
>JBFFIU010000093.1:0-11566 GCA_041556275.1 Anaerolineales bacterium | reverse complement strand
GACATCATCTTTGTAAACCAATGGCCATAAACCTACTGCCTGGAAATCCTCCTTCTTGCCGAGCGCTTTCAAAAACGATTTTTCTGGTAGCAGGTTGATATCTGAGATTAAAATCGTCTCCGAACTCGAAATCAGGATCCCTGCCGGCAGCTCATCAAATCTTTCGGTAAACTCCTGGATGTAATTTCTTGACAAGCCCTGAAACCAAGGTGCGATCACCTTCCCATCTTCTTGTCGCATAAATAGCGCCGCTCGATCTGCCTGCGCCAATACCATTGCCCCACCACCGATGCCATCGATTACCTCGTCTGGTGTGAGCGGGCGATTGAGCCCCTCGCTGATGGTTGCCAGTTGTGCCATCCGCTCTGCCTGGTCTCGCGTGGCCGCGAACAAACCTAACCGTTCTAAAACCTGCCCTACCTGATTGGTGACTTTCTCCACAAGGGAAACTTCTGCCGCGTTGAAATGTCGCTGGCTCGCTGTGCTGATCTCAAGAGTCCCAACCACCTCTCCACCAAAAAGGATCGGGACGAGTAGCATAGAGGCGATTCCACGCTGATTGATCCTTTCGATCATAGCTGCCAGCAACGGATTGCGGCCAGCATCGTCTATCACCAAAGGATTGCCGTTCTCCAGGATCGAGGTCAGCGCTGCATTGCCAATGACTGGTATCTGCATACCAAGCGTCGCCGATCGACCAGGATCATGATATTCAGCAATCACTTGTGCCATCGTCAGCTGCGAATTCAGCAGTGCGAAGCTCACCTCAGATGCCTTCAGAAACTGAGCCAACTCTGAACACACCATGTTCAATGCTACAGTCAGGTCATTTTCTGTCGCCGTTATCGCAATGATTTGGCTCAGGAATGTCAACTCAGCCAGCTGGTGTTGGGTTTCTTCGAATAAGCGGGCGTTTTCAATGGCAATGGCAGCCTGATTTGCCAGGGTGTTCAATGTGTTCAGATCATCTGCGGTGTAAGCCTGAGAACGATAACTCTGGCAGGATAACATGCCGAAGACGATATCTCCCAAATGCAGAGGTACCGCAAGGATGGAGCTGGGCGACTCCGTATCTTCTGCTCTTTCGGGATCGATTTGGGATAACTCTTCCCGCTCGTGGATCAGCAGCGATTTGCCAGTCGAGGTAACGTATTTACTCAGGCCGGTCTGGGTGGGGATCGGAACCGGGTTACCTTCACCGCTCTGATCCGTTGAATAAACTTGCACCAAATCCTCTTGGTCTGCTCCCATTAGAACGATCAGGAAAACATCGATCGTCATCAACTGGGCAGCTGCGTGATGGATGGCAGCATAGACTTGTTCTGGGATTAAACTGGCTCCGACCTCCTGGCTGCTGTCAGATAAGATCGCCAGCTGCCCAACACGACGATGCACAGATGATTCTGCCCGCAAACGGTCGATGGCTGTCGCCATCTGTCCGGCGATCGTGGACAGCAGGCGTTCATCTGCGGCGCTGAATCCGTTCGCCTGGTCCCTCTCCGCATTGATCACCCCGATCATTCGATCGCCGATCTTCAACGGCACGCACAGTTCGGATCGGGTGGAGCTATCGACCTCGATATAATTCGGCTCAAAACGCACATCGGGAACTCTTCTAGGTTTGCCCTCTAAAGCCACCTGCCCACAGATGCCTTCTCCTACTTTTATCCAATCTGGACCATCTAATTCCTCGAGCTCCCGGTAGGAGGCATGAGTCAGCAGCTTCTCTCCTGAATCATCGATCATCAGCAAACCAAAGTTGTTGGGATATAGGCTCTTCCCAATGATCTGAGTTGCCCGCCCGATCAATTCATCCTCATCGGTCGCTTCCACGCCCGCCGTTGCAATGGCATGCAGTAAGGTTAATTCCTCCAACCTGCGCTGGAGGGATTCATCATCAGCAGATATCTTCAGGTTTGTTTTGGTCCCGGAGCTGTGGGGTTTCAGCCTTCGCCAGGCGTACCATGCCGCGCCAGCGATCAACATCCCGAATAGGACGCCGACGACCAGGTACAGATATGGGTTCAAATCCATCTTCTTCTACTTAAGACCCGAAGGGTTTTTCATGTGCTGATAGACAGTTAAATCCTTACCTTTCAGAGCCTTCTTATTTAATAAGCGGGTCAAATAAACCCTTCGGATCAGTTATTCGATGCCAATTCTATCTCGAATTAACTCGCACTACTCCATCCGTACAAATGGAATGAAAATGGTAAAGTCCGGTGGCTCTGGAGTCGTCGTAACCTCTGGCGGGGCATCCGTCGGAGTACCGCTCGGAATGGGCGTAGATGAGGGTTGCGTCTCAACTATTAACGTGTAGACCTGTGTATCGCTCCCGGCAGCGTTTTCAGCCTGGATCTCGATCCCAAATTCTCCCTCATTTTGTGGCGTCCATTCAACTAAACCGGATATAGAATCAATAACCATACCCGTTGGCGCGCTGACCAGACTAAAAGTTGGGGAAGGAGAGCCGCTGGCTTCGACGTCATACCAGTACAGCTCCCCAACAATCCCCTGCTGTGGCGGTGAGGAGCTGATTTGCGGTGGGCTTGGGTCTGCATTTTGCAGCAGGAGCACCCAATCAAGCGTGTCTGGAGCATCGAAGGAATAGGGAGCACCTCCAGACACAGAACCAATTGCCTGGATGGAACCGTTTCTCGGATCGAACCACTCAGCCTGGAATGTGTTGTTGCTTCCCGATAGATCCAGCGATAGCGATCCCCCCTCTGGCAGGTAAACAAGGTATGTCTCCCCCGGCTTGGCGAAGACATAGCCGGTTCCACTGTCAAGCAAATTATTCTTGGGACTCATCTCCCAGAACGGTAGATCGTTGATGTACTTCCTGGCCCGCGCCAGATCCTTCAAGATCAGGTCGTATTCCTGATAACCCGATCCCGGCGACGAAAATCTGGTAAACACCTCCGTGATCCCCCCACCGGTGTAGATCGACCAGTTGACATGCCGGAATTCATCCCGTTCATCGGCGGTCAGCAGTCTGGTTGATTCATCAAAAGCAACCGGGATAGTTTTGCTTGCCGCCTCGACCTTGTTGTACCATTGGGCAGCGGCGCTGTTTTGGGCGCCCTCAGTAGTCTGCAAGCTGGTCAGGTCGAAGCGCGCATCTCCCACAAAAGGGTCCCAATTGCTCAATGGTCCTTCCTGGTGAACGGTGAGTGGATGATCGTACGGATCAAGATCTCGCAGCAGCTGGGCGAAATCCTTGATCTCGCTGGAAGAATAGACCTCATTGTATTCCTCGGCCAGGTTCCAGTAGAGGCCATTGTGGTGACCGAAGCGGGCCACGACCTCCCGGTAATACATCGCACGGTTGAACCCCGTCCAGGCCTGGTCATCTTCAAAGACGATGTGGGTGACCAATCCTTTACCCTCCATGTAGTTAAAGATGTCCTCCCATTCCGCCAGCCTGGCCACATCAAATCGCTCGTGGTTGATTTTGGCCTCTTGTTGATCGCTCCCCACCCAGGGCCAGATGTTCCGGCGATCGCCGTCGACGTTGTTCAGCATCAGATAAATCGAATTGAGGCCCAGGTCCGCTAAATAGTCGATCGCCTCGCTTTTGCTGCTGAAACCGGCATTCACTGTGGGGACCAGGAAATCCTCCGGTTCATCAACTCCGCCCTTCAGCCAAAATGGGCCGTCCGCAAATTTCAGGTAGTGAGCATCGACGTGTTCCAGCCGCCCCACGCAGGCAAAGTTAGGCAGCCCATTGCCTAAGTTGGTCTGGCAGCCAGCCGTGTCGCTCACCTCAAAGCTCCCGCTGTGACCGTCCAGCGAACTTTCTGGACTATTCGTCACGTAATTCCATGTACCGGAAGCGTTGGGCGAGAAGCGCACTTTCCACACGTTCCCATCCAGCCCCCCGCCCCCATCGCCATCGTAGAAAGCGGGCACCACGAAGACCTGGCTTCCCGGACCGCTGAAGGTGACATCCACCTGGACCTGGAAGGGGTTGGGATCCCCCATGCCGCTCGAATTCGGGCCGGAGAACTGCAGCTCGACCTTGGACCACTTGGGATAGGTTGCCTGCCCTTCTCCATGTGCAGAATTCCCGCCAAACGAAACGAACAACATAAAGAAGAACAGCAAAGCTAGCCCTCGTATCAACCATGATCTCAATTTTGGTGATTGACCGGGCATCCAATGAAATCCCGCCCATATATATTTGTCCGGCATTGTTTTAACTCCCCAACACCAAACGCAGAATCTTGCCTATAGTATATAACATTAAGCCATAGAAACCGATTGTAATTCTACATGTCTCCAATCCCTTTCTTTTATTCTACTAAATTGCAAGCCAGGTTACCAAAAGCAAGTGGAATTGACCAGCCTCCCGCGAGATCGCATTATCTGCCATCATTTGCATAAAAACTATATCTACATAATTAATCAAATTTGATTTCTTTTAACCTGAAGTTAATAAGTCAGGTATTGAGCACATGAATTGACCTGATGTGTAAGTAATAATAATTACCTCAAGTTGCGACCCACCCAACTGATGTCATTCTGAGGAGCGAAGCCCGAGTCCTGAGCATGCGAAGGAGAGTGAAGAATCCCTTAATCTATGGATAGCAGCCGTCTCAAGGATGATTAGGCTCCGCAAATCGAATTTTCAGCATGACATTTTTCTGAGTAAACCGAAACTTACACATGACGTTGAATTAATTTCAGTTGTTTGTTGATTTTTCCATCAGCTCAATTATTAGCCACCTGACAGTTTTAATGATGTCATTGCGAAAAGCGGAGCGACGAAGCAATCTCCCTGATAATTTACCTTTCATCAATCTGATGGAGACTGCCGCGCTTCGATCGCAGTGACACCCGGAGCAAATGTGTCAAGTGCCTAGCTCAATTATTCTGCCAGATTATCACAATCCGAGCATTTTTAATTAAGCCTCTCCTATTACATTCCAGGTTTACGCGGGTCTTCAATAGGCGTCACCCATACCACATGCTCCTTATTTACCGTCAAAAAGGGGCAGCGTTTGACGTCATCCCCGTCAAAGTTAAATACAACCGCATCTGTCACCGCCAGGAACTTCCCCTCTGTGGCGTTCAATGCGTCACTTACCCGTTGCCATTCCATTACGTGAATATTCCCTTGAATACGGTGAGTATTAGTCTGGATTATCGCAGGTATGGTCATCTTGGGTATGGCATTGGAAAGATCGCTCTCTTTTTTATTCATTTTTTGATCTCCTTCATTTCGTGTTTAGTTTATCAAGGCTATATCTCGCCCTTTATGAAGACAATCCTCCCAGGCATAAAATTTTTTGTTCATAAATTCACTGGTCCTTTCTGCCAGGCCATAGATTTTGGAGCCTCCTTTGGATAGAGCGGATACGATCCGTCTTGTCAGTTGATAATCTATGACTTTTTATGCTCATTAATGTAAAAGCGGTTACAATTTCTGGACCAAATCTTAATATCTGGCTATGGAACAAAAGATTGGAAATTCTTTACAGCATGCTGTCATCAGTTTTCTCAACGTCAGTTGCTGAGCAAGCCATAAGAGCTCATCGTGGACTATGGCAATCTCCTGCTGGCGGGGACTTCGTCGCATAAACGATCTCCTTGGCAGCCTGAAATGGTTGCGTCCCAAACCATGTCTGAACCTGAGAAATTAACAATTGGCTAAATTTATAAATTCTTTATACTGGTAGTTGAATGATTAGGGGGAGTAGAGACTTCCTCATTGTGGGTTTAATCGCAGCAGATTTGTCAATACAAAAGATTTATGTTGACTCAAAGGAGGTATTTTATGCGGTATGCCAGATCTATGCTTTACCGAGTATGAGCAATTGATAAAGCAGATCCGTTCAAAAGGAGTTTATCTAACGCAATTTAAACTTAAGACAGCTTTGCTGTTATTGCTTCCGTAGAGGAATACCCCCTTCAGCAATGCTTTTTTGCCCAGGTTTTTGGGTTATCTCCAGAGGCGCCAATCGACGCCCCTGGAGAAGTTTTACTTAGGGTGGTGTAACCCGCGAAAAAACAATGTCTTGGCGGTTGTTGCTATCCACCGCGGTACCAGAGTTGTCCTGCAGGAATTCGACCGGCAGGCCAAGATCGTTGGTTACCGTGAAGGCCGCAACAAAATCGTTCACCGCACTGTCTAGACCGACATAGTCACCAGGGAAATAACCGCGTGAGCCAGTGATTAGCATCTGGCGAAAGTCGAACGAATCGGTAGTTAATCGGACTTCGTCACGATAGGCCAAGTCTGGATCAAAGAGTGCGAGGTGCACATCCGCGCTCAATGGGGCATCACCAAGGACATCATAGCGGAAGTCGTAGAACAACACACCCACTGTACCATCATCCGATACAGCGACTGCTGGTAGGAAGGACTGCACACTCGGATCCTGGTTAACTTTGACCGGTACTGACCAGGTCGAGCCACCGTCTGTGGATCGGGATACAACGACACCAACCAGCCCATCATCATTGTAGCGGGTATCCTGCCAGGTGATATAGAGATCACCCGTCTGTTTGTTAACCGCAATGTCAGGTATTTCACCGGCATCGCGCACAGGAACACCCAGTTCAGGATCAACTGCGACTGCGGTGAACAGATCGCTCACTTGCGTGTCCATCTTCTCCCAGTGCCTTCCCTGGTCCTCGGACCGGAAAATTGCCTGATCCAGGGTGACTTGCCAGGTGCGTTGATTGAAAATGAGCCGGAAGAAGGCATTCACCAATGTGCCATCTGGCAGCACAACTATCTGAGCTCCCTGGCGGAAAACGACCATCTTCGCCGGCTTGATCTTTTCCCAGTTGTTGATTGGGCGGGTGAAGTCCCAGGTTTTGCCACCATCAGTGGAGCGACTGAACAGGAGAGTGGTACTGCCAAGTCTGAACAGGGTCCAGGTGGCGTATACCAGGTTGGGATCGAATGGATCGGCGGTCAGCGTGTTCTTGTCATGGAATAAAGAAGCGAATACCGGGTCTTTGGCTGGGGAGATCTTAATCGGTACCGGGTCTGACCAGGTAACGCCACCATCATGGGAAGTTGCTGATATCATGCCGTTTTTGCTGATTGTATCGTTGAACACCAAGGCCATGTAATGAGCCGTGCCATCGGGACTGAAGCCTATCCAAGGATCTGAGGCACGCTCGAAATCCCCGACCGAACCAGGCAGAGCACCAGAGCAGCGCGTGAAGGGGATATTAACCATACTCCAGGTTACACCGCCATCGAAGCTGTATGCGGCGCCAAGCCCTTGGGCACCGCCAGTACTCCATCTGTCTTGGTGCCAGGCCGCGATCATGTTGTCAGGTTCTAAGGGATTGACAGCAATATATGGTTCGGACTCACTATTCCGATACACGACGCCGATCTGAGGCGCGCCGTTGCATTTGGTGACGGCAAGAGGATCATTTGGGTCACCACCATCCGGATAGGTGCTTAATCCGCTGATTGGCACGATTCCATTGTTAGCCAGGACAGGGATGAACACCATCGCAAGGACGAGGAAAGTTATTAACAGCGAACGGAGAAGTAATCGCTTATGTAATTTCTGGTTTCTCATCTGGTTATTGTCCTTTCTTATTTATTTAGATCCAAAGGGATATGAGATTTATACACTCGTGATCTCATCTGGGACAAGAACTTATCTATCCATCGCACCTCCTCAAGATTTGGTAATAACTAAGCATCGAAAGGCATGCATCTGCACAGAACACTCATAACGTGTATGGCCATGAACTGCGAAATGGTATTAAGTTGGAAGAAATAATATTTAATTTTCTACCTTCTTCAAAAAGGACAAGAAAAGCCCACCACCGTATTTTTGGGCCTGCTGCTGTGTATTCGTTTGAAGCCCCGTTTTTTGACAAGCTTTGTTGTAGTAATTGACCCATTCACATTATACAGAAATTATTTACGCAATGCAACCGATTTTGTGGATGTGAAAATCAGGGTTTGGGAATTTCAAAAAGAATTTTAAGAATAATGGTTTCCACTAGATAGTTGCAATTTATCACGTCAATCCTGAGACAGTCAGCAGAAAAGCTGTCTACAACCCTTGCTCCCTTGCTCCTCGGCTCCCCAACCCCCCCGCTCCCCTGCACCTTAGCTTGTCCCGCTTCTCCCCGATCTGTCCGATCAGGTGTGAATCCCGCTCACTAGCGAGGACAGGGTTTACTCTAGCCCTGTCCCGCAAGCTTGCGGGGGTTCTTTGCTAGGCCAGCGGGATTTACCCCTAGCCTGTCCCCGGGCAGCTCCCGCAGCACAGCACAGGTGCGGCCTTCAGTTGATCAGGACGATTTATGTGATCGGTAAGTGTATAATATTGGCATGAAGGATCTTGCAGAATTAAGGGATCTCTTAAATGATCAGCTGCCATATCTGGAAGAAGAGTATGGTGCGCGTGTGATCGGGATATTTGGTTCCTATGTTCGCAACGAACATGGACCCGATAGCGATCTCGACCTTCTGATCGAATTGGACCGGCCGCCTAAGATCAGCCTGATCGGGTTAGTCGAGATGGAACAGTATTTAAGTGAAGTGCTTGGCGTACGGGTGGATATCGCCATCAGGAAAAACCTGAAGAAGCGAGCCGGTGAACGCATTTTAAACGAGGTAATCCCAGTATGAATCGGGAATTCCTGGATTACCTGGAAGATATGCTCGATGCGATGGAAAAAGCCGAATTGCTGGTTAAAGGCATCAGCTATGAATAATTCGAGACTGACTTCCGCATCAATTTTGCGGTCGTTCGAGCGCTGGAGATCATCGGTGAAGCCAGTAAGCGAATACCGGACAGTGTTCGGACAAGATATTCTGAGATCCCCTGGAAGGCGATGGCTGGTATGCGCGATCGTATCATTCATGGATATGACAATGTGGATTATCAAATTGTTTGGGGGGTCGTCAAGAAGGACATTCCCGAGATCAAGCCGCTTTTAGAGAAAGTTTTCAGTGATTACAAGGAGTAATTCTAACTCAGTTTTGAGTTGCTTTTCCATCCCTATCCGCAAGGAATTATCCGCGCCCATCTTCCCGGCAGGACCTTGCAAATGAATTGATTTCCCCAGCTCACCCAACTCGATAGAATAGTTTGCGGGGCCATTTATCGTACCTCACCCCCAGGCAGCTCCCACAGCACGGCGCAAGGGCGGCCTTCATGCACGTCCGTGATGGTCAAATACCCCTTGGCGCTGCAGCCGCGCAATGGCTTGCTTCACCATCACGCGCGGGGCAAAATTGTGTTTCCAATTGTATACTTGCCGATGAATGGAAGCGTTTGTAAGTGCGATATGTTGCACATCAATGAACCGAAACCTTTAATGCGGGAAATTTGTTGATATATGAAAGAAATTTCGGAGTTTCCAAGTTCAGTATTTGATCAATTGAAGTATTACGTGTACCTTCTCAAAGATCCAATCAATGATGAAATCTTTTACGTGGGGAAAGGAACAGGGAACAGAATTTTTCCCCACCTGAATTTCGCATTAGCAAATCCTGATCGCTCAGATAAGCTAAACAAAATCAGAGCAATCCGAAGACGGGGGGAAGAAGTGGAGCATATCATTTTGCGGCATGGCTTATCCGAAAATGAAGCGCTTGAAGTCGAGGCAGCGATTCTCGATTTTGTCGATTTCTTAGAGATTGAAGGATTGACGAATTTAGTTAAGGGACGTGAGTCTGAAGAACGCGGATACATGACCGCCAGTGATATCATTGCTCAGTATGCTGCCAAAAGGATTGATATCAGTGAACCTTGCATTCTGGTTCGAGTCAACAGATTATATAAAATCGGAATGAATGCAGATGATTTATACGAAATTTCCCGGGGAAATTGGGTCCTGGGAGAAAGAAGAAACAAAGCCAAGTACGCTTTCTCGGTCTACCGCCATGTTGTAAGAGAAGTTTACAAAATTAATCGCTGGTTTCAGGTTCCAGCAAGAGACAAAGAGATGAAAACCAAAAAACGGTGGAGATTTGATGGTGAAGTTGCTGACGATTTATCCCATTATATCTTTGGTGATATCAGCCACTATATCAGCAAAGGCAGTCTAAATCCTGTCAAGTATTTGAATTGCTGATTTTTATATGTGCTTTACCCCAAATAATCTTCCGTAAAAGTTAACAGACCGTTGAAAAAGTGGTTCTGAAATATTGATATAATCCTTTCGAGTCCTTAGGCGCTTAATCAGATTATGTAGCTTAAAGACCACCCACGTATGAAATCCCTTTTTTCTCTGAGCAGAAGACCCTGGCTTTTCTCATTCCTGATTCTCTTTTTCTGGTTCCTATGCAACATATTGGTCATAATTGTGCTTTCCTGGATCCTTCAATTGGAAGATCAAACTCAAGTTCAGGCACCCTGGCCAACGTTGCTGGCTAACCTCTTGATGGTTTTCATCGTGGCACCTTTTGTGCTGGGTTTCCCTGGAAAAGGGCATACCTATCGCGAATACCTATCTGAAATCCGCCTAACCAAGATGCGACCACTACTAGGATTGATCCTGTTGGGGTTGTCCTGTTACTTGATCATCGCTTTATCGCAGACTGCGGGTGTGCTGGTTTACCGTTTGATGGAAGGTTTGCCAGTTGAGGGGAGTTTCATTCGCAGATCATTCGTGCTGGCCAACGAACTGCCACCACACTCTAACAGCTGGTTAATCTCGCTCACAACGATTCCTGAAGAAATTCTCTGGCGTGGCGTGGTCCTGGCGGCATTCTTGCGCATCTACGACCAGAACAAATCCATCATCTTCAGCGCCCTGGTTTTCGGCGCATTGCATATTTTCACAGTCCTCAACGGCAATCCACCGATCTGGGTGGTAGGTAATATTGTATGGGCAGCCATCACAGGCCTATTTTATGGCTATGTTACGCTCAAGACCGACAGCCTGCTGCCCGCTATGATCGTCCATTACCTGGCAAATCTCTTCGTCGCTGCTATTACTGCCTATCTGCAGGCCAATGCTTCCGTCTCCGCGGTGGCGGTCTATGGGGTCCTGTTTACCTTTGGAATCATTCCCACAATCCTGATGATACTTTGGTCACGCTTCTTCACTACCCATTGGCCTAGTTTTCAGAAACTGTAGAGAGAATTTTTCATGAGGAGAATCGAGTTCTAGCTTTACGCGCCTAACCCTCGCTCCCCCGGGATTTGCAATCCCCTATCTCCCCCGCTCCTTAGTTTACCCCGCACTTGATGCGGGGCTCTCCCGGGATTTGTAATCCCGGGACACAACCGCCTGCATTGGAACTGCCCTTTCCAATGCTTGTATTGGAACTGCCCTTTCCAATGTCCCTGGCTCCCTCGCTCCCCTGCCTTGTATTGGAACTGCTCTTTCCAATGACCCTTGCTCCCACGCCCTGTATTGGAACATCTCTTTCCAATGTGCCAATCCCTGTCTATCGGGGCTTGTATTGGAATTGCTCTTTCCAATTTCCCCTGCTCCTTAGTTTACTCCGGACTTGTTCCGGGGCTCCCCTAGCCATATATTGGAATTGTTCTTTCCAATGCCTGTATCGGAACAGATCTCCTGGTGACAATGCCTTGTATCAGAATTTATTTCCAATGTCTGCGTT
>JBFFIU010000092.1:0-11669 GCA_041556275.1 Anaerolineales bacterium | reverse complement strand
TCTCAAGGTGCAGGAAAGCCCAAACCAGTGCAAAACCAATCATCCAACCAAGGATGACATCCTGAGGAAAATGTACAGCCAGGTATAGGCGTGAGATTCCGATCAGAAAGATTAAAGCGAGAGACAACGCCCACACCCATCTTTTTTTTACGATGGCGGCAATCAGGCCAAATACCGCCGCAGAATTCTGAGCATGTCCAGAGGGCAGACCAAAAGAGCTCTCAAATGCGTAACTTTCCACCTGACGACTGTACCAAAACGGGCGTGAGGTGTGAAAGGACAATTTCAGGATGAAATTAATACCACTGCTGAGCATCAGTATCAACCCAACCCTAAGCCCTAAGCTCGCATCCAAACACCAATACAATAAGGGCATGACAAAAAGGTAGAATTCTACCGTACCCAAGAATGAGAAAAAGTTCATTGGTGTTATCAACCAAATCCCCAGATTCTGAATGTAGATGATGATGTTAATGCCCAGATCGTAGAAATCGGTCATGGTGACAATCTTTTGTTCCAGTTAAATGATAGATTCATACGCATTCTTACTATAATATCTCAGTGATGATTCATTCAAAATCACTTGTTTGACCGCCTTGAGGAGATAGATTTTCGGATACGATTTGTTCTTCATGCCGGTCCCCAGGTTGAGGGGAAAATCGAGCAGACATGATAAGCGAGACCAGGATAAGTCCCAACCCTACCGTATACATTAAAGTTGGATTGATGGTGTACAGGTACCCTGACAGAAGAGGTGCCAGGATTACCGCCGATCCACTAACCGTTTCTGAAAGACCAAATGCCAGACCCATCTTGGCTGAAGGGACCAGTTCACGCACTTGTGCCATGCCGAGATTGCGCGCAGTCCTATAACCACCCAACAAGAAGAAACCGACCAGATACCATGACAATCCACTGCCCAACCATAAGATAAGGGTAAAGATCCCCACCGCGATTTGCCCAAACAAAAATCCACGTAGAGCGGGTAATGAACCCAGAACCAGATTCATCACTACCACCCCGATGCTTGAGACCGAGAATAGAATCCCTATCTGGCTCAGGTCCAAGCCACCTTGATTAGAAAGGTAATTCGGTGTCAATGGTTGGGGGAGATACATGGCGAAAATTGCCAGGAAGAGCACCCCCATGTAGATTAAATAGCGCGGTGAATAGAACCAGCGTCTACTTTCACCGGTTGCTGCCAAGCGTTCTACAGGTTGGCGACGAATAAACGAGATCACAATTGTTGACAGCACAAAGATCGATCCGGCGATGAAGTAAGTTTGCCGTAAGCCCAACTGTTCCCCCACCTGACCACCCAACCAGGGTCCAATCACCGCTCCAAGATTGTAACTGGCCGACACGAGAGTGATCACCCGGCCAACCGAGAGATTGCCACGGGCAGCGGTGAGGTAACTCTGCAAGGGAGACATCACAAACAGCGTGATCCCATAAAGCATCATGCCAACCACGAACAATGGCAATGAATTCGCCCAAGCCATCGTCCAGGTGGCAATAGATCCCGTGATCCAGGCCGCTACCATGAGCGGTTTACGCCCGACACGGTCAGCCAGGTATCCAGCAGGGATGTGGGAAACGGTCATCGCCAATCCGAACCCGCCTAAAATCGTGCCGATCATGATCGGATTAGCGCCTAATTCTTCCAGGTAGAGGGGTTGAAAATAAAGGAACATGCCTTCACCCAACCCCCAGGCGAACATGGCGATGGCAACCAGAATCAAATCACGCTTCATGATCTACCCTAAAGTTTTGCCCTACTGATCTTTCGCTCAAGGATCTGACAGTTAAATATGATTTTCATCTTTCGCCAGTTGAATATTTAGTTTACAGAATCTCTAGATATCTGAGATCGCTTATTAATCCCCAAGGATTCTCAATTCTCTTGGCAGATCGCTGAAGCTCTCCAATCCATCATTCGTGATGACGACATCATCCTCAATGCGTACTCCACCGCGTCCCTGTATGTATATCCCGGGCTCGATGGTGAAGGTCATTCCAGGCACCAGTTCCAGGCTATTGCCTTCCCGGATATAAGGCGCTTCGTGACTTTCTAATCCCAATCCATGACCCGTGCGGTGTATAAAGTACTCTCCATAACTCGCGGCTTCGATCACTTTGCGCGCGGCGCGATCTACTGCCTCCGCTGGAATTCCTGGTCTAGCAACCTCCCGCGCAGCTGCATTCGCCTCCAGAACGATCTGAGCGATATGCCTCATTTCATCTTCCGGTTTACCCACAGCGAAGGTACGTGTCAGATCGGAGAAATACCCGCCAATGTTTGCCCCCCAATCCAGGATCAACATATCTCCCTCGGCCAGACGACGTTCGCCCGGGAAAGCGTGAGGGTTGGCGCTATTGGGTCCGGAAGCTACGAGGGGCGCGAAAGGAAGCTGCGAGTCAGAACCACTCTGGAGAAGACCCGCGGTGATCTCAGCCGCAAGTTCTCGTTCCGAAAGCCCTGGTTTGATAACCGGCATTATGCTGTTAAGGGTATTTTGGGCAACCGCAACCGCGGCGCGCATGTTGGATAGCTCTACCTCATCTTTCACCATGCGCAATTCCGCCATTAAAGCATCGCCAGGTATGAATTTCGTCGTTGAAGATGCGCCTTCCAGAAGACTCATTTCCAAGAATCTGATCTGGCCTGGCTCGATCCCAACTCGCTTCTCAGAGAGATGTGCGGCTTGTAGACCTTCTCGAAAAGTCGATCCCCATTTGTCAGGATCCTCACCATAAACAAAGTGCTGCACCGGATAAGACAAGTTAAGCAATTTTCCAGCTTCTAACGCCGGCAGGATGATAACAGGTGATGTATCAGGTGCGAACAACCCGACAACTGGTCTTTCGCTCAGGTGGAATTCCAACCCAGTCAAGTACGTCAAACTGGGACCAGCATTTAAAGCGATCGCATCCAATTGTTCATAATTATTTAAAGCTGTAGTTAGGCGAGCCTGTCTATGGCTGTAATCAGCCTGGGATTGAACCATGGACATTATTTCTCCTCTACTCAAAGTTCCCTGGATTATAGCCTGAACCATTCAATTTCAGAATAAATACTGGCATCCAGACATTAAGAACCAGCAATACATCCATGGCGATCTGCAGAGAGGTATAATAATTACATATGTTTGAGCTTCCATTATTTCCCCTTAACACAGTTCTATTTCCAGGTATGCCACTTCCACTGCATATTTTTGAGGATCGGTATAAGCAAATGATCAACAATTGCCTGGAAGAAAAGGAACCATTTGGTGTGGTGTTAATTCGCAATGGTAAAGAAGCGTTGGGTCCCCTGGCACAACCTCATTCTATTGGATGTACGGCACGAATTGTTGAAGTCCAAAAGTTGAGCGATGGGCGGATGAATATCACTTCCGTGGGCGAGCGCCGCTTCCGTATTATCTCCTTAAACTATGATTCGCCTTACCTGATCGGGAATGTGGAATACTACCCGTTGGATGAAGGCGATTCCGAACAATTATTGAAAGTGGCGGGGAGCTTAGTCCCTAAAGTAAAACAGTATATGCACATTTTAAACGAAGTAGAGGAAATCGATCTGGATCCAGAGCACCTCCCAGGTGATCCGTTGATTCTGGCACATTTATCTGCCGTACTACTGCAGATACCCACGGAGAAGAAACAAGAATTGTTAACCTCGGCTTCTGCGCTCGATCTGCTTAATAGTGCCAACCAGATTTATCGCCGCGAGATCGCTTTCATGCGTGCGATGGTTGATCGATTCAATGATCAGAGTCAAAAGTCCATCAACCTTAATTAATTTGAGATGAAAAGGTTCCACACTTTGATCGGTTAATCATTACTTAGCAACTGAATGAGATAAATCAAAGATCGATATATATATGAGTAAGGGTTTGAAGATAAGGATCGTCATAAGTTTTTAAGATAATCGGATGCCGCCGGGACTAAATGCGGCAATAACAATCACCCGATTCCATCAAGGGTATATACAATTATCCCGAATACTATTATTGTTAAATTATTAGATCCTGCTTTTTAAAAGAACGCTCATCAATTGACATCTTCTAGATCGATTCAGTAGTAGTGTCATACCCAGGAGGAAGGAATCGTGTTTTCCAACCCAGAAAATGCAGCTAAGAAGCGAAGTGTTCATGTAGCAGTGCTACTGCTTGCGATCGCACTTTTGATCCAGGCCTGCGCATCAAGTCCTGAAACGGCTCCCACGCCCGCTGAAGTCACAGAGAGACAAGGTATACTGCGGGTCGCCATGCAGCCGATCGTGCAGCTTGATCCGGCATTTATCTCATCTGATCCGGAGGTGATCGTCGCCAACAGCATCTATGATTACCTGGTCGATATTACTCCACAGAACGCCATCGCCCCACGCCTGGCGCAAGAATGGACGGTCAGCGAGGATGGGAAGACCTATGTATTAACGCTGGTCGAAAATGCGACCTTTCATGACGGGACGTTGTTCACGGCGGATGACGTGGTTTGGACCTTCAACCGACTGCGTGACCCTAATGTCGATTCACCAACCAAGAACCTCTACAGCAATATCGAGAACATCGAAGCAACTGGCAAATTCGAGGTTACCTTCATACTGAAAGAACCTAATCCTTTCTTCTTATTCGATTTAAGCGATAATCATGCTCTAGTACTGAAAGCAGATACACCAGTACCGGGAGCGGATTTCAACGGCACGGGACCATTCAAAATTGCTTCCTACAGTCCGGAAGATCGATTGATCGTTAAAGCCAACGAGGATTACTACGATCCGGAGCGACCCAAGCTCGAGGGCGTAGAATTCATTTTCTTCAACGATCAAGTGGCCCAGGTCGAGGCGTTACGAGGTGGTCAGGTTGATCTGGTCATGTTGTTGTCCGCCGATCTGTTCAACACCTTGATCGGTGAGCAAGGAATAATCCCCCTCGAAGCTAAGGCAAATAGTTTTGACGTCGTGCGGCTGCGCGCTGACCGCCCACCAGGTGATGACCCACGCCTGATGCAGGCATTAAGATTGGCCACAGACCGGCAGGCGATCTTCGACCTCGTACTGCAAGGTTACGGCTCCCTCGGCCGGGACAACCCTATCGGGCCTCTCTACTCCCAATACTATTCTGAAGAGACCCCCCTGCCAGAGAGGGATGTCGCCGCTGCGCGCGACTTGTTGGCGGAGGCAGGTTTCCCGGACGGCATCGACCTAGAACTGCACATGCCAGACACTGCTAACCGCCCCGATCTTGCGGTGGTGCTAAAGGATCAATGGTCTGAAGCGGGCATTAATGTAGAAGTATTCGTAGAACCGGAAAGTGTGTATTATGGGGATAATGGATGGCTAGAGGTGGATCTCGGGATCACCGGTTGGGGTCATCGCTCATATCCCCAGTGGTATCTGAATACGATGCTGACATGCGGGGCAAACTGGAACGAATCTCATTTCTGTGACAGCGAGTTCGACCAGTTGGCAAGGTTAGCCGGCACGACGATGAACGAAGAAGAACGTGTTGAGGCTTACAACCAGATCCAAACCATGCTGATCGAACGCGGTCCGATCCTCGTACCCTACTTCTTCTCTCAACTGGGAGCGATCAGCGAAAAATTCACAGATTTTCAAATGAAACCGTTCCCGGGACGCTCAGATCTTTCTCAGGTTCGCTTAGCTGCTCAATAACAGTGACGACAGGACAGAGGTCAACTGATCTAAGCCTCGGCGCCGCGCCGTCCTGGTGGCGGCGCTTATTGCTATTCGCGCGAAGATTATTTTCCAGTCCAACTTCGGCAATTGGCGCAACGATCACCTTGCTGTTCATCCTGGTCGCCATTTTGGGACCCTTCATCGCACCTTACGGAGCCAATGAGATCATCGCCAGTGATGCCCGTCAGCCGCCGAGTTCAACTCACTGGTTCGGCACCGACAACCTGGGCAGGGATGTGTTCAGCCGGGTTCTGCTGGGGGCTGGCGAGATATTGCTGCTGGCTGGATTGGGCACACTACTGGCGGTCATCGCCGGTACCCTTCTCGGTCTTTTGGCGGGATACCGGGGTGGTATATTCGACGAAGTGATCATGCGCGTATTCGATAGCCTGCTTGCCTTACCAGCATTGTTACTGGCTCTGCTTTTATTGGGAACAGTTGGTCGATCGCAAAACAGCATTTTGATCGTCATCTTTGTGGTGTACACACCCATCGTTGCCAGGGTTGTGCGCAGCGTCGTATTGGCCGTTAAACCCCAAGGATTCGTCGAAGCCGCTCGTCTGATCGGAGAATCACAATCCTACATCCTGTTGCGCGAGATCATACCCTCCGTACTGCCAACATTATCCGTAGAGTCGGCCCTGCGCTTCTCGTATGCTATCTTTCTGGTGGCTTCTTTGGGATTCCTTGGCGTTGGTGTACAACCGCCCAGCCCAAACTGGGGGTTAATGGTCAAAGAAGCGCGCATATACGCCAGCCAAATCCCCTGGGCGATCATCTTTCCGGCAGCGGCCATCTCGATCGTCGTGATCGGGATCAACCTGCTGGCTGATGGCATGAAGCGTGTCCTGCAAGCAAAGGGGAATGAATAGGTTCAGGCCTTCTCATGGATAAATTTGGAAATGCACCTATATTAGACATCAATCAGTTAACCGTCGCTTACCAGCATGGCGGCGTCTGGTTAGAGGCAGTCCATGAAGTATCTTTGAGAATTAATTCAGGAGAGATATACGGATTAGTAGGCGAGAGCGGCTCCGGAAAAACGACACTGATCATGGCGGTAATGCGCTACCTGGGCGAGAAAGGTGGCATCTGCAGCGGAGAGATCTTGCTTCAGGACACAAATTTGCTGGAATTGAATGAGGCTGAAATGCGCAATGTGTGGGGTAAAGCGATCACACTGGTCCCGCAAAATCCTCTCTCCTCCCTCAATCCATCCATGCGCATCGGCGATCAGCTGGCTGAGACATTACATCACCAGCTCGGTCTCGAATCGGGGGATGCACGACAGCGATCCATTGAATGGTTAGATAGGGTACGCCTACCTGACCCAGAACGAACCGCAAATCAATATCCGCACCAGATCAGCGGCGGCATGCAGCAGCGAGTTTTGATCGCTATGGCGCTGTGCACCGAACCTCAACTATTGGTGCTCGACGAACCCACTTCTAATTTGGATGTCACCACGCAAGCAGTAATCCTGGACCTGATCAATGACTTGATGCATGATCGAGATACTGCAGTGCTGTACGTAACCCACAATCTAGGTGTGGTGGCCCAGGTTTGCGACCGGGTGGCGGTCATGTACGCCAGCGAACTGGTTGAAGATGCAGCCACACAAGATCTGTTCAGCAAGCCCTTACACCCATACACCCAGGGATTAATAGACAGCCTGCCCCAGCTGGGTGATACCAAGGATAGCATTCAGCTGCGGACGATCACAGGACAGATCCCGGCCATTGGAAAGGGTCCCCCTGGATGTATTTTCCGCACCCGCTGTCCCATCGCCATTGAGATTTGCGAGACCAGACCCCCGCTAATCCCCGCAGGAAAGAGCAGGTCCTCCCGCTGCCATCGCTGGAGTGAAATCGAAGAGGGAACCATCAGCGCCAAGCAGCTCTCCCATAATGGAGAATCACAAAGATCATCCCCTTTCCGTGAATCACCCACATTAGAAGTAGACGAACTCAAAGTCCACTTCCCTCTGCGTCGTTCGTTTGGCGAGTGGGTGCGACGAGAGCCGGGTAAAAAGGTGCGCGCAGTCGATGGCGTCGATCTCGAGATCTCCCCCAACAGGACGCTGGGGTTGGTCGGCGAGAGCGGAAGCGGGAAGACGACCATCGCCCGGGCAGTGATGGGCCTTGTTGGCAAATCCGAAGGCTCGATCGATCTACTCACCTTACCCCTGCCAGATAAACTTTCCCAGCGCGAACTGAAGACGTTACGTCTGCTGCAAATGGTTTTCCAAAATCCGGAAGGGGCGCTCAATCCGTATCTGACGGTCGGAGAATCACTACGCAGGCCATTGCTGCGGTTATTGAACCTTTCCAAGGCCGAAGCAGATGCAAAAGTGGCGACTCTGCTGCAGGCGGTACAGCTGCCCCCCGAGTACGCCGGACGCCTGCCCGGACAGCTGAGTGGGGGCGAACTGCAGCGCGTGGCCATCGCCAGGGCATTCGCCTCAAACCCTGAATTGCTGGTCCTGGATGAACCCGTATCCTCCCTGGACGTGTCCGTCCAGGCAGCTATCCTCAACCTGATCGGCGAACTGCAAAGCAATCATCAATCCAGTTTGCTCTTCATCTCACATGACCTGGCGGTGGTCAGCTACGTGTCCGACCAGATCGCAGTAATCTACCTAGGCACTTTGATGGAAGTCAGCGAACCCGGCGAGCTTTTTAATGCACCCCACCACCCATATACAGAAGCCCTGCTCGCCGCCATACCCTTACCTGATCCATCTCTAAAAAGCGCGCCGATTCACCTGCAAGGCGACATCCCCAACCCGGTCGATCACCCCGGAGGATGCCCCTTCCATACCCGCTGCCCGCGCTATCTGGATGAAATATGCGCCACGCAGTCCCCTCCCTGGCAAATAGACGATAAGACGGGAAAACGCATCTACTGCCATATTCCGCTGGAGGAGCTATCCAGTTTGCAAAAACAAATAAATTCGCCTAACTCGAGTTTCACGAACTAAGTCATGTCACGCTACATCCTGCGACGGATCGGCTTCTTAACACTGACGGTCTTGCTGACCTCACTACTGGTCTTCCTGGTCACACAATGGCTGCCAGGAGATGTGTGCCGCATCATGCTGGGACGGGAAGCCGGTCAGGGGGCGATCGAAACCTGCCGCCAGGACTTGGGCTTAAACCAGCCGCTGCCGGTCCAATATCTGACCTGGTTGGGGGATTTCTTAAGCGGAGATTGGGGGACTTCCTACAGCACCGGAGAACCGATTTTCCCCCTGGTCATGGAACGCCTGGGTAACTCGCTCATGTTGGCGGTGGTCACTTTACTGATCGCGATCCCCCTGGCGGTGTTCCTGGGCGTGATCGCCGGGTTAAACGAGAACAAAGCAATCGATGGCGCGGTCAACATAGGATCACTGGCTGTGGTCGGATTACCCGAATTCGTCACCGGGCTGGTGCTGATCCAGATTTTTTCTTTCGGGCTGCGGGATTTGGGATTGCCTTACCTACCAGCCAACTCATCCATTTCCCCGGATGCCACCTTCCTGGAAGCGCTGCCGATGCTTATCCTTCCAGCCATCACGGCCACGCTGGTGCTACTGGCCTATATCGCACGCCTGACCCGCTCAGGTGTGGTCGAAGAACTCAAGCAATCCTATGTCAGGACGGCTGACTTGAAGGGTTTGCCGCGCCGCACAGTGGTCAGGAAACATGTGCTGCGCAACGCACTGCTGCCGACCATCACGGTGATCGCCATCAGCATCGGCTGGTTGATTAGCGGGTTGGTGGTGATCGAGAATGTCTTCAATTACCCCGGTTTGGGACGTTTGATGATCTTCGCCATCGATCGGCGGGATCTGCCGCTGCTGCAGGCAGTCATCCTGGTCACTGTGCTGGGATTCGCATTGGCCAATCTGGGTGCGGATCTGCTCTACGCAGGGTTGAATCCTCGCATACGACTGGGGGAATAAATATTATCCACTAATTACACGAATTTTCGCGAATTTATTGTTATAAGTTCGTAATCAATCAAGCAGGCTTCGAAATCTTTGGTGGTAAATCTTCGACTTTGATTTCTGATCGTTTCATTTCGAGCCCTTTGGCTTCTCTCAGCACAGGCTTCGCGAGAAATCTCTCGAGTATTAGTTGAAGCAATTACTTATTAGATCATGTACCAACTATCGCATAATTGATTCCTCACCCCTCCGGGGTTTCCAATGACATTAAAGTTGTTTAGAAACCGAGTTTCTGTGAGAAACTCGGTTTCTCGGACACAGACTCATTCGTCACAGCCTTCGCCGTAATCGAACTCCTCGATGTTCCAGAACTGGGCATTGTTGGATGGGTCTACAATGAAACCACACAAATCGGGACGCGTGGCAGCCATTTTTAGCCCTAATGTTAATGGAACCACAGGCAGCTGTTCGGCAAAGATGCGCTGCGCCTCCAGGTGAGCGGCTTCATATTCCGGCTGTCCCGGTAAAGAACTCAATGCCCTGTTACAGGCGTGGTCATATTCCTGATTGACGAAACCAGAAATATTCAGACCACCCAAACCACTTTCACCGAAGGTACGCATGATGCCATCCTGGACCGAAACCCACTCTTCACCTGCATTCCCAGGAATTAGTCCGGAAATGTAAAGGTCACAGGGTGGTACGACACCAGAAATCCAAGAAAATTGGACTAAATCGAAGAGGCGGCCGACGACCTCTCCCTCCGGGCTATTAACAAATAACTCAGAAAAGGTATAGAACTCGGTATTGACCTGAATACCACACTCAGCCAGGGTTTCTTGAATTAGAGCTGCGACCTGCTCGAAAACAGGAAATGGTGCTATGGTACCGTAGGAGACCACCAATGGGGTGCGATCGGTAACATTTACCACACCCTGGGCGACGCGTGGGGTTCCCGGGTCGCCGTCTTCGTCCACCCACCCTACCTGCTCCAGTAAGGCGCTCCCCTCATCTACATCGAAGTCATATTGGCGCACATCCGGGTTGTACAGCGGGTGCTGCGGTGGGAGGTAAGAATCAATCACAATTGATTGGCCTAAAAAGATATCGTCAACCAACGCCTGGCGGTCCATGCACATGGCAAAAGCCTGGCGAGTGCGTACATCGCTGAAGAAATCGGGTCGATCCACACCCAGCTGATAACCATCATCATAGTCAACATGCTGGATGCCAAAGTCAACATGCAGCCAAATAGTACCTGTGGTGAAGCTGGCCTGTAACTGGCCAGCGTTCTGCAGGTCGAGGAGCACTTGACTTTGATCCGCCAGAACTGCGGACTGGTCGATGATGTCACAATCACCAGACAGCAGGGCGGCAATATTGAGGTTGGAGTTCTCGCCGACAAAGCGTATTTCAAGTATGTCAAATCTCGGCAAGCCTTCTGCGGCGCGGAAGTAGTTGGGATTCTTATGCAGGGTGAGGCTTTCACCTTTGATCCACTCTTTGATCATATAGGGTCCCCATCCGATTGGTTTTAGGTGAGATTCTTCAGCTGTGAGTAAGTCAGCTGCGGTGTACTTGCCCCAAATATGCTCTGGTGCTGGTCCAAAGAAGTTGGTGAAGTATTCAGCATCTCTGAAACCCGGCAGCCCGGTCCATACTGTATTAATATCATCGATCGCTTCATAGGAGGCTGTGCGCTCAATGGTGAATTTATATCCATATCCCGGGGTATCCGGATCAGCAAGCAAGGTAAAGGCGTAAACAGAATCGGTGGCGGTCATGGGGGTTCCGTCTGACCATAAAAGACCGGGCAGCAGTTTGAAGGTTGCCCTCAGCTGATCCATCTCGAATTCACCGTCTAGGTAGGGGATAGGTTCTCCTCCTCCAGCAGGGATCAACATCAACGGTGGATCTGAGCTCGGGTCGAGTGTGACTACCTCACCATTAGCATCAACAACCCTGTCCCCTTCACCCACAGTAACAATAGACAGAGTTGCATCTCCATCAGCCAGATTAGGTAACTTCTCCAGGATGACT
>JBFFIU010000091.1:0-11728 GCA_041556275.1 Anaerolineales bacterium | reverse complement strand
CAAGAACGTTTCGATTGGTTGGCCGATATTGCTGGAGAGGTGATCGCTACACCGGGAAGCGAATCGAACGTTAAGGAGATCTTTGATAAGTGTTGGGAGCTGCGATCATCCGGTGAAGATTTAATGATCTTCAATCAGTTTGAAGAGTTTGGTAATTATCTTTGGCATTATGAAGTAACGGGTCATGCGATGGAAGAAGTTGTAAACCAGGTATCCGGATCTAAGGATCATTACCGGGGAATGGTATCGGCAACAGGTTCCGCAGGGACAATAGCCAGTGGTGATTACATGAAACAAGTTTTCCCAACCAGTAAAATTGTAGCCAGCGAGGCCCTGCAATGTCCGACTTTGTTGGAAAATGGATTCGGGTCGCATCGAATTGAGGGAATCGGGGATAAACATGTCCCTTGGGTGCACAATGTGAAAAATACTGACCTGGTGGTTGCAATTGACGATGCTGCTGTCGTCAACCTGGCGCGTTTATTCAACGAACCGGCTGGACGTGCTTATCTAATCGATCAAGGCGTAGATCAGGATTTTGTCAACAATCTGGATCTGCTTGGTTTCTCAGGTATTTCAAATCTGCTTTCGTCGATCAAGTTTGCCAAATATTTTGAGATGGGTGAAAGTGATATTGTGCTTACTATTTTGACTGATTCGATGGAGCTTTATGGGAGTCGTCTGGTTGAAATGCACGATGAATTTGGTGAATACCAAGAATTAAATGCAGCGGCTGATTTCGCCAGATATTTACAAGGCGTAACTACTGACAATATGATTGAGCTGAGTTATGTTGACCGCCGTCGCATTCATAATCTCAAGTACTTCACTTGGGTGGAACAACAAGGCAAATCTTACGAAGAAATTATGGCTCAGTGGTATGACTCACAATATTGGACGAATGTGCAGTCCCAGGTTGAGGATATCGACACTTTGATCAAAGAATATAATGCCCAGGTTGGTTTGACTTAGCAGGGTTTTGAACATTTTTTGGTTGAGTTCTCAAATTCTGTTCGTTGATATGTTTTTCCCCTTCAAGGAATAGTAATGGGAAGAATAATCAGTCCTGATGCGCTTATCCTGGTCGCCGTGATGACCCAGCTACGCGACCTGGAGATCGCGCGCTTATTTGGTTGGTATCGCATTCCCCTTAAGACAGCCCCAAAGGTGATCGCGGTTGATTACCTTGCTTTCTACCAGACGGGGTCATTCGGAGCTGATAAATGGCGTATCCAATATATCGCTCAAGTAAAGGGGCATGAATTGACCACTCGCGCTGAGTTGCTGCAGGATCAACCTGACCATCCACGCGTGAATGAGGAATATTATAAAGTTCAAATTGGTTCACTTCAAGAACTGTTGCCACCGATACCATCTGGCAAGTGGCGCAGGATTACATTTTTCTACACCACAGGGGAGTACTTACAAGACGCAGAAACTGTCAATGATTTGATCGTTCATAGCGAAGACCGCCAGATTCTATGGACTGCTCTGCGTGAGAGATTAGACAAGAAACAAACTTATGGTATTGGGGATCAACCTGAGGTAGAACTCGAGGACGAAGTTTTAGCCGCATTATTGGGTATCCAGGGGCAGTAATAGACATCTCATCCTGCTTGGAGCGGAGAATGCCAATATTAGTTAGATCTGGGACAATAATCACTGCCTCTGAGAACTTCGAGGGGGATATTCTTATAGAGGGTGAAAAGATCGTCTCAATCGGGAAAAATCTCGATGTGACTGGAGCGGAATTAATAGAGGCAGCAGGCAAGTTGGTCATGCCGGGAGGTATCGACCCGCATACGCATCTTGATCTACCCATGTTTGATACGGTCTCTTCGGATGATCACTACACGGGACATAAAGCTGCTGCCTTTGGTGGGACAACAACTGTGATGGATTTCGTTCCCCAAGATCGAGATACTCTTCATCAATCTGTTGCGGATTGGCATGGAAAAGCAGATAATAAAGCAGCTATCGATTTCGGTTTCCACATGAATATCACCCACCTGGATGACAAAATAGAGCAGGAGATCCCAACGCTTCTTAATCTGGGCATAACAACCCTGAAAGTATTTATGGCGTATAACGGTCGCTTGCGTTTGCAGGATGGCGAGATATTTCGCGTGCTCCGCATTGCCAAACAACACGGTATGTTGACAATGCTACATGCAGAAAACGGTGACGTCATCGAGGTGATGGTTGCAGAAGCTCTTGCCGCAGGGTTTACCTCCCCTGAATGGCATGCGCGCACAAGACCAGGTTGGGGTGGGATCGAGGCTGTATTGCGTGGTGCTGCTCTTTCAAAACAGGCTGGAGCACCCTTGTACGTTGTTCATGTAAACCAGGCAGGTGAGGCAGACCAGCTGCGGTACGCCCGTCAACATGGAATTCCCGTCATGGGAGAAACTTGCCCTCCGTATCTATTCTTCACTCAAGATGATTTACTTCGACCAGATGGTGCCAAATGGATCTGCTCACCACCAGTTCGAACCCAGGAAGATACCCATGGCTTGTGGGATGCGCTTGCTGATAACACCTTGCAAACCATCGGTACGGATCATTGTCCATTCTTCTTTGACGGTACACAACCGATTGATTATGAAGGTAAGCAGGTTGCCATTCCTGGAAAAGAGTTAGGCAAACACGATTTCACCAAGATTCCGAACGGTGTCCCGGGAGTAGGAGACCGCCTGCCCATCTTATGGACATATGGTGTACGCGCCGGGCACATCACTCCTAATCAGTTTGTGGCGTTGACCAGCACCAACGCAGCAAAGATCTTCGGTATCTACCCCCAGAAAGGTGCATTGTTACCCGGCTCAGACGCCGACATCGTGATATGGGACCCGGAGAAAAGCATTAAATATGGTCACAAGCAGGCTCAGCACCGAACGGATTACAATTTGTATGAGAATTGGGAACTGGTAGGCTTTCCCGAAAAAGTGCTTTTACGGGGAAACCTCATTGTCGATCAGGGACATTGGTTCGGACAACCCGGGAATGGATGTTTTTTACACCGCGAACCTAATGCAGTTGTGCTGTAACAGTCCTTTATTGCCCTCATTTTTAGTGGAATAAGTAGATAACATGCTCGTCTTTATCGTCCTTAGCGCATTGATATTGACTGCCTCAATAATGCTGGTTATTAGGTTATTGCGACCAGATTTTGGATACCATTGGCTTATCGCCGCAGTGGGCATGGTGTTGACTTGGGTGGGGATATTATTACTCGGATTTCTACTCCCAATTCGAATACAAATTGGAACTTGGACGCCAGATTCGCTGCTTGCGAATACCTTTATCTTGAATTTGGATCAAATTTCCTGGCTTTTTATCCTTGGAATAGCGACGATATCCTTGGCAACAATTTTCACCGATGTTGTGCGCGCACGAGAGCTCGACTGGTCGAATTGGGCGAGCAACCTGGTTTACTCAGCGTTAGGATTTATCGCTCTGTTATCAGGAAATCTGCTGACATTCTTGTTGACCTGGACTTTGTTTGATTTTATTGGTTTTTTGATTTTAATGACCCAAATATATTCAAATGAAACTCGACTAAGATTAGTCTTAATCCTCTTCTCTCGACTGCTCGGAACGATGTCTTTGCTTCTGGGGGGAGTCGTCGCAGTGAGTGGGCGTGAGGGATTCATTCTTGAGCAGGTCTCCACAACAGCCTTGGTATTGATAGTCGTAGCAGCCTTGCTCCGGATAGCTGTGCTTCCCGGGGAAAAGTCGCTCTTTAGGAGTCCGGCCCGTCGACGCAGCATGGGAACTGTAAATCGCATGGTTTCTGCCGCTATAATTTTTGTTTTTTTAGTGCGCATAGGCTTTGAGAATGAATTTTTAGAAATGCAATCTACATTATTAACCCTGATACTTCTTGCGATCGGGTTAATGGCACTTCTCTCAGGTATATTCTGGTGGTTGGCGAAAGACGAATCAGATGGTCAACAGGCTTGGGTAACGGGGATGAGCGCGATAGTTATTGCAGGGGCTATCCGCGGCTCAGGAGAAGCCAGCATGGCTTGGGGTTTGGCCGCATTGTTCTCTGGTGGGTTATTATTTCTGGCTTCTGTCAGGGAGCGGTTCTCATTATGGGTGGCACTATTAGGTCTTCTTGGCATATCGACCTTGCCATTCACACCAGCGTGGAACGGTTTAAGTCTATTTGTAGCGCCTTTTGGTCTCTATTTGGTGCTTTTCTTCCTTACCATAATCCTTGTTCTATTGGGGTATGCCCTACACGCATCACAAAAGCTAGATTTTCCTGTTGGCACCGAACGGTGGATAAAAGTGTTCTACCCGATCGGTTTATTAGTGTTGCCGCTGACTCATTTTGGAATCAGCTGGATTATCAATCCAAAATTTGGCGATATACCTCTGGCCGGTTGGCTTCTTGGGCCATTGATCTGTCTTCTTGCTTCCTTAGGTTTCTTCTGGCAGTATCGAGGGGGTCGAGTACCTCAATTTATAGTGAAGTGGATATATTCTCTGTTTTCTCTGAATTGGTTATTTGTGTTCATCAGTTCAGTCTTCCAATTGTATTCAAGGTTCATCAAATTCATCACTGCCGTACTAGAAGGAGAAGGGGGAATTATTTGGGCGCTTCTGTCAATCGTCCTATTCCTAGCAATATTAGTGATTAGCATAGGGCTTTAGCGGATGATCTTCGATACTTATTCATTACCAGCCGTCTTCTTGATTTTCATCACTGCTTCTTTCCTCTTGATCAGCTGGGATTGGCGGTTGAGCATAACATTTATCTCTATTCAATATGTTGGCGTATTCTTTCTGGTTGCAGTCAGCTGGCCGATAGAAATTGCAGTGGTAAAGGTAATTTCAGGTTGGATGGCCGGTGCTGTGTTAGGTTTGGCAATGACAAATGTACCGCAGGATGAATGGAAAGAATCGCCGTTGATTGCTTCGAATGTGATATTTCGCATTCTTGCTGCGAGTATGGCGGGGTTGTTCGCAATTACGGCTGGCGCTAGCATGGTTAGGTTATTTCCCGAGGTTTCTACATCCCAGGCGTATGCTGGCATTATCATGATTGCCTTGGGTTTGCTTCATCTCGGGTTAACAACCAAACCTTTTAGAGTGATCTTGGGTTTGTTGACGGTTCTTGGTGGTTTTGAGATTCTCTATGCGGCAGTAGAAAGCTCGATTTTGATCGCAGGTCTACTGGCAACTGTCACGCTTGGATTGGCTGCAGTGGGGGCATATTTGTTAACTGCTCCTACACTGGAGGAAACCAGTTGAACGCCGCCTACTTGTGGATCCTTTTCCCTTTAATAATTGCTCTGATTTTGCTCTTCTTACAAAGATACAAAGTTCTTGTTGCAGTGGTGGGTACGATTATTTCTGCTCTGCTGGCTGGATTAGCCGCATGGTTGCCAGTTCAAGAGCAGCTATTCATTTGGAGATGGGCGATCCCTTTCTCGGATACGTTCATCTTGTTGGGGCGCCGATTGACTCTTTCTGCCAGCGACCGTCCCTCTCTGGTCATAATTTATTTTATTGCTGCTTTGTGGTTTGGAGCAGCTCCAATCGCTAAATCTGGAAGGTTGTTTGTGCCGTTCGGATTGGGGATGATCGCTTTGCTTACCGCAGCGATCGCTGTTGAACCATTCCTTTTTGCAGCGGTGTTCATAGAGATCGCTGTCCTTGTGAGCATCCCCATTTTATCTCCACCTGGTAGAGCGACTGGGCGGGGAGTGTTACGATACTTGTCTTTTCAAACTATGGGCATGCCCTTCATATTAATTTCTGGATTCATGCTGGCGGGGTTTGAGGTTGGAACTGGTGATCAAGATATTGTTGTAATCGCAACAGCGATAATGGCCATTGGTTTTGGGTTATTGCTGGCAGTTTTCCCTTTTCACACCTGGATTCCTATGTTAGCTCAAGAATCTAGACCTTATCCGACTGCATTTGTTTTCCTGCTGCTACCAGGTGCAGTGACACTTCTAGGCCTTGGATTTTTAGATCGATTTGTCTGGCTGCAAAACGCTCCCAATACATCTGATTTGCTTCAAGGCGTCGGAGTATTGATGATTGTAACCGCTGGCATTTGGGCCTCTGTTGAGCGAAATCTGGCTCGTATGATGGGATTTGCTTTGATGTTAGATATCGGTTTTTCGTTCATGATAATCGGGTTGGCGACCCTTGGTGAAGGAGGATCATTCCGCTGGTTATTCTTTGCTAGTTTGGTGACTCGAGGTCTTAGTTTGGGTGTGTGGGCATTAGCGTTGTCAGGCTTGAGAAGTCATGTAAATGGATTTGACTTGAAGGATCTTAAAGGGGTAGGCAGGAAATACCCCATAATCTTAACCAGTGTGATTGCGGCGATCTTCTGCCTGGCTGGGATTCCACTGTTGGCAAGTTTTCCAATGAGATTGGTCGTGATCGAGGGTTTATCGTTAGTAGCTCCTCAAAATGCTGTATTAGCAATTCTGGGAAGTTTTGGTTTATTGATCGCTGCATTTAGAACGCTATCCACAATGGTTACTGATCTCGAGAATGACCCGTGGCTGGCGAATGAATCCAGAATTCTGGCTATCTTTTTGATGATTGGATTATTTGGATTGCTGTTGCTGGGATTATTCCCCAACCTGTTAATCCAATTATTAACAGATTTGCCGGCAGTTTTAGGCCAATTTACCCCCTAATCTTAATGCTATAATTCGCAGACCTTTGAAACTGCATTTTCCCTTAGGGTTTAATTCAATGGAGGTCAGAAATGGAATTTGACCAGGTTCTCAAACAATTAGAGTGGCTGGATGGTGAAAGGCGTAAGGATAAAGATATCATCGCCAAGCAAGAAGATCGTATCACGGCATTGGAGGGAAACCTCTCCGGTGCCCGTCAACAGATCAAGGAGCTCAATGGAGAGATAACTCGCTTATCTGCCGTCGTTGGTCGAATGGACGATTACGATGAGGCATTAATCCAACACCGTCTCGAGATCAACAAACAGGTTGAGGAGATCGATAAACAAACCAAAGCGCGAGAACAGGAGGTAGAAAAAATCCACCGGGTAGAGATGCGATCGCTTGATACAAGTATTGCTGATACACGCAAAGAGCTGGAAGCGATTGCGGGTTTACGAAGAAGTATCCAAGCCCAGGCAGAGGAGGGAACCCGATTATCTCGTCGAATTGATGAATTGGGGGGCAAAATCCAAGATATCGTACGTACTGAAGAAGAATATACGCGCTCGTATCGCTTGATTGAAGAAGGGCGGCGACAAGATGCTAAACGGATTGTGGATTTGCAAGGAGAAGTAACTGCATTACGGAAAAGAGCAGATGAACAGCGAGGACAGATGGAATTGAATTCTGCAAACCAGCGGAAACTGGAGAGTCGTATGGGCGAGATTGTTGTGCAAGATTCTGAGCGTCAGGAGGCACAGAATGCTTTCCTCGAAAAACAGGCTTTGCAGCAAGTTCAATTCGAGCGCACCTGGCAAGAATGGCAAACCCATATTGAGACGATCGATCGGCAATCCGGTGATATCGAGAAGCAATTTCAATCATTGGATAGCACACATAGTGAAGTGAAGCGAATCAAGAATTCCATCGAAGAACTACATCAGCGTGTTGATAGACGTGTAAATGAGATCACCGAAGTTCAACGCTTGGCGGAAGAACGCTTTCGAGGGGAATGGGTTACCTTTAAAGCCGACGATCAAAAAAGGTGGACAAATTACACCCTGACTCAAGAAGAACAGCGAAATGAACTGTCACGGAATTTGGAAAAAATGGGGGATCAAATGTCAGACCTTGATGTAGGCGTGCAGGAAGTACAGGATCTCATCCAACAGACGACCGAGGATACGGAAAGACGTCTGCATTCATTACTCTCTATGGTGCACGACTGGGTTGCCGCTTTCGAGCGCACTGCAGGAAGCAGGCGGTGATGACTGCGAAATCATGATAATAGGATTTCTTCCCATCTCTCATTTGCATCACATTATGTAAGGATTACGGATGAAGGTAATTGGTACAGCTGGTCACGTCGATCATGGGAAATCCACACTGATTGAAGCATTAACCGGGATGAACCCAGATCGATTAAAAGAGGAGCGCGAACGGCAAATGACCATTGACCTTGGCTTTGCCTGGATGGATTTGCCTTCCGGAGAACCAGTTGGAATCGTTGATGTTCCAGGTCACCGTGATTTTATAGGGAACATGTTGGCTGGAGTGGGTGGGATCGATGCCGCTTTGTTTGTCATTGCCGCAGATGAAGGGGTCATGCCACAAACGCGTGAGCACCTTGCTATACTCGATATCCTGCAGATTGAAGGTGGCGTTATTGCCCTTACCAAGATTGATTTAATCGAGGATGAGGATTGGATCGATCTGGTCGAAGAAGATGTACGGGAAGTTCTTCGGGGTACGGTATTGGAAGATGTTCCTATTGTGCGTGTGTCGTCTCAGGATGGGCGAGGTATTCCGGACCTGCGTGAGAAATTCGATAATTTATTAGCCAAGAGACCCCCACGTCAAGATTTGAGGCGACCTCGTTTACCGGTGGATCGTGTATTCTCTATTGCTGGCTTTGGCACTGTGGTGACAGGAACGCTTCGCGATGGGAAATTAAAGGTGGGCGAAGAAGTGGAAATCCTGCCGCGCACCTTACACGGAAGAATCCGGGGATTGCAAACACACAAGCAGAAAGAAAATATTGCCATACCTGGAAGTCGAACAGCGATCAATATAACCGGAGTGTCTACCGATCAAATCCAACGTGGTGACGTGGTTGCCCATATTGGTGATTATGGTTCTACACGCCGTTTGGATGTCAGGTTTCGTCTTTTGCCAGATGCTTCAGCACAGCTGAAGCACAATCTGGAAGTCAAGCTGTTCATTGGCTCAGCAGAAGTTTTAGCCCGGGTGCGAACACTAGGAAAGGATCGTCTTTCTCCAGGAGAAGAGGGCTGGTTGCAATTAGAATCAAAAGAACCGGTAGTTGCCGTACGTGGTGATCACTATATCCTCAGACGTCCATCTCCGGGTGAAACGATCGGTGGTGGCATCGTGGTTGACCCAAATCCAAAAGGCAGGCACAAACGCTTTGCTGCTGGACTTATTGAACGTTTGGCATCGTTGGCGGAGGGAACACCGGCGGATATTCTCATCCAATCTTTGGCGACACTGGGGGCAGCTCCCATGAGGGAGGTAGCGAATCACGCCAATCTGGAGGAGAGTGACGCCCAAACGGCGATCGATGAGTTAATCCGCCGCAATATTCTTGTTATTCTTGAAGATGAGAAGGGTGAACTCTTGGTTCACAGTGATATTTTGGTCTCCAATAGCAGCTATTGGGAGCAATTAAGTACTGAGACTCTTTATGAGGTTGAAAATTATCACATTAGACATCCATTGCGCAGTGGCATGCCAAAAGAAGAGCTGAAAAGCCGCTTAAATGTTTCACCGCGCTTATTTTCGAGTCTGATCCGGAATTTGATCAGGGTTGAAAGCATCCGTGAAGTTGGTCCACTCATCTCCAGTCCGGACCATGAAATTAAATTTTCTCCCCATCAAGAGCAAGCTGTTTCTATGATGCAGGATCGATTTCAAAGCTCTCCATTTTCGCCCCCCTCGATCAAAGATACGAAAGCTGAACTTGGTGGAGATGTCTACAACGCGCTGGTCGAATTGGATATCCTTGTTCCGGTATCCGCTGAAGTGGTCTTCAGGCGGGAGGATTATAACCGGATGGTTGCAGAGCTTGAAGACCTGTTTCGAAGCCAGGATACCTTAAGCGCTGCGCAGGTACGGGACCACTTCAATACAAGCCGCCGCTATGTCCTGGCGTTGTTAGAGCACCTGGATGAAATCGGGCTTACGATCAGAGAGGGGGATGTTCGTCGCTTGAGATAAGATCGCCAAGCTCCGGTTTGATGTAAACCCAGGAACCGGCGATCATTGTCCCGAGTGGACGAATTGATCGAATATCATCTGGTTCGCATTTGAATATATTCTTATCCAAAATTATCAGATCAGCTAAATATCCAGGGGATAATTTTCCTAAGCGATCCTCCATACCTGCGGCATAGGCTGCTCCGCTGGTGAAACCCTGCAGAGCAGCGGATAAGGTTAGTTTTTGTTCTGGGTACCAGCCGTTTGATCCAGGTGATCCATCTGCGCGGCGGCGAGTCACCGCTGCGTGGAGACCCCAAAAGGGATTCGGAGATTCAACCGGGGCATCAGAACCAAAAGCCAAAAGAGTCCCCTGATCGAGCAGAGTACGCCAGGCGTAGGCATATCTGGCTCGGTTACCCCAATAGCGATCAGCTGCTTCATAATCAGAAGTGGCGTGAATTGGTTGCATCGAGGCGATCACATCCAATGACGCCAGGCTGGGGATATCATCCGGGTGAAGGATCTGGACATGTTCCAAGCGGTGGCGAAGTGGTCGTTCTCTCCGAGTGGAATTCACTGAGGACTGCTGCTCGTGTTCCCTGAGCTGCGAATAAGCTTTTAGCACCTCATGGTTGGCATGATCTCCGATTGCATGGACAGCCAGGCTGAGACCATTCTCAACCGCCGAACGGCCTTGTTCAAACAGGGTCTCTGAATCCAACATCAAGATGCCCCGGTTGTCCGCTTCACTTTCGTATGGTTGGAGCATCGCTGCTGTGCGAGGGCCCAAAGCTCCGTCAGAAAAAGCTTTGATTGAGCCTATCCGCAGGAAATCGTCGCCGAATCCAGTTCGTAAACCCAACGCTATGGCATGGTTGAGCGATTCTAAAGGGATACTTTTAATCACCCGCAACTTCAGTTCACCTGCTTGATGGAGTCTCTGAAGGGCGGCAAAACATCTTCTGCGATCGAAATCATGAACGCCAGTGATCCCCAATTCCCAAAGTTTAGTTTGGGCGTCTTTTATTGCGAGCGCCACTTGGTTAGGAGATGGCTCAGGGATGATCCCTGCTACCAGAGACATGGCGGTTTCAAATAAGATCCCTGTAGGTGTACCATCATCTTCTCGCTGCATGTGACCACCTTCAGGGTCTGCTGTTCCCTGCGAAATATTTGCTAAGCGCATTGCAGATGAATTTACCCAGGCCGCATGCAGGGATTTCGCGGTTAAGTAGACAGGATTTTGGGGGGCGATCGCGTCCAGATCTTTTGCATGGCCAAAACCCTCTGGCCAGTCATTTTGGTTCCAGCCATGACCAAGGATCCACTCGCCTGCTGGTGTAAATTGAACTTTTGCAGCCACTTTATCAAGACATTCATTTATGGTTGTGGTCTCGCAGTCCACTTTCTGTTGAGCTAAAGCATACTGCTCGAGATGAATGTGTGCGTCCGTCAACCCCGGAATGATTGTTCTCCCCTCCAAGTCAAATTGATCACCTAGATGACCGTAATTGGCTGTGATCCTTTCCTGATCCCCAATATCTCGAATACGATCTTTATCGATCACTATCGCTGATGCGACTGGTAAATTGCTGTCAAGGGTATGAATGCGTGCATTTAGGATGATTCGCATATGGCTATCGTTTTCTCAATGGAAATATCTCTCAGGGAACAAAATGATCACTGAACTTACTATTTTCTATTCTGCGGCGAGCTGTGCCGCATCCACTAAAAACATGTTGCAGGCATTGTCAAGCGTGCTTGATGGAGAGAGTCTATCAATATCTACTGGATGGGGTATTAAATTGATTCATCCAGGATCAGGTTGAGTAGGGAGTTCAGCTCTTCTTCGGAGT
>JBFFIU010000090.1:0-11785 GCA_041556275.1 Anaerolineales bacterium | reverse complement strand
TTCCCATCAGGAAGACTTCCACTCGTGGGCCAAGATGGATCCATGATTGGATCGCATTGCGCTGGATCATTGAGATATGAGGATCGGTAAAGGGTTTCGGTGCTGTGAAAACGGTCAGAAATGTCATTAAATTAAAATCCTTGGATATAAGACATTTTGCATTTCATTGAGATACCTTTAATTAATTACCAATATGGTCTTAACCAGACTTTGAGCTCAGCAGCTTAAATGTTCTCCGCAAACAAATTTTGCATCCTCATCCCCCAGACCTAAATTAAAACTCCAAGGCATTTCTCAACTATCTTATCGACTATCGACATCTCGATAATCCTGATGGCTCACCCCTCGGTTGATCTCAGCCAGATCAGGTTCTTGCTTGAACAGTTCAAGCACCTCTATCCAGGAAAAGTCATCTCGGCCTTCAAAGCGGGAATATATCTCCCGGATGAGCTCCAAATCTTGCGCCGTGTCTACGGTCCACCTAAGATGTCCGTAGTCAGGATCGTGGTTAACCAATAGGATTCGGAATAGGTTTTCGTTTTCGTACAAGTATGGCATGACATGTTCACGTTGATGAGCTTGGGTAGCTTCCTCCCAGGCTCTTTCCAACGCTGAAAAAGTGCTCACTTCGGTATCGAGACCAATCGGAAAAGTGCGTTGCCAAGGAGGTGGCAGGCGATTGGCAGCGAAATCCCATTTTGGGGGTGATGAAATCTCCGTTGGTGATCCAACCTCAACGAGTCCATCAGTCTCTGTAATCATTTTCTTTCCGTACCCCCAAAACGCAGCTACTGTTTGATCTATGACCAGGGGATCTATGACCGGGCAGTCTGCTGTAATGCGCACGATAACATCAGCAGAATATGCCCTTGCTGCTTGGTAATATCGGTCAAGCACATCTTGTTGACTGCCTCGATAACATATATAACCTTTAGCTGTACACAATTGTTCGATGGGATCGTCAGCTTTTTCCAAGCTGGTGGCAACAAGGATCTCGGTTAAAGATTTTGCCCGCTTTGTGCGTTCAACGACCCGCACCAACATTGGTTCCCCCTCGATATCTAACAACACTTTTCCCGGTAAACGGGAAGCTCCCATCCTGGCTTGAACGATCCCAACGATATTGAAAAAAGATGAACCTAGGTTATACATTGATTTACGATCCTTGTAATGCAGTCTTATATGCTTGAATTAGATGGGGAAAATTCTTATCCCAATCCGCCCGCGCCTCAGCTTGTTTACGTGCCGTTTTGCTCATCTCCACCAGCTTTTTACGCTGGTTTATCGCGCCTAAGATGACTTCGCACAAGTCATCGCTGTTACCATCCTTGAAAATCCAGCCATGAACATCTGGTTCAACCCATTCTAAATTACCTGGGATATCAGAAACAGCAACCGGTCGACCACAAGCCAGGGCTTCCATGAGAGAAATTGAGCTGCCATCGACATGAGATGCGCTGACATATAAATCAGCCATCTGATAATAACGCGGTAGATCACTCTGTGAAACCTGACCTGGGAGGATCACTTGCTCCATCACCCTTCCGCGATTGAAAATTCCGCGGAGTTGATTTGCCTGAGAACCGTTGCCCAACATAATTAATTTTAGGCCTTTATACTGATGCGCAGCCTTGACAAATGCTTCTGCCAGGACATCTACTCCATAGATTGGTTCCCAACTCCTTGTTGATAATAAAGTGAAATTATCTCCATTCGAAGGGGGGTATTTACCAGGTGTGAACTTTTTTATGTCCATCCCCCAGGGAAAGGTTACAACCCGCTCAGGAGACATTCCAAGTTCTATGGCTTTCTCCCGGATTGTATTGCAATCACCGATCATTATTGCACTACGTCGGAGAGCGAATACAGATGCCCAGCGCCAGAAATTGTTGCGGCTCGCATCATACAGTAGATCATAACCCCATGATGCACTGACCAGGGGTTGGAATCCTGCCAGAGCTACCAGGAAAGCACAACTCTGAATGGGTCCTGCATGAACCAGATCCGGATTTGTATCTCTGATCACTTTTTTTAGGTCAGAGAATAAACGAGGCCCGTCATGCAATTTTACTTCTCGAGTTCCACCGGTCCACGAAATCGTGCGCACACCGTCTGGAATGGGTCGATCTTCTAATTGTGCACCCCTCTGCTCCAGACGCAGGTAAGAAACCTCGAATTGGGCATTAGTTAGTGATGACAGAAAGCGGTGGTCATGGGTTGTGTAATCCCTGGAGAAGTAAAGTATATGGGTCAATTGGAATCTTGCTTCATTATTTAGACAGATCAGTCCAGCGCAGTTCTTTACCCTCAGGTATATCTTTAATTGATCGGGTTCCTAAAACCTGGTCGATTTCATAAGGAAGGATCGCCCCAGGAGTCGCAGGTCGCAATACATCGATCATCTCGCGCGTAATGGTTTCACCCTTTTGAATATCCCGTCCAGCACGCACACAGCGCCTTTGAACGATTACTGTCTCAAGTTCATTCTCTCCAACCTGCTTATCTGGATTTCCTAAGGCACGTTCAAGCTCCCGAGTGCGGTCAACCATATCTCGCCACGATTGAGGGGTCATGGAAAAAGGATGGTCCGGACCAATGCGAGCATTGTCATCGGTAAAGTGCTTTTCGATCACCCTTGCACCCAGAGCCACCGCACCCAAGACTGTTGCGTGGCCAAAGGTATGATCGGATAAACCCAGAATCAATCCGGGAAACATGATTTTATAGGTAGATAAGACCCTCAAATGGATATGATCGAAGTTATCCGGACTGGCAGTATAGTTTGTATTACATTGCAGTAATATCAACTGCGAATTAATAGTTTGGATGGCATGCACAGCGCGCTGGACATCCCCAATATCTGATGCACCAGTCGCCAGGATCAGCGGTTTACCTTTTAACGCCATTCGCTCCAGCGATTCGATCCAGGTTATATCACCTGAACCAACTTTATATGCCGGTACATAGTTATCCAGCATATCGATCGCATCAAAATCATAAGGAGATGAAAAATAATCAATGTTCACCTTATCGCATTCATCTTTCAGAATCTCCGTCCACTCAAATGGGATTGATGCCTCCTCATAAACTTCGAAGACACTTTTTTTCCAGCCTGCTTGGTGTGAAACTTGTCCCTGCATGGCTCGAAAACCGTAATCGGAAACGATTTCAGGAGCACGAAAATTCTGAAACTTCGCAGCATCTGCTCCAGCTTCTTCTGCAAGATGGATCAAATCCTTAGCTCTTTCTAAATCCCCATCATGGTTGGCTGAAATATCGGCGATAAAATATGTGGGATGATTTTCACCTATCACGTGTAACCCGATCTGAATTTCCATTACATTCTCCTGCTATTGGGGTTTAGCTTTCATGCTGAGAATAGAGTTTTTATAGCCTTGCATGTATTGAGCATGAAATCGCGATAAACCATGAGTTATATCAGGTGTCTCCTCTCCAAGTGCTTTAGATAATTTATTTGACTTCAAAGTCAAATTCGGAGATCGGGCTGCAACCAAACCAGCTTCTGATACCACAGTTGGAGTGATTAAAGTTGGATCGAAAGCGAAAATTCGCGCCAAACGTACACCGAAATCGTATTTGCTGATGCATTCACTTGAGACTACGTGGTAAAGACCCTTAAGCTCGTTTTTGACCATTTTCAATAATATATTTGCCAGATCATTAACATGCAATGGGCAGAAAAAAACATCTGTAAAACCCATTATCTTGTTTCCTGCGCTGAGATTATTAAAAAACCACTCTGCCAGACTGCGTTTACCACTCAAACTCCATCCGAACAAATTGACCCGCGCTACAATAGCCTCTGGGTTGGCCTCAAAGATTACTTGCTCGCCAGCCAGCTTTGTTCGCGCATAATGACTCAGTGGATTCGGTTCATCCTCTTCGCTATAGCCTCCCCGTTTGCCATCGAAAACGGCATCAGTAGAGACATGTACTAGGCGCGCTCCGCCCCTGGCGACATACTCAGCCAGTTTTCCAGGCAATTCGCTATTCAGTTTTTGAGCCAGGACCGGTTCAGCTTCACAGGCATCCAGGTTCGCCAGAGCTGCACAGTTTATCACCCAATCTGGTTGACTTTCCTCCAGGAGCTGCTCAATCGCTCCGGGGATGGTTAAATCAGATCGTAAAACGGTGAATTCTGTAGTTTGGATCGCATTCTTATTTACACTGCCGATTACCTCATGCTGATGGCTGGCTTCAAGAGCCAGGTTTAGTCCAAGTAAACCGCTGGCTCCAGTGACCAGGATTCGCATCCTAACCGATCAACTCCCAGGCCCTCCAATAATGTTGCATTCCGGATACCATTTAACTCTTTTGAAACTTATTTCTTGCATCATTAGATGGGACTCTCAATACTTTCAATTTCAAACGGAGAAACTATCTCCCGAATCTGCTCGAGTGTCAACCACTCGTTATTGCTATCACTTGCATAACGATAACCTTCAGAGACTGGCTCACCCTTATCCTGCCAGGCATGTCCAAACCACAAAGCTGGTGAAGGCTGTACAACGAACATGTCTTTTAATTCGATCGTCGAACGGGCTTCATCCTCGTGAATCAGCACCTCATGCAGCTTTTCCCCCGGTCTGATTCCAATCGCTTCCATCTCTGCATCAGGGGCGATCACATTCGCAATATCGATGATTTTCATACTGGGGATCTTCGGTACGAACACTTCACCTCCCTGCATTTGTTCAATACAGCGGATAACAAAGCGCGCGCCTTGTTCAAGAGTTATCCAAAAGCGCGTCATTCGCTCATCGGTGATGGTCAATTTTTTATTGTTCTTTTGTTTTAAGAAAATCGGGATAACACTACCACGACTGCCAGCCACATTGCCATAGCGCACACAGCTATAACGCGTAGCTGTACCTCCTGCATAGGCATTACTTTGAACGAACAATTTCTCAGCGGCAAGTTTAGTTGCGCCATAGAGGTTTATTGGATTGACAGCTTTATCAGTACTAAGAGCCATCACTTTACTTACTCCTGAATCCAATGCAGCTTCAATTACATTGCTACTACCTAAGACATTGGTTTTAATTGCTTCCATCGGATTGTATTCACAGGCAGGCACTTGTTTGAGAGCTGCGGCATGTACAACAATATCAACACCATGCATCGCACGCCGAAGACGATCAAGATCGCGAACATCACCAATAAAATACCTCAACACGGGATCGTCAAATCCGCTGATCCTCATCTCATGTTGTTTCAACTCATCTCGGCTAAATACAATCACCTTTGCAGGGTGGAGATCTTTGAGCATTATTTCAATAAACTTTTTCCCAAATGAACCGGTGCCACCGGTTACGAGAACAACAAGTTCTTTCCAATCCATTGGTTTCTCCAATAAATCCCTTTCTATATCTTCTTGATAACGATCAAAGGATATTGCCCCTTTTCTCCAAAAAAGTGTGGAAAGCGCTCTTCCCACCTGTAAAGCTGGCGAAGGAACCACTTGCCACCCAGTTTCGGGTGAACATATTCCCGCAAGAACCGAACGCTGACACTCCGCCAGACTAATATTTCAATGTCCATAAGCGAACCAACTTCCCTTTTTAACCAATCTGCGTCATGTTTGCTGACAAATGTTCCCTTCTTATTTACCTTCAGGGTAGTGTTGTGAGAGTTTGTCTGGCGACGGAGAATCCCATTAACCTTGCTCCTGATTTTCTTTCGACTGCGATTTTTCCATTTAATCGGCTTGACAAACAATCTCATTAACGAGGAATCTTGCCACCCATTAACCACAACAGCTGTTTTTGATGCCGAAAGCACCCGGTATATCTCCTGATATGCCCGGCGGTGTTCGCTAGCTGGAAGATGATGGACAGTATGCAAAGAAATAACCCCATCAAATACATTATGATTAAAGGGAAGGTTGGCAACATCGGCTACAACGAACATTCCTTTCCCGCCAAATTCCCGATCACCAATTCGCCCTCGGGCCTCTTGCAACGCTACAATCGATATATCTGCGCATACTCTTACCTGGTAGCCGTCAGAATACTCCAGGTATTCCGGATATTGAATTGGACCAGATCCAGCATCAAGGAAATAACGACCTGTTGGGCTAAGATGGAGCCCAACACGCAGGTGGCATTTGTGGATGTAATCCCTGGATACTGGGCGCAAGTCTTCATAACGCGCGTTCTGATAAACCCCTTCCCCAATCTCCTGCCAGCCAATTTCATCATAGAATTGGCGTACCTGTTGCTTCACCTCAATTTGATTAACTGTTTCCATAAATCAACTTTTATTCGATCCAAGCTAATTCGACTTTTTACGGATTCTCCCATCCGAAATTCCTTCCGAGATATTCATATAATTCCTGATTGTAGGGGTAAAAGAATGCCCTTAATTTCTCTTCTGTTTTTGAATCCATCCTTTCATACCGGCCGTAATTATAAATCTCAAATTCATCTAGATTCCAATCTGCCAGTCCAAGAAAATTCAACACAAGTGGAAATACATTTGGAGGGTTTTCAAAGAAATCCTCGCTTCTCAGAACAAGTATTTGCTCGCGTGGGAAAGACGCAAACCAGTTCTTGAGCTGCTCAATATATATACCTCGGGTCAGATATGAAAATGTCAGATAGTTATACATCGGATACTTTTGATCTGCGATGATATTTTCCCGCTGCCCCTTCAGCCTGCTCTCTTCTTGTTCAATGGCTTCTTGGAATGAGAGTACTTCACTACCCTTTCTCCGGTTCCCTTGATACTGAGAATATGCTCTGGCAATGGGATTGCGCAGTAGAAGTATCAGCTTAATATTCGGTAAAGATTCTTTTATCCGCTGAGGAACCAGGGGATGAATAACATAACTTGGACTGGCTTCTCCGGTCTGGGTATGGGGAGTATCCATCTCTTTGATCAATGGAAAATTATAGCGATACCAATCAATGCCATTTTGGTAGTTTCCATCGAAAAACTTCACTTCTTTTTTATAACCAGGTATAACATCTGGATGTTTTGTTAAGTACCTGAACAAAGAGGTTGTTCCCCCTTTTTGCACACCTATGATAATAAAATTCGGCAAAACCCGATCTTTGGAAGTCAATTCACGATAGTGTTTTGCCATCCGCAAGGTGATACGCCTCTTGATATAACTTATCGAATTCTTCTTCTTCATCGCATCCATGAGTAATACATTTTTCTCGAACGTTTTTGATACAACTAATGATTAGTGTCCGTGTCCTACTATTCAAACTCTCTCTTCACCAAAGTATGATCAATTAATGAGGCAGTACCCCAAACCTTTGTTTCATTAATTTAGATATATCGCCTCGCAGTGCAGGAACTTGTCGCACCGCCCAGCTTAATATGTAGAAATATGATTTGAGACGAGACTTTTTGTCTAATTCATATCCTTGTTTTTCCATGAGTTCAGCACAAATCGTCTCGATGATCTCGACATTTCTAATTGATAGCTCCTGCTTCCATCTACCCACAGGTTTTGTGCTTATTCCGCGAAATTTATCACCAAACTGTGAATTCCCTTCCCAAGGTATGCCATCACTTGTTGGTATGCGCAAGATGTCATAATCATGTATATCAAGAAATTTGATGATCTCTTGTAAACTTTTCTCCGGTTCCGTTGTCAAATCCTCGTAGCGCAGGATTGAATAACGATGGATTCCGAAACGCTCGCGATTCGATAGACCTGACCTGAGGCTTGAATTCCAACCTAAGGCAAAATCTTCAGCGGACAATCCCTGGTGTTTCCGCCTATAAGTCGCGTAATTATCCCTCGGATCACGCACGATGTGGATGCAGTGCGCCTCTGGCCACCACCTAAATATCTGGTCAGCGAAATGCTCATTATATGGGGTTTTTTCAACCCAATAAATCGTATCTGACGATAATTCTCTAAATGCGCGACCAAATGCAATGATAGCTGAACCAAGCAGGTCTCCGTCATGTCGAATATCGTTTTCTTGGATATCCTGCTGCATGAATTCACAAGTTCTTGCATAATCCAGGTATCGCCGTGTCTCAACATCCTCCTCTGGTTTTTGGCTATTTAGGCTGCTTATATTTCGTTCAAAGAAATGAAGCAGGTAGCGTTGCGCAAGAGAAATCTTTTCTTTGAGATCACGATTTCTTATCTCAGCCAAAAAACCCCGGAAGAAAAAAGTCTCGTCAGGATAGACGATCAACTGCGGATGTGAATCAAAAAGCGCCATTAACAATGTCGTTCCTGATTTAGGATGACCACATATAAAAATTGGATGATCGCGCAAGTAAATCGAATTGCTCATAATTATCCAGGTTTCCAGATGATATCCATTCAACCGTTAGCCTGCCAATTGCGAGCCTCACCAACAAGGTATTGGAAGGTCTCGCCATACTCGGCTAATCCCTCTTCCGAGAGTACTCGACTTAATGGCCAGTCATCCAATTCCTTCCAGAAACGCGGCATAGGCCAAGGAAAAGGTGCCGGATATTCAAAAAAGAAACAGAATGCATAACGCCAAGCCATTTCTACCTGTTCTGGGGATAATTGGTACTCATTTGGATCCTGTGTGAATCTATCCAATAAATTGAAATAATCATCCCAAGAACTTGGATTTAACGTAAAGCCCTTATCTCGATAATGGGTGAACCCCGCCACGACCACCGGAACTCCACTCATTGCCAGTTCCAGACCAACTGTAGTTGTATACACCAATCCTAAGTCTGAAATTTCCAATAAATCATATGTATTGATCTGATCATCTGCAGAGATTAAGTGAACGTTCTCGGGCATCTCTGGTAGCGATTGCTCGACAAGAGTGGCGACAGAAGGGCCGTCTGTATATTTTTCGCCAGGATGTATGCGCACGACTAATTGAAGACCTGATTGTTTTCTAAAATATTTGGCTGTTTGCACGAGCCATTCCGACATATTACGGCTGAACATCTGTCGTCCAAGGGTCAGGCTGTCCCCAACCACATTTGCCGCCAGAAGTACCATTGGACGACTGTCAAGACCGAGGGATTGGCGGACCTGCTCTCCCCCTTGGCTGGGCAGTACTTGCCAACGCCGTGAGAAATTTTTCCACAAGCCCCCTTTTTGTCTGGAACCAAATAACTCTCGGATTTTATCCTGCTCGCTATCCGACAAGGGACGATCTTTTCTTACAGCCCACAAGTCATCTGTCTCTTGACGCATAACCTCCTTGTTATCTGCTAACCAGATGCGATTGCGTTGTTCACCGAACTCATAAGTTACTACCTGAACACCCAGATAACGGGCGACTTGATAGACGATCCCCATCTCTAATATACTTCCATTAGGGATAATTACGACATCTTGCGGATTTTCTCTCATCCAGGTAAGTGAGCTTGAAGCGGCTTTCGAATTTCGCTCAATCCGAAGCTGATAAAGATCGCTGTTCATATCGATTTCTTCTACCTGGAGAGTGTATTGAGTATCCCTCAATGAAATTTCCTCAACTGCTGCTATGATCTCTTTTGGAAGCGGTTCTCTGGAATCTTTGACATCCAAGAATGAGACAGCCTCGAGAGTCGGGGATGCTTTATCCAGTACCTGATGTGCATATAAGTTTTGTCGGCGCAGATCGAATCGATTAATCGGTTCCTGCCATTTTGCGTATGGGAGGTAAGCCAGTACAACCTTATGACCCAAGCCAGACAAAGCAGTCCCCAGTAATGTGGTATGGGATATCCAGTAATGCAGCGCGGCAAAAACCAGGATTCTTTTACCAGGTTGCTTGAGAAATGTTGAATTGGTTACCTGGTCTATCCAACCTGGCAAAGCCTTTTCCAACTTGTCAAGATAAAATGTCTTTGTCGGAGGGTCATCAGATTGCCGCAATAACCAATAAATATCAGCCGCTATCGGCAAATCACCTAGAATTTTTTTTGCAGTGGCTTTTGATTTCATCTTTTCTCAATTACCCAATCCAATCGAGGGCGAACTGGTCCCAATCTTCTTTCTGGCCATTGCATCCCCGGAGCCCCAGCACCATCGACAGTAAATGCCAAGGCATTCTCATCTTGAAAATAACGTTTTACCCGGTAAGAACTGGCGTTAATTCCCAGGACATATTGCCCTTCATTCAAGAAATCCGGCGGCAGTGTGCATTTGCTTATATAATGCCCCTTTGGGCGTACGCCGTACTGGTTAAATTGTTCGGGGGTATCTGTATCAAAGGAAGTGAATACAAACTCACCCCGCGGTGTCATCATATACACTCCCACCCGTAATCCATTAACCGGCGCATCTAATGCATATTCCACTACAATTGATATCGGGTCGGTCGATTTGACTCTGTCTAGTATACGCTTTTGTGAATCGCTGATGCGGATGGCAATCGGGCGAAAAGGAGCAGCAGTGGCAGGAATCTCGTCAATACTCCAGGTGCGTTCGCCTGACTGCGATAATCCAGAAGTCATGTAATGATCTACAACCTCTGAAGTAGGTGCTCGCATGACAATTTTTCCGCTATCCAGTAGGATAGTTTCTTCTGTCAAGCGGAGGATGGCCGACATATTATGGCTCACAAAAAGTACGGTGCGTCCCTCCTGGGCGACATCGTTCATTTTTCCGAGACATTTGCGCTGGAATTCAGCATCACCCACTGCCAGTACTTCATCCACAACCAGGATCTGGGGTTCCAGATGGGCAGCGACAGCAAACGCCAGACGCAGATACATCCCACTGGAAAAGCGCTTGACTGGTGTATCGATGAATTTTTCTACTTCAGAGAATGCCACAATCTCGTCAAATTTTCGGTCAATCTCCTCTCTACCCATACCGAGGATAGCCCCATTTAAATAAATATTCTCCCGTCCCGTTAGTTCAGGATGAAAACCAGTACCTACTTCGAGTAGCGAGCCTACCCTTCCATGAATCTCTGCATATCCCTCTGTAGGTTCAGTTATACGAGAGAGTATCTTTAATAAGGTGCTTTTACCGGCACCATTACGACCGATCACACCCAAAACCTGTCCTTTTCGGACTTCGAAGGAAATACCACGCAAAGCCCAAATCGTACCAAATTCTTCCCTTTCTAAAGCGCGCTTCGATCGCCCACTCGGGGTCATCGACTCAACTAAGGACTCACGTAAGGTCCTGTAACGCATCGGGGTTAATCCGATGCGATATTGTTTTCCTAAATTCTCAACTCGAATAGCTAAATCATCCATATTAATTTACAGGGCAGCCCGTCACCCAATCAATTCGACCAAATTCCTTTCATGTAACTTCACACCATGTCAGCAAAAGTTCGCTCCATGCGCCGGAAATAAAACATGCCGGTAATAAAGATCACCAGTGAGATAAAGGCTGATACAAATACCAAGGGGTCTGGTGCATCAGTTGTCCCTAATAAAGCCCAGCGAAAGCCCTCAACTACACCAACCATCGGATTCATCGCGTAAAAAAACTGCCATTGTTCTGGGACTTTGCTGGCTGGATAAACGATGGGCGTGAGATAAAACCACAGTTGGGTGATATAGGGGATCATATAACCGATATCCCGGTAGAGCACATTCATAGCAGACAACCATAATCCTACACCTAACGCAGTGATCACAGCCAACAGCAAGAATAATGGTAAGGTCCAGACATTAGATGTTGGAGGCAATTGATAATAGAACATCAAAACAAGCATGACAATGAACGCAATCAGGAAATCTGCCAAACTGGAAAAAACAGATGCCAGCGGAATAACCATGCGCGGGAAATAGATCTTTGTGAGCATCGCTCGATTTGAAACCAACGAGCGACCAGTATCATTCAAAGCTTTGG
>JBFFIU010000089.1:0-11816 GCA_041556275.1 Anaerolineales bacterium | reverse complement strand
GAGTTGCTTTATTAATGAACTCCGGGGTTAGGATGTCAATCCCGCTAAAAATTGTGATTTTATTACCCTGGGCGCTCCCCGCGGTTGTGAGTGGTTTGCTCTGGAAATGGATCCTGAATGCGGATTTCGGAATTCTGAATGGCATACTTTACTCGATCGGATTGATCGATAGCTATATCCCCTTTTTGGCAAATCCAACAACGGCTAAGGTGGCCTTGATAATGGCACACATTTGGAAAGAGGGACCTCTGGTGGCGATCTTCTTCCTAGCCGGTTTGCAGCTCATTCCAGATGAACTCTATGAAGCCGCTCGCATCGACGGTGGTGGGGGCTGGCGAATCTTCCGCCATGTCACCCTACCTCTGCTCCGGCCAGTCTTCCTGGTGGTTATTGTGTATGAAACCATGACCGCCATCCTGACCTTCGACACAATTTATGTCATGACAGGTGGTGGTCCAGCAGATGCTACCGCACTGATCAGCTGGTTTGCTTACGCCGAAATCTTCAAATCGCTCAATTTAGGGCGTGGGATCGCCCTTGCGATCATCATCGCAATGATAAGCTTGGTTCTGATCATCCTTTATTTGCGTGTTCTTCGAACCGAAGAAACTGCTGTACAGAATTAATAAGGTTGAGTAGCTTTATGAATGCGAAAACAAAGCAAAAGATCAACTCATTCGTATTGAATTTTCTGGCTTTGTTGTTTATCATCTTCATCGTTGGCCCGCTCATCTGGGTGGCAGTAGCCAGCATCCAGGGAGAGAGCGAGCTGCTGCGCAAGCCACAGCGGGTCTTCCCCGAAAATCCCACTTTAGACAATTACAATTATGTCTTCACCGGGAAGATCCCAACAACGTTGGAAGTGAAAGGTCAAACGATTCGCAGCCGGATCTCGCAAGAAGCTCGCCTGATCCCAGCTGCTTTGAAGAACAGCTTTATCGTAGCCACAGCTGTTATGGGAATCAATCTTCTTTTCGGTACCTTAGGAGCATACACATTCTCCAGGTTGCGCTTTAGAGGCAAAATCGTCACATTCAACTTCTTTTTGGGCAGCCGCTTGATACCCGTGATCGCAGTTGCGATTCCTTATTATGTGATCATCCAAACGATGGGATTATTGGATACTTACCTGTCTTTGATACTGGTCTATCTGGCATTAACCTTACCGTTTACCATCTGGTTTCTCACCCTCTATTTCAACGGCATTCCGGAAGATTTTGAAGATGCAGCACTCATCGACGGGTGCAGCAGGTTCCAGGCCTTGGTCAGAGTCGTGCTGCCTATAGCGCTCCCAGGGCTGGTCGCGGCGGCCGCATTTGCCTTTATGACCTCTTATAATGAATTTCTGTTTGCCCGATTCTTGACCCAGTCGATTGCCACACATACTGGACCGGTGATCATCGCTTCAATCGCTGGCAATCCCGATGCCAGCTATACCCTCATCTCGGTCGCCATGACCCTGGGATTGATCCCACCCCTGATACTCGCACTGGTATTACGCCGCTGGCTCACAGAGGGACTCTCTACCTCAGTCACATTCCGTTAGCTCATTCAAGTAAAAAGTATCACACAGGAGTAAGAACATGGTCAACACTGGCGATAACCTAGATAAGGTTCTTACTTCCACCGGTGAAATCTCGCTCCCAACCTACGAACTGCTCGGTGAAAATCGGAATCCCGTCTTCCGCTCGCAATACGGTGTTGCCCATATCTACCCTTACACCTTACAGGATGAGATCGCCTCTTCGCCTACCGAGATTACTTACATTACACTTTACCTGGAAAACAAATACCTGCGCGTCACAGTGCTCCCTGGCCTAGGCGGCCGGGTTTTCTCCGTTTACGATAAGACCTCTCAACGGGAGGTCTTCTATAAGAATTCGACCATCAAATTCTCCCCGCTGGCCATTCGCGGCGCCTTTTTTTCAGGTGGGGTTGAGTTTAGTTTTCCGGTTGCCCATGCCCCAACCACTACAGATTCAGTAAATTGGGACATTTTCGAGAATGAGGATGGTAGCGCATCTATCATCATCGGTGGTTTGGAACATATGTCGAATATGCGTTGGACGATCAAACTGACACTTTTTCCAGAACGCTGTGCTTTGGCACAGGACGTACAGCTTTACAACCCCTCCCCCATCCCTGGTCGCTACCACTATTGGACAAACGCCTCGCTGCATTCAGACGATCAAACAGAATTTATTTACCCCTTCCAGCGAGTCCGGTCCTACGAGTTCGCTGGTACAGCATCCTGGCCTGTGACCCGTTTGGATCTGATCACAAGTGAGCCTGGACTCCCTGGCATGGAGGGTGTTCCGATGTGGCCCGCCGAAAGACTTCACGAACCATTCAATTTCCGCTGGGAGAAGGATATGCTCGCTCAGGTGTCCATATTTGGCAGGAACGTGGAGTGGGATTATTTCGGCGCCTGGCAACACTCAACCAATACTGGCTACGCTCACTTCGCCCGAAGCGAGGATGTCTCCGGGATGAAACTTTGGTCCTGGGGAAGAGGAGATGTAGGGATTGTCAACCAATCAGCATTAATGGATGACGGGTCACTTTATGCAGAAACACAGTGCGGCGCGATGGAGACACAGCTCGATTTTGATTTTCTACCTCCAGGTGTGACACGGATGTGGCGCGAATGGTGGCTGCCATTTCGCCAGCTCGGCGGCCTGACCTGCTCCAGCTCAGAGATCGGCGCAAGGCTGCATCTCGCCCCAGGAAATGAGGATACCCAGGTAAACCTGACCCTAGGAATTTGCCCGGTGTATCCAATCGAGGAAGCACGGATAGTACTTTCTATTCCCGAACAAACACTGCTTGAAGAAAGCATCTCGGGATCACCCGAGCAGCCTTGGGTCAAAACGATCCAGGTTGAGTCCCAAACTCTCGGGGGTCAGCCTCTCAGGCTAACAGTTACAGACGTGAATAACAGCACGATGATTGACTATACGCATGAAAGAGAGGCGCATTCCTTCGACATATCTTCCTCTGATTCTAAGAGTCCTCCCCAAAGTGCAGATGATTATTATCAGATTGGCCTCGATTATGAGAATTTCGATAACCGCGCCCAGGCACTGGAGAGCTACAGGCAGGCGTTACGCCTTGCTGATGAGTATGGCCCGGTGCACTTCCAGCTGGGCTTGATGCTGCTCAGAAGCGCTGACTTTAAGGCTGCCAGAGATCATTTTCAATATGCAGTCGATCTGGGGATCAATGATGCCCACTATTATCTGGGTTTGATAAACCGTTATCAGGGCGATGTGGAACAGGCTGAAGGGCATTTCAGAGCCACACAAACCGCTAGCCCCTTATCATCGGCCGCCTCGCTCTGCTTGGCCAGCCTTGCACTGCTAAAGGATCAATGGTTAGAGGCGGTTGAGTTACTCAAGAACGCAAATCCAGCACCTGATGATTCAGCCAGCATCGAAACATTATTGGCGTTAGCCTTAAATCGAGCGGGGAAAAAAGCAGAAGCCTTCGCTCAATTCGAGCACCTTCTCCAAAAAGATCCCCTCAACTTGATCATCCTGCGCGAGCTCGCATCTCTGGATGATCATTCTGATCGTGATTACCGTGCCAAACTCGACCGCCTGCTCAGGGATGACCGGCAGTACATACTAGATTTAGCATGTTTCTATCTTGACTGGGGTCTTCCGCTGGATGCACTCTCCATCTTAGAGCAGGAAATCGCAAATTGGGATTACCCCATGCTCTATTATCTGGCTGGCTATCTGGATCAGCAGCTTGGCAATCAAGAAAAAGCAATCCGCTGGAGAGATAATGCACAGGATGCCAGTGCGGATATGGTTTTCCCAAGCCGCTTGTGGGAGGTCATCGCACTCAACCAAGCCCTGGAGCAAAATCCTGAGGATTTCAAGGCCAAATATTATTTAGGAAACTTCTTGTACGCTCATCAACGTTTCACAGAAGCGGTCGATTTATGGGAGCAAGCAGTTGATGGATTAGCTGAATTCGATATCATCCACCGCAATCTGGGCTTAGCCTACTGGCACCGGAAGGACGATCCCGCCAGAGCCATAACCTACTTCGAAAAGGCGTTGACTCTAAATCCAAACAATCAAGATCTTTACCTTCATCTGGATGATTTATACCTCCTGGGAGATCTGCCCGAAAAAAGGGCCGAACTGCTTGAAGCGATGGCAGCACTCGATCCGATTCGCGAAGAACTGCGCAAAAGATCCCTGGCCATCCTGGTCGATCTGGGGAAATATAATCAGGCGCTTGAGATCATCACCTCAGAAGAATTTGTACCCTTAGAGATGGATCAGAGCTTCCACTTAGTATACGTGAAAGCTCTCCTGGGTAACGCAGAAGAACAAATGGAGTCCGGTCAGATCTCAGAAGCCATCCTCACCTACCGAAAAGCCTTGGAGTTCCCTAAAAACCAGGGAGTCGGCAAACCAACTACTTCAAGTAACGCCGAGATCTATTACCGCCTTGGATGTGCATACGAAATGCTCGGCAAATATCGTCCTGCTATCGAGGCCTGGCAAGAGGCTGCCAGGGAACACCACCCAATCGGAGAAGACCTTTTCACCTATGTTCAGATGTCACTCGATAAGCTCGGACGATACAGTGAACTTGGTTTTCCGGTTCATTAAGTCTTATGTTTGCAAGGATAGTCTTGAAATGCTGGCGTATACCCCAGTTGAAGACGATCCATATCACCATAAATAGGAAGGAGATCATGAAATGAAAGTCTTATATGCTGGAGATTCAGCCGCAAAAATTGGACCCGTGTTTGTCGCTTCACCGTTCAACGTTGAAGTAAAAGGTTTCTCAACCCATGTATGGGGACAGCCTTTGATCGATGCTTTAGAGGCGGGCGATATTGAAGTCCATCACATGAGTTGTGATGTCGCCATTGCTGACTTCCCGCGCACGGTCGAAGGATTATCTGAATATAACGTTCTGATTCTCAGTGATATCGAGTGTGAAGTACTTGCGCTCTATCCTTTCTGGATTCCAGGAACCGAGCTACCGCGCACAAACCGCTTGAAAGCCATTCGAGAATACACCCGCAACGGCGGCGGCTTGCTGATGGTGGGTGGATGGACCTCTTTCAGTGGTCGATTCGGTCATGGTGGTTACTACGATACGCCAGTAGAGGAAGCATTGCCCGTAACTTGTTTGAAAGGCGTAGATGACCGTGTTGAAACCCCTGAAGGTGTGCATGTCAGTATACAAGACTCAGACCACCCCATACTTAAGGGAATACCATGGAGTGAGTGCCCGGTCTTTGAGGGCTTCAACCGCATATTCCCCAAAGAAGAGGCGCAAGTGTTAGCCACCATCGGCGAAGGAGAAGATGAGAATCCGCTTGTGGTGACCTGGGAATTTGGTAAAGGACGTTCGATGGCATTCTCCACTGACTGCTCACCTCATTGGGCGGCGTATTTCCAACCCTGGGAGTATTACGGTCAATTTTGGCGGCAGGCGATAAAATGGCTGGCGAAGGAGACATAAGTGGAAGAGATCACGTTTGGAGTGATCGGGGCAGGGTTCATGGGCGATCTGCTGGCGCGGGTCGGCAATGAATTACCCTACGCCCGGTGTATCGCTGCTGCAGATGTAAAATTCGAAAACGCAAAAAGACTCGTGTCATCCTATGGTGGCTCAGCATACCAGGATCATGCTGAGATGCTGGAACGGGAACATCCAGACACGGTCTTCGTCGCCACTCCTGAATTTGATCATCGAGAATCGGTAGTATCTTCTACATCGCATGGTGCCCATGTCTTCGTGGAGAAACCTTTCGCTACCTCGCTAGAAGATGCTGACGCTATGATAGCAGCCGCAAGAGATGCTGAAGTGAAATTGATGGTCGGGCACATCCTCCGTTTCGAAGTCAATTACGCCATGATCAAAGATGCCATTCATGAAGGGAATATTGGGCGTCTTCTCTCCGCCTACGCCCGCCGGATCACCCCTATCGGCGAGTCCCGTCGTCTTGCAGGCCGTGTTAGCCCGATCACGTACATCGCTGTGCACGATATCGACCAGATGCTTTGGTACCATCCGCAGCCGATCAAATCCGTCTATGCCCGGGGGTTAAAAGGTAGAGTTTGGGATGAGTTTGGAACCTATGACAGTGCCTGGATGACCATCGAGTTTGCTGATGGCGCATTAGGTATCCATGAAGTTGGTTGGTGTCTCCCCGAAGAATGGGCTAGCTGGTCTTCCCCCGCCAGCTGGGGTGGATTCGGGGATGTGCGCATGAATGTGATCGGTACTGATGGCGTGCTGAACCTGAATTTTACACCGATGGACCTCTACGCCAACGATCGAGAAGGCTGGAAGCTGCCAGATACGCGCCATTGGCCCGCCATGCATGGAAAACTGGTCGGCGCGGTCAAACTGGAGGTCGAGCACTTCTTTGAGTGCGTCATGGAGGATCGAGAGCCACTCGTCAACGGGATGGATGGTCGTCGATCTGTGGAGGTTATGTTGGCTGCGGAACAATCGATCGCCGAAGATCGTATTGTAGCCTTACCTCTCTAAATCATATTTAGCAAATAAGCATCCGCTCGAAGATGAAAATCTTTAGGCGGATGTTTCTGCGATTGTCAAATTTGCATTCCTCAAAGGTAGGATTAATACCGAAATTGGCAAGCTATCTTTCTTTTTTAGCTTGGCTTCAATCTACTTTCCTCCACATTTTCATGCAGGAGTTCATCCCTTCTTCCTCAGCACGAAATAAATTGAATCGTTGGTCTCCAATTCTGTATACCTGACCGACTCTACTACTTCATATTCCTCCCCCACTAATTTACTGAAGGTTTTCTCCGTGTAATAAGAGAAATGCAAGTCAGAAATTTCTTCTCCCTTGTCTCCATACCAAAATGTATGCAGCGCTGTACCTCCTTCTTTAAGCACCTCTGCCTGATTGGCAAGTGATTCGAGCAACTGCTCTTTCGAAAGGTGATTCAGGACTTTGTTCGAATAAATGCCGTCAAATTTCCGGTCGATGTCCATCGCCACCGCATCGAGCAAAACCAAATCAGCCTCTGGATGCTCTTTCCGGTATCGATTGATAAAAACCTTGGAGTTATCAGAACCGGTAACCTGGAAATGCTCGCTCAATAACTCAAGATCTTTCCCAGGTCCCATTCCTAGTTCCAACACTGTGGAACAATCTTTTAGATATTTCCTTAAAACCGGAATGAATTGTCTGCCATCATACCCCTCTGCCATGGAAATGTATTCTTCAACATTTCTCTCATCATCAAAGTAATCCATCTTTAGTACTCCTTTGCAGTTGACGAATCAGGCTTCATGTATAAAAATAGGGTGAGAGAAGGAACTGACTTGCTTAAAATTAGATTACGTGGCTGATTCATGCTATGCTGTATTCCGAGAAGCTCAAAATAAAACTCTGAACTGAGAAGATGTCACAAAATTGGAGGTTATTATAGTCAACTTTGGATAGGAAAACTCTCTCAAAATCCCGACAGGTTAATGAATAATACAATAAACTTATTCACACTATACTTACTTCACGGAGGATGATATATGGACTTAGAACTTGAAGCCTACCTCAGGCCGCCGGAGGCCCCTATGGCTCCCTACCCGGCTAAAGTGATCACCCTGGCTACGGGTGGCAAATTAGTAGTACGCCAAGTTGATCGAGAGGTGGTACCGACATTATTAGAAGCGATCAAGCCAACCATTCAGGTTGAGCGCGATTATTATGACATTGTGGGTGTACGCCTGTATGGAGAGCTATTGGGCTGGTACCGCCACCGGGTTCGGGACGAATTCTGCATCATCGGCCAGATCGATGGATTGCTGGTTGGCATCGTTAACAGCCGCATGTTAACTCCACAAATTGGGATGAGCCTGCATACGTTGGCAATCGAACGCGGCTTGAGGATTGGGGCGCACCTTTTCGCAGCCAAGATGGAGCACCACATCGAATACCTGAACCAGGATGAGGTCATGATCACCGCCGAAAGTCCGATCGGATTCCGACGCTGGATGATCGAATATGGACTTCAGAAACGAGATGGCCAGCATGAACTGGGTGGTGCAACCCCTTATGCGTTAACCCGCGAGTTGTATTTTGCTAATAAGGATCGCCTTGTGGCAGGTGAAAGACCTGTACCAGCAGAACTCATGGAAGTTGCGGAAAGAGAGATCATCATTGCCAGCGAGGAGGATATTCTGGAAAAGATCCTCGGTGCAAAAAGGAGGATGCTCTAATGAGACCTGTCGTTGTATCTGGGGCTGGCATGATCCCCTTTGAGCGCAGGGATGAAGACAGCTTAGTTGATATGCTTGCTGCGGCTGGTTTGCATGCAATGGACGATGCTGGTTTGGGAGATCGTCCAGTTGAGGCGGTTTATGTCGGGAACATGGCCTCCGGTTTGTTCAATCACCAAGTATCGGTCGCCAGTTCCCTAGTTGACCGCTTAAACCTGCTCCCCGCCGCAGCGGACCGGGTTGAAAATGGACCCGCCTCAGGCGGCTCAGCGATCAAGAATGGATTATTGGCTATCGCTTCCGGATATTATGATGTCGTCCTCGTCGCAGGCGGCGAGAAGATGCGCGAAGTGATCGGTCCCCGATCCACGGATATCGTGGCCAGCATGACTCATCCTGAGGCAGAATACATCTATGGTGTAACCCTCCCTGCAATGGCAGGCATGTTTGCTCGCCTCTATATGGATAAATACGGCATAACTCGTGAACATCTTGCCCAAGTCTCCATCAAGAACCAAGGTAACGGGCTTTTGAATCCTTACGCCCATATCCAGATGAAAATCACCATGGAGGGTATTCTCACCCACCCACAGTCGCACATCAACAACCCGGTTGTTGCAGATCCGCTGCATCTATATGACTGTTGTCCAGTCAGCGATGGCGCAGCAGCGGTCCTGCTGACTTCTCTTGACGTGGCTAAAGAGCTCAAGGTCCCGATCGTAGAGATTGCAGGATTCGGCCAGGCGACAGACACCCAAACGCTTCAAGAGCGTAGCGATCCCACCGATCTCAAAGCAGTATCGCTCGCTGCCCAAAATGCATTTGCTATGGCAGGCATCCAACCCGAGGACATCAACGTCGCTGAACTGCATGATGCTTTCACCATCCTTGAAATCGCTGAGAGCGAGCATGTCGGTTTCTTCGAGAAAGGGGAAGGCGCTAAAGCGCTCGCAAGGGGTGAGACTCGTATCGATGGCAAACTCCCGATCAATCCCTCTGGCGGATTAAAAGCCCGCGGCCACCCCGTTGGCGCCACCGGAGTAGCTCAGGTTGTAGAGCTGGTCTGGCAACTGCGCGGAGAGGCCGGCGAGCGCCAGGTGAAGGACGCAGTCAATGGATTCTCGTTGAATTTCGGTGGATTTGGTAATAATGTGCTCGCTTTCGTTTTGAGGAGGGAGGCATGAAGACGATCACCGCATACAAGTGCACAAATTGTGGTCACGTCATGTATCCGCGACATGAACGCTGCTTGAACTGCAATAATAGAGAATTCGAAGAGATAGAACCAACTGAGAAGGGCAAGCTGCTGACTTACACTATAGTGAATGAACTGCCCTGGGGGATTGATGAACGTGGCCGGGTCTTAGGTGTTGTTGAATTTGAAAACGGTTTCAGGGCTTTGGGATTGATCGAATCGGATGAACCCAAGATCGGCATGGAACTGACAACGGATTGGGGTGTGGTCAGAGTCATTGGGGGTTTGAAGACATATGGTCTCACCTTTTCTTAGATAACGAATAAGTGCGACGCACTTTAGAAGTGTGTCGCACTTACTTGATCATCTCCTCGCTGGCTTTAAAACCGGGGGGATATGTGAACTTGAATTAGAGATCAACTGCTCTTGCTCAGCTTATCCAGTCGTTCAACGTGAGCAGGATCATATGCGTCACCAAATCTGGTCCTGGGCATCTCCGCTTTCTTAGCCATCAACTGCTCATAACGGTCATCATCTACGAAGGCCACACAACGCCCAATACTGGCCTCGCCATCAACGAATCTCCAAGGGAAGAAACCGATCGTTGCCCTCTGGTTGAGCAGCAGGTCGATATCGCCACCGACACACTCGGCATGGATGATGCCATAGGGAAACATCTCGATATGCATCAACTGGTATTTTGAGTCATCGAAGACTTCAGCCAGTGGTTTACCAAATTTATTCTGGAACACAACTTCAGCTTCATTAGCCTGGCGCGGCATCCAATCCCGGATGATCGTGTTCATGGGATGATCCGCGCTGCCGCAGTCCACCCCCAGCCAGCGCAATTTCTTGGCTTTTGCCCAATCTGCAAATTCGCGATCAGGACCCGGGTGCTTGACCATATAGCGAATCTCGTCTGCGGTGTCGTGATCCCAACCAAAATGATGGTAGCCAGTGTGAATGATCAAAATATCACCCTCTCTGACCTCCACCCGTTCTTCTACCATCTGGCTGGTATATACATCGTAATCCCCTGTCGCATCGCTCAGATCGACAATCACCCCCTCATTGACCAGGAAATCCATCTCCAGTTGTGCCATATCTTTTCCTGGGGTGTAAAAATGGATTTCGCCATCCAGGTGCGTACCCAAGTGATTCGAATGGGATACCAATTGTCCATTGGCACCATTTGGTGCCAGTCGTTTGAAATACTTAACCTGGAGAGGTTCATAGGTCGGCCAAGGGGGTGTACCAACTCCCAGTGGAATGGTTAGATCAATTGTCTTCATCAAGTTATCTCCTTTAGATTAATTAATATTCGAAATTTGACCTTTTCGCAAAATCACGAAATATCAACCCCCACCCCTCTATCCCCACCCCCATTCTTGGTGACGGGGAAGAAGCGGAAAAACAGGAGATCGCCTCGGCCTACGGCCTCGGCTCCTCCTGTTTTTTCGGTATAACCAAATACATAAATCTTTTAAAGCTATCACTAATTTTTATCCCTCTTAATTATTTTACGATCCCAGCTTCTAACATCCCCAGATAAACTTTCTCAGAGGTAAATGGAGGCCCCTCGAAGCGCACCCCAATCGCATCATAGATGGCATTGGCAATAGCAGGGATAGTGGGAACCATAGAGTGTTCGCCAATACCGCGGGCGCCCCACGGCCCATCATCCTGGGGGACTTCCACGATAAAGGACTGGATTCCCTCTGGTATGTCGGATGAAGTAGCGATACGGTAATCAACAAAGCTTGGATTTTGCAAATAACCATCTTCATATTTGAGCTGTTCGAACAATGCCGAGCTCATCCCCTGCACAAAACCCCCTTCAATTTGTGCGATAACCATGTCCGGGTTGATCGCCCTGCCCACATCGAAGGCAGCGGCACCTTTAATGATGTCGATCTGACCTGTATCCAGATCGACTTCCAATTCCACAGCTTGCGCACCCGTGGTGTAGTGCACTACGGCTCGTTCCCCTTGACCTGTTTCAGGATCCAAGCCGGTTACATAGTCTGGCATGAATTTACCCCGCCCGATCACTGGTCCCCCTATCCAGCCCTGGTCATCTGGCTTTGGAACGCCATAAATCACGATGTCTTTCAACGGCATCTCCTTCTCACTTTTATAGGAGACCACCATCCCGTTTAGAATATCCAGGTTCTCTTCATCCTCTTCCCATGCTTCCGCCATCATTTCTAAGATCTGGCGACGAGCGTCACGGGCTGCAGAGACGATCGCATTTCCCATACTCCAGGTGAGGCGACTGGCAACAGTCTGCCACTCGTATGGGCTGTAGCGTGTGTCGATTGGAGTGGCAACGTGCACCCATTCATATGGTACACCCAGGGCAGCCGCGGCCATCTGCGCACCCACTGTG
>JBFFIU010000088.1:0-11899 GCA_041556275.1 Anaerolineales bacterium | reverse complement strand
GGCCGGTGTAAATGACAATGTTCATGTTCAGCGGCGACTTGTGCAGGACCTGGTGCGGATGCGCGTTCGTCCTTACTATCTCTACCAATGTGATCTGGTGGAGGGCGCAGGGCATTTCCGTACACCCGTTGCGAAAGGAATAGAGATCATCGAAGGCTTGCGTGGGCATACCTCAGGCTATGCCGTCCCGGATTATATTATCGACGCCCCCGGTGGAGGTGGAAAGATCCCAGTAAGTCCCAATTATTTACTCAGCATGTCAGATCACAAGATCATATTACGGAATTTTGAAGGTTTTGTGACCACCTATGAAGAGCCGCTGGACTACGATCCGAAACAGGCTGCAAAATCCGGTAAGAAACGACCCGAACCTGGTCAATCCGGCATCAGCGGGTTGCTCGATGGTGAGCAGCTGTTTATTAAGCCTGAAGGATTCGATGCCATCCATGACCGGGGAGGTTACCAACATCGCCTCAAGGACGAAAACAAATGGGTCCCCTTGGGAATCGGCAGCGGAGAAGAGGAAACCGACCCGGATCAAGAACCAAACAGCTCAGATTGAAAATTTCGGAGCCTTCACATCTTCTTCCAGCGATATATTCGGTGGGGATCTCCATACCTCTGTTAACCTGAAATAAGATCTCAATTATGGATTTGTTGGGTAATGTTAACAATGTATTAGATTAGTTAACCATAATTGGACACCAATTGTCAGGCATTTCGCTGCGTGGTAGAATGCAATTAGTACATAGTTCGCATTAATCCTGGAGGTAGAGAAAGTATGGAAAAGCAAGTTGCTACTTTCGCAGTTAAAAAAGGATTGGCTCAAATGCTAAAGGGGGGTGTGATCATGGATGTTGTCACCCCTGAGCACGCACGCATCGCTGAGGATGCTGGTGCTGTGGCTGTCATGGCCCTTGAACGTGTCCCCGCAGACATCCGTGAACATGGTGGGGTCGCACGTATGAGCGATCCAGAACTGATCCTGCAAATCATGGACACTGTGACCATTCCAGTTATGGCTAAAGCCCGCATCGGGCACTTTGTTGAGGCCCAAATTCTCGAAGCGATTGGTGTTGATTATATTGACGAATCTGAGGTATTGACTCCAGCAGACGAGGCACACCACATCAATAAACATGATTTTAAGGTGCCTTTTGTTTGTGGTTGTCGTAACATCGGAGAGGCATTACGCCGTATTGGTGAAGGGGCAGCTATGATTCGCACCAAAGGCGAGGCAGGTACAGGAGATGTCGTTGAAGCGGTACGCCACGCACGTTCTGTCTTGGGCGCAATTCGCCGCCTTCAAAACATGCCTGAAGAAGAATTGATGAGCTACGCCAAAGAAATTGGAGCACCGTACGAGCTTGTGGTGGAGACAAGGGCTTTAGGGCGCTTGCCAGTGGTCAACTTCGCTGCTGGAGGTCTTGCAACCCCAGCCGACGCGGCCATGATGATGCAGATCGGGGTAGATGGCGTCTTTGTCGGTTCAGGCATATTCAAATCTGGCGATCCTGCCAGGCGTGCTGCCGCGATAGTCAAGGCTGTGACTCACTTCGAAGACCCCTACATACTGGCTGAAGTCAGTCGTAATTTAGGCGATCCCATGGTTGGTCGTCAAGTATCTGCCATTCCGGAGGCCGAGTTGATCGCCGATCGCGGCTGGTAATGGCGACAAATTTTCACCGGTGCCTGAATTAACGGTATGAAGATCGGCGTCCTCGCTCTTCAGGGAGACTTCGCTGAACATATTGCAATCCTCGAGCGGATCGGAATTGAGGCATGCCAGGTCCGTTTACCTGATCATCTCGAGGCGCTCGATGGTTTAATTATTCCTGGCGGAGAATCGACTACCATTGGCAAGCTCGCCCACGATTTCAATCTCATAGAACCCCTGAAGAAATTCGGCCAAGGTAAAGCTGTTTGGGGTACCTGTGCTGGAGCGATATTACTATCCAAGGATGCTCGCCGTCAACAACCATTGTTGAGCCTAATGGACATCACCGTGGAACGGAACGCGTTCGGCAGACAAGTGGCCAGTTTCGAGATCGATCTCGACATTCCGGCGCTGAATGGTCTTGACCAGGAGCATAATCGTCCATTTCATGCTGTCTTTATCAGGGCTCCCTTGATCGAGTCCGTGGAGGGGACAGCACAAATATTGGCGACTCTGCCTGACGGCAGCATCGTAGCTGCACAGCAAGGAAATTTGCTAGCCACTTCCTTTCACCCTGAACTCACCCAAGATGACCGGATTCACCGCTACTTCATATCCCTGGTGAGGGAATATGGTCAGGATCTTCAAAATTGATTGCCATCGCAGAGACAATACTTAGAAATCCCTGATGAATATCAAGCAATTCGACCTACGCGATCTGCCCACCTTAATCCGCTACCGTAACCAGGGACTATTCTTTGATAACGCATCCGTATTAACGCGTGGTGAAATTCTCGTACCAGCCGGAGCATTGCTCTCATACTTTGCACCTGCCACCAGCATATTTACCTACCTCTGCACGGATAAAGAAAGCAACCATGAACCTCTCATGGGCCAGGTCACCCATGCTCAAGGCAATGAATTTGCCCATCTTTCGTTTATTGCGCCTGAATCATCGCTCGAAACAGGTGCGCTGCACCCTTTGCTTGAGCATATAGTTCAACAAATTGGCAAGCGAGGCGCATTTCACCTGCTGGCTGAAGTCGAGGAACGCACAATTGCTTTTGACAATTTGCGTCAAGCAGGATTTGCACTCTACGTTCGCCAACGCATCTGGAAATTCCTAGAAGAGGAAAAACAAAACACCAATTCTTCGCATTGGCAGGATATTTCAAGTCAAGATATGATTGCTGTACGCACGCTGTATAACACTTTGGTCCCTGCATTGGTCCAGCAGGTAGAATCCGTGCCTTCAAACCGCATGAATGGCTTAGTATATTATCAGGATGATGAATTGCTGGCGTATGCTGAGATAAAATACGGTCAGCGTGGAATTTGGGTACAGCCGTTTATCCATCCAGAAACAGATAAAGTGACAGAGCGCATAGATGATTTGATACAGAACATACCCCATCGTCACGCTCGTCCGGTATTCTTGTGCATCCGTTCCTACCAATCCTGGGTAGAGCATGCCTTGGAAGAAATGACTACCGAAGTTGGTCCCAACCAAGCAGTTATGGTGAAGCATCTGGCGATAGCCAAGAAAGTCCGCAGTTCATTCGCTCTTCCTGCTCTCGAAGGCGGACACCAGGAGATCACCACTCCATTTACTCAAATAGAAAGAATTAAGTAATCTATGACACAACGTCGAATTACAGACGATTTACAAGCCCTACTCGATGTATTGCCGCCTCCTATCACAGAGTCTGTCATCGAAGAGGATGACAGCGATAACCTCTTGGAGGTAATACTAGACCTGGGCAGGGTTCCAACCGCACGTTTTATCGATCGCGAAGTCGTTCTCAGCAAGAGGGAGGTGTCGCATGCAGACCTGGAGAATGCGACTGGTCGCATCGGAGAATTTGACAGCGACAATCGGGCCGGGCTAGAACGCACTCTGCACCGTATCTCTGCCATCCGCAACCGCCGCAGCCATATCGTCGGATTAACCTGCCGTGTTGGTCGAGCTGTCTACGGTACGACAGATATAATTAAGGATCTGATCGAAAGCGGTAAGAGTTTGCTGCTCTTGGGGCGTCCTGGAGTTGGAAAAACGACACAGCTGCGTGAAGCTGCCCGAATTCTGGCTGAATCAAAACGAGTCGTAATTGTCGATACGTCAAACGAAATCGGTGGCGATGGAGACGTCCCACATCCTGCGGTTGGTCGCGCCCGGCGAATGCAAGTCACGACACCTGCTCTACAGCACGAAGTGATGATCGAGGCAGTTGAGAACCATAATCCAGAGGTGATCGTGATCGATGAAATTGGACGCGAGTTGGAAGCCGCTGCAGCTCGTACTATCGCCGAACGTGGTGTGCAGTTGATCGGAACCGCGCATGGCAATACACTTGAGAATCTATTGCTCAATCCAACGCTGTCCGACCTTGTCGGCGGCATCGAATCTGTCACTTTATCTGACGAAGAGGCACGGCGACGAGGCACTCAAAAAACTGTCCTCGAACGGCGTTCCCCGCCTACCTTTGATGTCTTGATCGAGATCCAAACCCGTGACCGGTTAGCTGTCAACTACGACGTCGCCGAAGCTGTAGACGCTCTCCTGCGCGGCTATCCACTGCCCCCAGAGATCCGCACCAGGACTCCTGAGGGAGAAATCCAAATTGAGAAAAGCAGTTTGCCAAAAACTACTCCCACGAGGATGAACAAACGGGGTGGTTTCCAACCCATGGTCAACGGTGGACCAAGGCGGCAGCGCCAATTAACCGATGACCAACTCCGCCAGGCCGATTTGGCTGCAAGTCCATCCCAGAGCTCCCCACTTCAAACCATGCGTATTTATGCCTACGGGGTGGCGCGCAACCGATTGGTCCAGGCTGCAAAACGATTGGGTGTACCCGTTTTGGTGGTAAAAGATTTTGGTGAAGCGGACGTACTGGTCACATTACGCTCTTATTACCGTAAACGCCAACGCCCGATCGTTGACGCAGAACACCGCGGCATGCCGATTTATGTCTTGCGCTCAAACACGGTCAATCAAATGCAGAAGTTCCTCAGCGATTTGTTTAATATCTCGAGTGAGTCAAGCGAAGAACAATCGGTTGAACGAGTCATGTTTGAGACTGAGGGCGCGATCAACGCCATTTTGAACGGTGAACGTTGGGTCGAATTACCCCCCGCTACCTCTTATATTCGCCGCCTTCAGCATGAAATGGCCCGACAAGCAAACCTCACCTCTCACTCGTATGGGAAAGAACCATATCGTCGGGTCCGAATTTTCAGAGACTGAGAAGTATCATCACTATGTTCATCACCCTCGAAGGACCGGATGGAAGTGGGAAAACATCCCAGGTCACACCTCTCTCAGATTTCCTTACCCAACAAGGTTTTCCCGTAATCATCACTCGTGAGCCAGGCGGCACCGCCATTGGCGATCAAGTACGGCAGATTCTCGGTGACTTACAGAACACAAAAATGCATCCGCGCACAGAAACGCTTCTTTTCTTATCTGCGCGCGCCCAGCTTGTGGAACAGGTGATCAAGCCCCACCTAAAGAATGGCTACATCGTGCTCTGCGACCGTTATGCTGACTCCACTATGGCCTACCAGGGTTACGGGCACCAAAACGATCTGAAACAGATCGAGAGCTTGATCAATTTCGCAACCGGCGGTTTGAAACCTGAGTTAACTCTCTTATTGGATTTGGATGTGGAAGAAGGGTTAAGACGAAAAGTACACGGGCGTGAATGGAACCGGCTCGACGCATATAGCCTCGAATTTCACCAGCGCGTACGCCAAGGGTACTTAAAACTCGCAGCAGCTGAACCAGAACGTTGGGTGAAAATAGATGCCGGACTACCTGCAGAGGAAGTCCAGGAAGATATCCGGAAAACAATTATCAGCAGATTGAATGAAACCGTTCATACCTAGGAGCTAATTCACAGTATGGTGAGTTATCGTTCCACAGTTATAGATCAGGGAAACCCCCAGCACCCATTCCACCTTCCTCGGAGCCCAAATCCGGCATGGCCTCCTCGATCTCTTCTGGTCTTTGTCCCGATTCTAACCGGTCGAGCACTTCATCATACTCTGGTCCCAAATCTTCATCCATTTCGGAACTCATCTGACGCATCATGCGAGCCAATCCTTTAGGATCATCCTCTAATCCCGCCAGATTGGATGGATCTGCCAAGTTTTCCATACGACTATCTTCAGAACGAGCAAACCGGATGCGGCCGATCTGCCGCTGCACATCTTCGCTGTTACAATAGGCACAACGCACGCTTTTTACCCCATATTCTTCATAAGACAGGTATACTTCAAAGCGGCGCTTACAATCCAAACACCGATATTCATAGTTTGGCATAAACTTTCCTCCTGAAGGATATTACCAAGAGATAATTATACCCTCCTAGGAAACCTTCGAAAAAAAATGAACTCAGACAACTATTTGAACCCTCATCAAAAACCTGAGCCATTATTGATCGTCATTTCCGGACCATCTGGTGTGGGAAAAGACAGCGTGATCAAACGGATGAAGGACCGCGATCTGCCGTTTCACTTTGTTGTTACAGCAACCACGCGCGCCCGGCGCAAGGATGAGGTTCACGGTGAGGATTATTTCTTCGTATCATCCGAAGAATTTGAAGAGATGATCAAGAACGATGATCTCTTAGAACACGCTATAGTTTATGGAGATCATAAAGGCATTCCAAAAGAACAAGTCCGCCAGGCTCTTGAATCTGGAGAAGATGTAATTATGCGGATCGATGTTCAGGGGGCTGATACCATCCGCGAGATTTGTCCGCAAGCCTTGCTCATCTTTTTGACCACCCAGAACGAGCAGGAGCTGGTTGAGCGCCTGAAACTGCGCAAGACTGAAACGAAAGATGGCATGGACGTCCGCATTGCTACCGCCCATAAGGAACTTGAACGGATCAAGGATTTCGATTATGTGGTTGTCAACCCCGATTGTCAACTTGACGAGGCGGTGAATACCATCCTGGTGATCATCAAAGCTGAACATCATCGCGCTGTTCCTAGAAAGGTGACTTTGTGACCCAAGAACCCGTCGATCCAGATTATCCAAACTCTTCCACATACCCTGAATACTACCGAGAAGAACCTCCTCAACCGCCCGCGCCAGAGCAGAAGGTTTCTGTCAGCATGCCTTTTAGCCGACCTTATGTCACCTACACTCTTCTGGCGCTCAACATCATCATCTTCTTATTACAAGCCGCTGGAGAATTTTGGCTTGGATTCGATGTCGTTGCCGGTTTGGGGCTCAAGGTAAACGAGCTGATCCGTCAGGGACAGTATTGGCGCTTATTCACCCCTATGTTCTTGCATGGTTCCATTCTCCATCTGGGTTTTAATATGTATGCGTTGTATATTTTCGGACCCGGATTGGAGCGCTACTATCGGCATGGTCGTTTCCTGCTGTTGTTCCTGCTGGGCGGTTTTGCGGGAAATGTATTCTCCTTCATGTTTTCTGCCTCCCCTTCCCTGGGGTCGTCCACAGCCATCTTTGGGTTGTTAGGCGCAGAAGGGGTATTTCTTTACCGAAATCAAGAAGTGTTTGGAGGAGTCGCAAGACGGGCGCTCACCAATATTATCATGATCGCCATAGTTAACTTTATGATCGGCTTATCCCCCGGGATCGACAACTGGGGCCATCTAGGAGGCCTGATCGGGGGCACAATCTTTGCCTGGATAGGTGGTCCGATCCTTAAAGTCAAAGGTATCTACCCCGATTTAAGAGTAGAAAACATTACCGAAACCAGAGAGGTCGTCCTGGCCGCGCTGGTGGATGTCGCTCTCTTTGGATTCCTGGCTTTCGGAGATATTTTCCTTTGGGGAAGTTGATTCCTTTCATGTGGTCAAAGTTAAGTCTTCCCAAATTTAGCTGAAACTTGGTGCACGTTTTTCCAGGAACGCCTGCAAGCCTTCGCTAGACTCCGGACCATTTCCAGCGATATCCTGGTAGTGCGCTTCGTAGTCTAGCACTTGTTCCAAATTCGGGTAAATAGCTTTGTTAAACAAACGCTTGGTTAAACCCATCGAACCCAACGGGCCGCGGGAGAGTTTAACAGCCCAATTGTGAGCCTGATCAGCGAGCTGCTCCGCTGGCGCCACTCTATTGACCAGACCCCATTCAAGAGCTTGCTGGGCTGTTATCGAGGCATTTGTGAAAGCGAACTCGGCTGCCCGACCTATCCCAATCAATTTTGGCAGGAACAATGAGACTCCCGAGTCAAGAGTTAAACCTACACCAAGGAAACCGACTGTAAAAAGCACATCATCTGCTGCGATGCGCAGATCGCATGCCAGGGCAATACCCAAAGATGCCCCTGCTACGGCGCCGTTGATCCCTGCAATTACCGGCTTCTGCAAAGCACGAATCTGCATGATCAGCGGGTTGAACGTTCTCACTAAATGACCTCGAAACGATTCTCCTTTTGCCTGATAGACTTCGTTTAAGTCGTGCCCGGTGCTGAAGTATTTGCCTCTTCCGATGAGGAGAACACAACGAATTTCGTCGTTATGTCCAGCATCTTTTAATATCGATCGAGTTGAGGCGATCATATCCATCGTGAAAGCATTAACTTTAGGATGATCGAGAGTAATCGTCAAGACTCCATCTTTCATCTCCGTTTGAACTTGATCAGCTGCAGACATGGTATCTCCTCTCTTTGGCGGGGACAAATAATTCGTAGATTGAAATTAAGTGAAAGAAAAGAGGCGGAAAACATATGCCTTCCGCCTCAAGTATCTGAATATTTTAAGCTGGGGTGCAAGCTGGGTTCAAATTGACCAATCCGTGAAATCCGAATCACCGTCTTCACTATCGCCTAAATCGTCATCATACCCAAATTGCAGTTCAACGCTGTCATCCGTGAGCCGAACCCACAAAATGAGCAGATGACCCTCATCGGTTTCGAGATATCGGGCGGCTACGATCGGGGCTTGCTCCTGTAATCCATCCGAGTTGCGGTACTCAAGATGTATCGGTGCTTGATGGCGCCAGGCACGATGGCAGCGCTCTACCAGCGCCGGACCGTTGAACGTCCTCAAACGAGTCACAACGATTTCCCCCAGACTTGGGCTCTCATTTAATCCCATCACCCAACCATCATCGACAGCTTCGAAGGTGGGCGGAGGACCTTCTATGATCGTTATTTTATCGTCCATCTCAATTACCAATTATCAAAAAATTACCTCTAGTGAATTTATCATACCATGATTAATCATAGCATATCATTTGCTCCGAGAGGTATAACAATATTCTTATGCAGGATTAATTTACCTCTAAATTAACTTCAAACCAGCTATCAAATACGCAGGGTATAATTTGTTTTATCATGTACAAACTGGTAATTCTGATCGAACAGCTTGAAAACATATCCCAGTTTGATGAGATGTGGCCCGATTTTCTACACATCTCAGAGCGTATGCCTGGTCTCAGAAAGGAAGCGACCTGCCGGGTAGAGAACAATATATACGGTGTATTCCAACCGGCTATCATGCACGAAATATTCTTTGATTCATTGGATGATCTGTATCAAGCGATGAGTTCCCCAGAGGGCAGGACTGCTGGAGAGCTGCTGCAACGCATGACAGATGGTTGTTTGGTCCTCTTTATTGCAGATCACAAAGAAGATGATATCGATAATATCCGCTCATACCAACAAGAAGATAGCGATGAAAGAAGACCAGCCACTTAGCCCAGCCGATCTGGAAGGATTTATGCGGGAAAATGAAATCCCCGGGGAGATCATTCACCTGGATGTGCCAACACCCACCGTTAAAAGCGCAGCCCAAGCTGTGGGCACTGAACCAGAAAACATTGTGAAATCGATCCTTTTCCTTGTCGAGGATCGCTCCGTTTTGACCATTACCTGCGGGCCAGAGTTTGTCGAACGCCGGGCGATCTCAGCCCATTTCAATGTCGGCCGGAAGAGGGTAAAACTGGCTGATCCCGATCGAGTGTTAAAGGAAACTGGATATCATGTCGGGGCCATGCCGCCATTCGGTCACCATCTCCCTCTGCACACGTTGATCGATAAACGCGTTTTAGCAAAAGAGCGGATATATGCAGGCGGTGGTTCAGATCGAACCCTGTTGCACATTGATCCTCAAACGATTCTATCTTCAACTCAGGCCGACATTTTAGACCTGCTAAACCCTCCCGGTCCGAACACAAAAAATCAGAAGCATGCGCTCTGAAAGAAATTTCAGTCCTCTGGCGCGTTATGTTCTGTTCATCGTGCTGGTACTGGTATTAGTAACAGGCTACCAGGCCTACCGTTGGTACAAAAATCAGGGTCGGCGCGCGCCGCTCGTGCTGGCCTGGCTGCGGAACCCAGGAGCCAATCCCGAGTGGTTGATCACAGCCGGTGAACGCTGCAAAGAGGCTCCTTTTTTACTGCCGACAGATGGGTTCATCGGATTCTTGTGGGGAGATTCGTTTCGTCCTGGTCACAGTCACCAGGGTATTGACATTTTTGGCGGAGGTGAACTCAATCAGACTCCCGTGATTGCGGCTTACCCTGGCTACCTGTCGCGCTCACCGGATTGGAAATCAACGCTGATCATTCGCATCCCAGAGGACCCTATCCAACCGGATAGGCAGATATGGAACTATTATACCCACATGGCTGATGCAGATGGCAATTCATATATCTCATCACAATTCCCACCTGGCACCAGCGAGGTATTCGTCGAAGCTGGTACGCTTTTAGGCTACCAGGGAAATTTCTCAGGTGAACCGTACAATCCAGTCGGCATCCATTTGCACTTTTCAATTGTTAAGGATGATGGGCAGGGAAACTTTCTCAACGAACTGGAGATCGAAAACACTTTGGATCCTTCTCCTTATTTAGGTTTGCCGGTCAATGCCAGCCAAAACAGTGGGGAGATCCCCATCTGCCCTGCGGAGAGTAGCACTTCTTGATAAGCAAACAATAACGTCGGTTTGGGATATGATCGCTATCGTCCTGGGGCAGACCGGAACTTGGGCTGATGGTATCATCGAGTTCAGAATCGAACCAATAATTCTTCACTTCTAACATGAGGCAAAAATGGATTTCGCGGATAAAGTTGTTCTGGTAACTGGCGCCGGTAGGGGCATTGGTCGGGCAATCGCAGAAACCTTCGCCGCTGGCGGTGCTCGAGTAGCTGCCAACGACATCACACCTGATAATCTCAACCAAACCGTTCAGCGTATTACAAGGGCTGGTGGCAGGGCCAAAGATTATGTAGCCGATGTGGCAAAAAAGATGCCCATCCAGGCCATGATAGACCAAATTCTCGAAGAGTGGCAACGGATCGATATTTTAATCAATAATGCTGGCGTAGAACCTCACGCCCCACTGCTGAGCTTAGATGCCTGGGATTGGCAGCGCACCTTGGATGTGAATTTGAGCGGTCCATTTTTCACTATTCAGACGGTAGGACGGGTTATGCAAACGCAGGAGAGTGGTGCCATAGTCAACATCGCCTCTATCGCCGGCCGTGCTCATGGGCTCAAAGACCGCTCTGCTTACGTCGCCAGCAAAATGGGTTTAATCGGGTTGACACGAGAAGCAGCTCGCGAACTGGCAGCTTATAACATCCGCGTCAATGCAGTTTGCCCTGGCGTGATCGAAACCGAGCTGACAGCCAGTTTACGCCAGAATAAAGAGATGATGGCCAAATGGTTGCAGGATATCCCCCAAAGTCGGCTCGGACATCCTCAAGATATAGTCGGCCTGGTGATGTTCTTATGCAGCGACGCTGCTGGGTACATCACCGGTCAGGCGATCAATGTCGATGGCGGAAAAGTGATGAGCTAGATCCGTTCATCTTCTTAATCGAACAAAAACAAATCTAATCTTGTCCAGGAGATCAGCATGTCCTCTTACACAACGATAATAATAGAAACTCATGAGCGAGTTGGGCTGATCCGGCTCGACCGCCCCAGGGCATTCAATGCGCTGAACAGCACGCTACTCGCCGAACTGAATCAGGCTCTGAAAGATTTCGACCGTGATCCTGGGATCGGCGCTATGGTGATCACCGGCAACGAGCGCGTCTTCGCTGCCGGTGCTGATATCAAAGAGATGAGTGATGTCTCTGCTGTTGAGATGCTCAATGGAGATCATATCTCCGCCTTCGACGAAATCATGAAGATTAAAAAGCCGGTCATCGCCGCGGTATCTGGTCATTGCCTGGGAGGCGGAAACGAACTGGCCATGTCCTGCGACATGATCGTGGCCTCCGAGACGGCTCGTTTCGGTCAGCCGG
>JBFFIU010000087.1:0-12123 GCA_041556275.1 Anaerolineales bacterium | reverse complement strand
CCGGGCGAAGATGCCGAACAACTGCAAGCCTGGCTGGAGCCCATCCTGGATGCAGTCGATGCGGATGTGGTGGTGAGTGATGATGCGGACGCATTCAAGCAGGTGAGCGATCAGACCGGACGTTCGCAGCAAGTGTGCAAGAGCCATGTCAGCCGCAATACCGATAACTTGGTGGCGGAACTGGCTGCCATTATCGACGCCGGGCAAGATCGTTCTCTGGAGGCAATTGGCATTTCGTCCCAACAAGCCTTGGAGGATCTGGCTTCCCTGACAGAGATGATCCATGCCCGGCGCCCAGAAGATCAGTCCCGCCTGGAAGAAATCTATCTGCGCTATGCCAGTGCCCGCAAACCAGGCAAGGGCAAGAAATATGACGTTGCCTATCGGATGCGCAATCTGTTTATGGATCGCTGGAACCTCTGGCCGCGCCTGACTTTCTATCGCAACTGGAAGGATGAAGATGGAAATGAGATCTTAGACGGCACCAATAACCATTGTGAACGCGCCATTGGTTGGTGGATCAAAGAGCGCTATCGCTCTATGCGCGGCTACAAACAAGTGCAAGCCGCTCTTGGTATGAGCCGCCTGATCGCCTTTGCTGGGAACAACCTTGCCCGTGGCCTGTGTTTAGCTGATTTGATGGCATAGCTGTGAAGATTATTCGCCGGTTTTGCCGTCAATGCTGTTTACCAATCCATCTTTTACCAATTTTGGAACGGTCACCCTGCCACGTATCCAACTGCGTAACTTCTAAGACAAAAAACTTCACGAGGGACAAGTGCATTTGGTTCGTACGTGCGTTGTAGATCCAAGGGTTATGAATCTGAGACCTAATGCTACTTAATAGAACAAAAATCACCCCAAATTTGATATTTGTTGTATTTCGTAGCTCAAGTGCCCACCATATGAGTTATGTTTGTTAGCGAGGCTTGCACTCGAACCAAGCATCCCGGTCTACCGGTGAAATAATTTGCAACCTTTGGTTTTGTCGAGCGTACAAGAAATTGAGGAACTATTTTCAATTATATGAATATTTTTTCTCAACGATAAGAAAATATGTCAGATATTGATACTCGGATGGAGAAAAACCTATGAAAAATATACAGCATATCATGAGGCTAGCTAGCCTGCTCATTGCACTGTTATTCTCGATGAGCAGCTGCTCAACAAAAGCGAGTGTCAATTCGGATAATACATTCTATTCGCCAGACAAGGCTGCAGCAGATATGGAAGTCTACGCAAGATTCGAAGCTGAGTTGGAAAGCATCCGCCAAAAATCGATGGTTCCCGGCTTTTCAGCTGCTATCGTCAAAGATCAGCAAGTTACTTGGGCAGCAGGATTTGACTATGCTGATCTCGAGAAACAGGTTGAAGCGACCCCCAGCACTGCTTATCCGCTAGCATCTCTTACAAAACCTTTTGCTGCAGCGATTATCATGCAGCTCGTTGAAGAGGGAACGCTTAGTCTTGATGACCCGATAACTGACTATGGGGTGGATTTTTCCAGTGATGGCGTTATCGAGTTGAGGCATGTCTTGTCGCATACCTCCCACGGAATGCCGGGTGAAGAATATCGCTACAATGGAGATCGTTTTGCTGATCTAGGTTATTTGGTTAGGAATGCTTCTGGAAGGTCGTTTAGGGAGTTGTTAAATGCTCGGATTCTGGAGCCTCTCGAAATGAACAACACTGCTCCCAATCCCATCAGCATGGGTGATGATTTTCTGGATGTGTTCCGCATTTGGATGGATGCAGACAACACCAGGGTATATCGAGCAACGGCCAAGCCCTATCGATTGGATCAAGAATACAAGCTAGTGAAAAGCGGTTGCCCCGATTTCTTCACGCCAGCTGCTGGTCTCATTTCGACTGTCCTTGATATAGCTAAATTTGATATCGCCATGGATCAAAATATCCTGCTCGAGCAGGAAACCAAGGTGCAGATGTTCACCCCAACCACATCAAACAACGGAAGTGAGTTGCCCTATGGTATCGGCTGGTTTACACAAGAATACAAAGATCAACCCTTAATCTGGCATTACGGCTGGCAGCCTTCTTGTGGATCATCTTTGATCCTTAAAATACCTGATGAAGAGATAACCTTTATCGTTCTGGCAAACTCAGATAACTTGAGCCGCCCATATCGTTTGGGGTCGGGGGATGTATTGGCAATCGATTCGATCCTGGCATTAGCGTTCTATAAGACATTCGTCTTCGAACCCCAATATAGCCTGGTGGTGCCTCAAATAGATTGGGAGGCTGATGAGAGTGATCTCGTAGCCCAATTGCAGGAAGTTGAAAATGAAAATGTGAATGAAATTCTCCAGAGGGAGCTATTATCATATCGGAAACTTTTTCACAGCGTTGGTCGAGTGGATCAAGCTGAAAAGTTACTGAATGTTTATGAAAAGGTATTTATGAACACCGAGGCGCGCCTGGAAAACTACGCTGAATTACTTGAGCTTGGTGAGTTACCCTGGATATATCTTCCATTGCCGAGAATGCGTCACGTCACCATTCTTGGTTTCTTCGTGCTGATTGTTCTCTCGGTGTTCACCCTATGGCCTATAGATTATGCAATTGGTCGATTACGAACTCGAAAGTCTGGCTTATCCAGATCGGTTGACAAAAATAAAAAAGCAGCGAGAAACGCTCGAGCTGCGGCATATCTTGCTATAATCACATGCCTAGTTGTCGTATTTCTCTTTGTCAGCTACATTTCCAGCTATCCAAATGGAGGGTTATTGGAGTGGAAGAATGGGACAATGCTTGTTAAAACACTGATCGGGTTCGCGAATTTAAGCGTTGTTTTTTCGTTCTTGCTGGCGGGTTTCACAATCCAGGCGTGGAGAAAAGGCTATTGGAGCGCCGGATGGCGAATCCACTATACGATCACAACCATAGCTATACTATGCAACAGTTATTTATGGCAACAATTAGATTTGTTGGGATGGGTCTAATTCAAGGCTTTGGATGGAATGGACAAGGAGAATTCGCATGGATCCCAGGAGTGTACAACCTAATGAGCAACCATCTCATATGATCGAGTTCAATCTATCTGAGCCTGTTGGGGCGCTAGCCTGAGGTGGATGACCCGGGTGGTTGGGAGTATATGTGCCTGACGTACATCAAATGATGCATTTATTGCCCGAGGAAATTTCACTGCCAATCCTTCATTTTTCAGCCACTCGTGAGATATCTACCCTATCTCTTATTCGAGTACTTTTCCGCGCAGAACGGGGAAGCGTATAAGCGTGAAACTACTTCACAAATTGTAATAATTAAATTGCTAAATGCAATTTATACTTGACATTATGCAATTGATATAGTATATTATGACCATGAAGGCACAAGTTAACATGAAGCTCAAACTGGCCAGAGTTGAAAAACAACTCTCCCAGCAAGAACTTGCTGACATCGTCGAGGTGACCCGTCAAACCATCGGGCTCATTGAAAAGGGAAACTATAACCCTACGCTCAAACTTTGTGTCAAAATTGCAAAAGCATTGGATAGAACGCTAGACCAACTGTTTTGGGAGGATGAAAAAGGTGAGTAAGAAACCCATCAATATTGATGAACGCGAAATGAACATCTTTCGGAATATCTGTACCACGTTGTATATTATCACTTTGTTTTCGTTGATTGGCATGCAATTGTACAGACAATTTATCCTGCATCAATCACAAGAAGAATGGAACGATATCGCTCTTCTGATTGCATTTAATGTTGTCGTTTTGTTGGGGTCAGTTTTGTATGTTAGTGGAACCATCAACCCGAAGAAAATCAAATTTCGCTATCTCATCGCCGGTTATCTCGGCTTTATCCTATTTGGTTTCCTGTTTACGATCTTTAAGTACACTGTTCTACTGGGGCAGAACATTGGCCTGACGCAAGTATTGGACTATTTACTCATAGTCGCGTCTATTAGTGGGCTCCTTGCGCTTACGTGGGGTCTCCTCGCGTTTCTCGGAAGCAAAAGAATTGAAAAGCTGATAGAGTGAAAATATATCTCATATGGTTTGTAGTCAGGAGTTGTCGATCGACAGAACAACGAAAAATACGCTTGATTAGAAATTTTGGGATGTAGGGTATGATCATGATTCGAGATGAAAGAATTGGTAAGGCCAAAAATCCAGCATCAAAAAAGGGCAGATCATCCACACCAACGGCCTCCAGTCGAGAAGATCCTAACTCTAAAACCCGAGCCTCAATTAATTATGGAGCCTTTACAAGGACTTTGACGGGCTCATAGTCTGCGGATTACAGGTTCCGTTACTTAACCACATACCTAATACGCAAAAAAGCACCTTGAAAAAGGTGCTTTCTTATAGTAGCGGGGCTTGGATTCGAACCAAGGACCTTTGGGTTATGAGCCCAACGAGCTGCCACTGCTCCACCCCGCATCGTTTTGCCCGTTTACTGGGCGGCCCACATTATAGCACGCCCACCCATGGGCGTCAAGCGAAAATGCTCTCAGTTTGAGAATTAGTATGGGATCTGGCGAAAAAATTGCGCCAGTGAGGCAGCAACTTCTTGAGGCCTCTCTAACATGACCATGTGTCCAGCCCCTGGTATGATTTCCACGCGAGCCGCAGGAAGGTTGTCTGCAAGGAAGTACGCGTTTCGCACGGGGGTCATTTTGTCCTGCGAGCCGCAAATCACCAATGTGGGCTGATGAATTTCGTGAATACGGTTGGTCACGTTGAAGGTGTCACACGCAAGGAAATCACCATGCAGCACGCTTGGGCGGGTTTCAGCCAAACGTTTGGCTACCAAGGTTTTGATGTTTTGTGGCGTTTGGGGGCTGAAAGACCAGGAAACAACTTTTTCCACCGCCTTATTGAAGGTGGTTTGGTTAGCAGACTCATTGATTAACATTGGGTTGACGGGCAAACTGGCTGCGCTGCCGATCAATACTAATCCAAGCACATGGCCAGGATGGTCTAATGCCAACATCTGGACAATGGCGCTGCCCATAGAATGCCCAACGAAGACCGCGCGAGGTAAGCCCACTACATCCAACCATTCCATAACAACATCAGCATAGCTGGAGATGGATTGATATCCCTGCCCGCCCGATTTCCCATGACCAGGCAGGTCTAGGGCGTAGATGCGATATCCAGCCAGACGGCGGATCTCCGCAGGCCAAGAAAGGAGCGACCCGCCTGCACTGTGCAGCAGGACAACTGGTAGTTTTTCTCCTGTTTGATAGACAAGATAGTAGATGCTATCAGCGATGGGCATATAAAAAGTATTACTGACCGAGACGGATGCGCTCGGCGGCATCTTCATCGAGAGGTATGAGCACCTGGATTAGAGTGTCTTTTCCTTCAGACGCTTCAATCTTAAGTTTGCCGTTGATTAATTCGGTGCGCTCGCGCATGTTCAACATACCGAGACTGTCGCGGTTATTGTAGGATGAATCAACAGATACGAGATCGAAACCCACTCCATCATCTTCAATAACAAGCAGCGCGAAATCTTCTGCGGATGCTTTTATTCGAACCCAGATGTTCGAGGCTTGGGCGTGTTTGCGGGCGTTATTGACCGCTTCTTCCGCAATATAAAAGAGCACGCCCTGCCTGTTCGGGTCAATTTGAGAGACAATCTCTGGGTCAGCTTCGATTAACACATTTTGGTTGTAGGTTTCGCGCATCTTATCCGCCATAGATTCCAGGGCTGCTACCAACCCCTGGGATTCGAGGATAAGCGGGCGTAGCGTGAAAAGCATGTGCCGAATTTCTTTGGTAGCGCGCCTGGCCAGTTCTTCTATCTTATAAAGCTCTTCGGCCGCTGCGCCTGGATCGCGCTCCATCACGCGGCGGGTGAAGTTTACGCGCATCGCCAGGGCGGATACGGATTGCGTTGGGCCATCATGCAGATCGCGGGCGAGCTTCTTGCGGGCCTCTTCCTGGATTTCCATCATACGCTCTTTCTCAAGTTCTAGTTCATGATACAAGCGGGCATTCTGCATAGCTACTATAGCTTGGTTGCCGATGATATCCAGTATCTCACAGCGCTCGCTGGTGAAGTAGTTGCTATCTGGGTGGGCGAAAAGGAGCACACCATATGTATCGAGCCCGGTAAAGAGAGGAATGCAGTAGGCAGACCGGCAGGTACGAACTGCCACGATGCGGCTCAATTCCGGATCATTGCTGACCTCGCTGGTCAATTGCGACTCTGCCCTGTCAATTGTCTCGCCAATCAAGCCGGTCGTCCCAGGTAGGGAGATGCGCATATCTGCCGTGGTGAAGCGCCTGGCTGCGCCCACTTTCAGCTCTGAATCATTTCCATTTATCTTTGTATAAAGTAATACACTGCTGACCATTCGATTCTCGGATTCGTGGTTTTTGGCCAGGGTAGAATATCCCAAATCAAGGGCAGTTTCCAGGACACGCTGGTAATTAAGTGAGGCATTGAGTGCGGAGATGAGGTTGTAAATTGCCCGATTGCGTTCACGTTCGGCCCGCTGGGATTTTTTGTTAGCTGAGATTAGGTCGCGTTGTGTTTGGCTGATTAGGCTAGTCAAGCGTCCGGACAAGCCCCCCATTAAGATCCCCACCCCCAGATAAATAGGGAGGAGGGGGATTAAGAATGCCAACACATCCATAAATTGGTAAACCACCAAGGCCATCAAACCTTGAAAGAGCAGCGCTCCTAGCGCTCCCAGCAGCCCTCCAAGAATCCGAAAGTACAGTGCCGATGTAAGCAGGGGGAGCACACCTACCCAACCCAGACTACCCTGCAATCCACCACTAAATAGAAACAGCAGGCTGGCTATGATCACATCACCAGCGAGGAGCATATAACGGTGTGCCCATAATCTCCGGTTGATGGTTGCCAGGAGTGTTAGGGAGACATTCCAAAGCGCTGCAACCAATAAAGTCAGAATAACTTCGAATGGAAGGTTGCCATTGATGGCAGCTGCTACCGTTAATGCCAGCAATAATAACCAGCGCAATGAGACATTGATCCAGTCGACAAAAGTCGATGACTCGTCGGCGTTCATAGGGGTTATCATAATCGAAAAACAATGGCAGGTTAAGTCTCACCAGTATTTGTTATCAGTTTTGTGAGTATTGGTCGCGCGGCCTGAATTGCCCGAGCACGATGACTGATTTGATTTTTTGTGTGGGTGCTTAACTCGGCCATCGTCAAGCCATACTCCACTATTAAGAAGATCGGGTCATAGCCAAAACCGTTCTCGCCTCGCTCTTCTGGGATAATCTCGCCCAAGCACTCCCCTTGAGCAAAAAATAGCTCGTTATGTGGAGTGGCTATCGCTACCGTGCAGCGAAAGCGCGCGGTCCAGGGACGTGGATGCGGCATAAGCTGATCAAGAAGGATTTGCCGACGCTCGGCGTCGGTCGCATTCGGTTTGGGGGAAAAGCGGGCTGAACGTATACCTGGTAATCCTCCCAGGGCATCAACTTCTAATCCGGAATCGTCCCCCAAAGTTAACAATCCGGAGGCGCGGGCGTAGGCTTGGGCTTTGATTGCCGCGTTTTCTGCGTAGGTTGCTCCACTCTCTTCAACATCTATGCTCAGCTCGATCTGTTGGGGGGTCAGGATTTCAATGGGCAAGTTAGCCAGCAGATCTGCCATCTCAAAAAGTTTTCCCGGATTGCCGCTCGCTAAAAGTAATTTAGTCAACTTGATCTCCGATTGCAATAAATTTTACAGGCAATTTGATTTTGTCAAAATAATAAGCAAATCTTGACTATTAATCAATTCTATGCTATAATTTTTCAAAATTAATAGCATAATTTTATATCATTCATTCCAGCATCAGTGCCAAACTCGACTGACCAACTCCGGCTCAATGTCGGTTTTCTTATTAATCAATCTATCGGCTCCAGCCGGGAATTTCTTTTTGATATTCCAGTATTTCATCTGGATTCGGAATTCCATCTGACCAACCTGGGGGGTATGGCGAAATTCACACGCATTGCACAGGGATTGCTGGCACAAGTCAAAATGCAAGCCACGCTTCAAACCGAGTGTGTGCGTTGTCTCACTGACTTCCAGCAAGAACTCAAAATTGATTTTACCGAATTGTACGCATTCTCGCCAAACTCTATCACGGATTCCGAGCTTTTGGTTCCTGAAAACGCGCAAATTAACCTGAGACCGCTAGTACGGGAATACATGCTGCTAGATGTGCCCATCAACCCGTTATGTAGCCAAGATTGTAAGGGACTTTGCTCGATTTGTGGGCAAAATTTGAATGAATCGACATGTCACCATGAAGTTGAGGCTGTTGACCCCCGTTTAAGTGTATTGAAATCACTGCTTGAAAAGAAGTGATCCCCTGCATCACAATAAGGCTCACTTGAGTAGAGCTAACCAGTAAAGCTCGTCGTATTAGGAGGGAAGCGCATGGTCTATCCGTCCAACGCATCAGCAGGGAAACAGGTGCTTGCAAGTTTAATTGAGAAAGCTAATGATCAGGGGTATCTCACCCTGGATGATATCTTGGAAGCTGACCGGCATCATGGGGACGAAGCCACCATTCAGCCGAAAAAATTGCTGACATACTTGCGGCGTCAAGGGGTTGAGATCATCGAGTTCGACGAGGCTGAGATTAACCAGGCGGAACCACCCGATGATTTGGTTGTTGAATTCAGTCTGCCAACTGGCTTTGAGAAAATACCTACTGAAGACACCGTCGAAATATATTTGAAGGAAATGGCCCGCGTGCCGCTCTTGAGCGTAGAAGAAGAAATTTGGCTGGCATTACGCATTGAAGAGGGGCGCGCAGCGCTGAGCAAGCTTTCACAATTAAAGGTTAACGGTAATCATCGAAAACGTCGCGCCTTGGAAAACACAGTACAGGATGGTATCTTGGCGCGTGAGCATATCATAGCTGCCAACACCCGTTTGGTGGTAAGCATTGCGAAGAGGTATATAGGTCGCGGCGTGCCGTTTTTAGATTTAATCCAAGAAGGCAATTTAGGCTTGATGAAAGCTGTAGAAAAGTATGATGTCCATCGCGGTTTCCGCTTTTCAACTTACGCCACATGGTGGATCCGCCAAACCATCACACGCGCGATTGCCGACCAGGGGCGAACCATCCGTTTGCCTGTACATATGTCGGACCGCATACGTCATATGTACCGCGCGGCTCACGAGTTAGAGCAATCTTTAGGACGCTTCCCCACAGCTGAGGAACTGGCTGAGCGGATGGACGTCCCGGCCCGCAAAGTACAGTGGATGCTGCAGGTGTCCTGGATTCCGCTCTCGCTTGAGAGCCCAGTCGGTGATGAGGAAGATGCAGAGTTAGGAATGTTTGTTGAAGATCAGAACACGCCCACGCCGATCCAGGTGGTGTATCAGAATACACTAAGGGAGAGAGTGGAAGAAGTGCTAGCCTCGCTTTCGCCGCGCGAGGCCAGGGTGCTCCGCTTGCGCTTCGGTCTTAATGAAGATCGTCCATACACTTTGGAGGAAGTGGGCGAAAAATTTGGTTTAACGCGTGAGCGAATACGCCAGATTGAAGGAAAAGCGCTGCGGCGATTGCGTCATCCGATATGTGCTCGGCGACTTAGAGATTATCTATAGCCCGAAGTGAACTGCTTTTAATAGCTTGGTGCTAACAGAGGATACCTGTGATGTAATTGTGGGTTTGTTCAGATGGGTTTAGAAGGATTGGGGGGATATTTGATGGAGCCTCGCCAGAAGTAAAGCGAGCCAGACACTGGAATGATTTTGTTATAATATGATACAACTGATCTGATTAGCTGGAATTTATGCATTGTCTGAAAGAGGAAATCTATGATCGGGGATAAATTTTCTATGGATGAGGAGACGCTTGACCCTCAAAATTGGGATGCAATGCGGGCATTAGGGCATCGCATGGTGGATGACATGCTTAACTATTTACAGGACATTCGTGAGCATCCTGTGTGGCAGCCTATCCCAGACAATGTGAAGGATAAGCTGAGACAACCGCTCCCACTGGAGCCGCAGTTGCCAGAGCGGGTTTACCAGGATTTTCTCGAGTACGTGCTCCCTCACCCATTGGGTAATATTCACCCGCGCTTTTGGGGTTGGGTGATGGGTACGGGTACACCACTGGGCATGCTGGCTGAGATGCTGGCGGCTGGGATGAACCCAAACCTGTGGGGTACAGAGCATGTGGCAAACTATGTCGAGGCGCAGGTTCTCGACTGGTGCAAAGCGATGATGGGCTTTCCCAAGGAGGCAAGCGGACTGCTGGTTAGTGGTGGTTCGATGGCTAACCTGATTGGACTCGCGGTCGCGCGTAATGCCCAGGCAGGCTTCGATATTCGTCGCCAGGGAGTGAGCGCCTCACCAAAACCATTGGTTCTCTACGCCTCAATGGAGACGCACAGCTCAGTGCAAAAAGCGGTCGAACTGATGGGGTTAGGGAGCCAGTCGCTGCGCAAGATAGCGGTTAATGCTGATTTTCAAATTGACTTGGAAGCATTAGAAAAGGCGATTGCAGACGACCGAGCGATGGGTTTGAATCCAATTTGTTTGGTGGGCAACGCTGGTACGGTGAACACGGGTGCTGTTGATGACTTGAACAGCCTGGCAAACTTAGCCGCGCGCGAAGGGATGTGGTTCCATGTGGATGGTGCATTCGGTGCGTTGGCGGCTCTCTCTCCTGAACTACGCCCGCTGGTTTCGGGGATCGAACGAGCCGATTCATTAGCTTATGATCTGCACAAGTGGATGTCTATTCCTATTGAGGCGGGATGTGTTCTGGTACGGGATGCGGAGGCGCATTTTAATGCGTTTACGCTAACAGCAGCTTACCTCTCGCAGGCGGATAGAGGACTTGCCTCAGGGACAATGGGATACTATAACTTTGGCTTGCAACTGACACGCGGATTTCGCGCCCTGAAAGTATGGATGTCTTTTAAGGAACATGGCATTCGAAAGTACGGGCGAGTGATCCAAAAGAATGTGGAGCAGGCACGCTACCTGGCAAACTTGGTGGAAGAAGCGCCAGAATTGGAGCTTTTGGCTCCTGTGTCGTTAAATATTGTATGTTTCCGTTTTAAAAATGATCACCTGGATGATTCTCAACTCGATGAGTTGAACAAAGAGTTGCTGATCCGACTTTATGAGAGTGGAATCGCAGTACCTAGCTATACGACGCTGCGCGGGAAATATGCCTTGCGGGTCGCTAATGTGAACCATCGCAGCCGTAATGAGGACTTCGATATCTTGGTAAGCGAAGTTATCCGTTTGGGTAAGGAGTTGATGACATCGTGAAATTATTTTATGAAATCTTGTATCGCCGCTTTCGGGCTCCCTGGGATATTGGACCACGCACTGAATTGGTGGAACTGGTAGAAAGTGGGCGTCTTGAGCCAGGCAGAGCCATTGACCTTGGTAGTGGTACAGCCAGCAATTGCATATTTTTAGCTCAAAATGGGTTTACCGTGACAGGCGTGGACTACGCTGAGTCAGCAATCGATTTGGGTATACAGCGTGCTCAGGAGGCTGGTGTCAACGTGAATTTCATCAAGGATGACCTGACTAATCTGCGCTATGTAACCGGCACATTCGATCTGTTAGTTGACTATGGAACGCTTGATGACCTAAAGCCATCAGCTCGCGAGCGCTATCTGCAGAATGTTCTTCCCTTGACGCGTCCCGGCAGCAAATTTCTTATTTACTGTTTTGAGTGGCCCTTCCGATGGTGGGAACGCTTGTTGTTCTTCCTTTTCTCTCCAATTTCTGAGCACTTGGCGGTCGAGCCGGGTGAGATCGAGCAGCGTTTTGGGGAACATTTCGAGGTAGAGAAATTCTCTGGTCAGGTTGATTATTCGCAATGGCCTCCTGGTTACGCTGTTTATTTAATGACCAGAATGGATGGGCATATAGACTGATTGGAAAAATGTTATCACTCACCCTGCTGGCTTCGATTAAAGAGTGTTCACTTTATAACAACAAACGAGGCTGTGAACACGAGGTGAACACTGTCATTGTTCAGGGAAAATGTCACTCTAACTGTTCAGCAAAAATGTCACCTTGACCAATGGTTGTGTGTAAGTATAATCTCAACCATCCCAAAGGAAAGGCGAGAAGATCAGGAGCAATGCGGTCTGCTCGTCTTTTTTGATGGTTGTTAGTCATCCCAATTTTCT
>JBFFIU010000086.1:0-12223 GCA_041556275.1 Anaerolineales bacterium | reverse complement strand
CAATCCACGTATTCTATTAGCGCTGCTTGAGTATCAAAGCGGCTGGGTTTACACCGATCAGCCAGCTGGTGATCTGGAATACCCCCTGGGGAGAAGCGTTCCGAGAGATTCTGGTCTTTATAAGCAGCTCGCCTGGGCGGTGAACCACTTATCGATCGGCTATTATGGTTATCGTGAAGGTCGCCTGACGGAGATTACCTTCAAAGATGGCATCACAGCTCGCTTAGCCCCAGATTTAAATGCCGGAACGGCTGCCTTGCAATACTATTTTGCCCAGTTATATGATAGCCAGCAGTGGGTGGATGCCCTTGACCTCAATACAGGCTTCCCCGCTCTCTACGAGCGCATGTTTGGCAATCCCTGGGTGCGCGCCCAGAGTGTAGAGCCGCTGTATCCGCCGGATTTGGTCCAGCCCCCGATGATCCTGCCATTCATGGTCAATCAGATCTGGGGCTACACGGGTGGGCCGCATGGCGCTTGGGAGCGAGATGGTGCCTGGGCGGCTGTGGATTTCGCACCTGGTAGTCTCGAGCATGACTGCTTCGATACCGAGGTATACACTGTTGCTGCGGCATCTGGGTTGGTCACGCGTTCAGAGAACGGCGTCGTGGCCATCGACCTTGACGGGGATGGGCGCGAGCAAACCGGTTGGGTGCTGATGTATCTACATGTGGCCGAAGAAAACCGCGTTCCAGAGGGTTCGTGGGTCGATGTTGGTGATTTGCTCGGTCATCCCTCTTGTGAGGGCGGTTTTTCGACCGGTACTCACCTTCACCTGGCTCGAAAGTACAACGGTGAATGGATCATGGCGGATGGTCCTCTACCCTTTGTGATGAGTGGTTGGACGGTGCATGCCGGAGAGAAAGCCTACGAAGGCACGCTCACCCGCGGGGATCGGACCATACCAGCGAATCCATTAAGTCCATTTACTTCCCAAATTATCCGCCGCAGCAGTGATCCCTAAGTTTTTATGAACACCCGGAAGTCTCAGGTTTCATCCCGGGATAAAACCTACAGGTGTCCAATCTGGGCTATCTTGGCTATAGTCCTGATATCTGGATTTTTCTTGGTGGCTGGGTATTATAGCGTCAATGCGCAGGAATTCGATCTAGGAACTTCTATTGAATTGATTGATGATCAACTTCCCTGCCCAACTCGTGATTTCCAGACCAGGTTAACTAATTTCAATTCAAGTTCATGGATCTACTGCACTCAAGCCGGGGATACTTTGCAGTCGGTTGCGGCGCGCTTCCAGGTTCGCGTCAGTGATATCCAGCACTTCAAGCTGCTTTCGCCTGATGAGCTGCTCGATGAAGGGCTGCCGTTAAACATCCCCAAGTCCTTGGATGAGTTTCTTGATATTCAACCCATCTTGCCAGATAGTGAAGTAATCTATTCGCCGGGTGCAGCCGGATTCGATACCCTTAAATTTGTCGCCAGGGCAGGGGGCTTCTTGAATGATCATCAGGAATACATGCGCAGCACGGGACCAACTTCGGCCTCGCAGATCGTGGAGCGTGTTGCCCTAGAGAATTCAGTCGATCCCCGCTTACTGCTGGCTCTGCTGGAGTACCAGTGTGGTTGTGTCTATGGACCTCTCAGAGAGAGTATCGATCCGCAGTTCTTAATGGGAGTCACTGATCCAACACGGAGAGGACTTTACCGGCAGTTGGGTTGGGTGGTAAACCAGTTGTCTTTGGGTTATTACGGCTGGCGGCGTGGCTTGTTGACCGATCTTCACTTACCTGATTATTCCTCGACTCAGTTGCCACCGGACCTCAATGCTGGCAGCGTAGGATTGGCTTATCTGTTCTCACGACTATATGACCGGCAGGGTTGGGATGAGGCTATCCATCCCGAGATCGGGTTCGGAGCTAAATATCAGCAAATGTTCGGCGATCCCTGGATCGAAAATGATGACTCCGAGCCTCTTTTTCCATCCGGATTGGTTCAACCGGACCTGATCCTGCCTTTCAAGCCAGATCGCAAATGGGGATTCACCAGCGGACCGCATCAGGCTTGGGAAACGGAAGGGGCTCTGGCCGCGCTGGATTTTGCTCCAGCCAGCGTTGAATATGGATGTCACCGCTCGAATGAATGGGCCGTTGCAGTCGCAGATGGAGTGGTGGCGCGCTCGGATCATGGAGCCCTGGTCATAGACCTGGATAGTGATGGTTTCGAAGGCACTGGTTGGGCGATCCTGTATATGCATCTGGAGGAGAGAGGGCGTGTAACGGAGGGGACAAAGGTTAGTCGCGGCGATCCCCTAGGGCACCCCTCCTGTGAGGGTGGTCCTGCGGACGGCACCCACCTGCACATTGCTCGCAAATACAATGGGGAATGGATCGCTGCTGATGGGCCCTTACCCTTCACGATGAGCGGCTGGGTCGCTCACAAAGGATTTCGCCCCTATGAGGGTGTCCTCGCTCGTGGGCTTCAGACTGTGGTGGCAAATTCATTATCCCCAGCTGCAGCACTTATCAGTCGCGAGGCTGAAGTAGATCCACCCCTCCTAAAAATCTCTCGAAACCTTTGGTGGGAAGAGTAGTTTTATGCCAGCTTGCCCATTGTTTCAGTTCCAGAAGGTGAAGTTTGCATCTCTTTTTCCTGCTATGAAGAATACATTTCCTAATCTTGATTCTCCTCAGGATTCGTTCTCATCTTCTGAGTTTGACGTTGGCGCGCAATAGAACTGCAGTTCAGGTTCTTTTCGCCACATCCAGATGAATAGGTCAGCCTCAGTGCGTCCGGGGAAGCGCTCCATCGCACCGCTATCCCGAATTTCTTGGATGGTTGGCGAATAGATTTCGCGATACCATTGCGCTGCTGCCTCTTCAAAGGGTATGCGCTCGTCGCGCTGGTTCTCCAGAGATTGCTGGACGGATCGAATTTGACATTCGATCTCCATGTATCCCCCAGGAACGGTGAACACGATCTCTTGTTCTGGTCGGAGCTGAGTTCTCCCCAGGAACTCTGCATACTCTGCCTTGCTCAGCACCTCATCTAGGTCGGCTTCGCTGCTCAATTCGATGGGGCTGATGTATTCGCACACATACGCCTCGATAGTCTCCCTGCCTTCCGTTTTGGCAATTGATACGCGGTGGTTGCCATCGCTGACAAAATAGGCTTCCCCTACCTTGTATAACTCAATTGGCGGCAACCCCTTGGACACATCGGCTGACCAAACGCGCTGCCAGCGGTCACGCAAGTTTTTACGACGCGGCAGGAACGCCGAAGTGAAATCTTGATAGCGCCCAACACTGCCTCGGATCTTATCCAATTCGATTTCCTGCAATCCTCGACAGATCTTCTGATTCAGGTGTAAAAGCTTGCGTGCTTCTTCGAATGGGATGAGCTCTACAGAGCACCCCTGGATCGCGCATAACACTCTCTGGACGACAACGCCCCGGCGAGCCTTGGTCCATGCTTGCTCAGAGTCCATCTCATTGATCACATCTAAACTTGCCATAATAGGTTGCCTTTATTTTACACAACGATACCCTAAATATGCCGGACTGAATTGTTTTGGCCTCGGCCAAACTTTTCCATCATAGACAATTATGTAGGCGTGTGTTTCATCAATCGACGTCGCTGTCCACCAATAGATCACCTGAGAATGTGTATTCCATAGCGGAGACTCTTTATCAGGGGTCGTTTTATAGGCAGCCTGAGCAGATTCTGCATCCCATACACCACCGCTGTTCTGGCCGTGGAGAGTCATCGAACGTACAGCTTCGTCCACCGTCGGTAAGCGCCAAATTTCCTGAGGTACAGGCTCTGAGGTAAGGCCATCTTCGCTAAGATGCTGGCACGCCTGTTGTGCTTCATTCCAGCTACCCCCTGTGCGCGGCCAACCGGGTCCATCAGGAGCCCAGATGAGATTCACCCCGTTTCCAGGTACTAATCGAGCCTGGAGGTTTCCATCATCGATCCGTTGGGACACACGCAGGACGGGTTGTATGCCAGAAATGATCAAAGTCATAATGGGAAGTCCAATAACCAGGGCTGCAGCTAACTTGCGGGGTTGTGGGCGACCAAACCAGTAAAGCGCACCGAGCCCGATCAACGGTATGATCAGCAAAAATGTGGCTGCATTGGAGAAAGATTGAAAGAACCAGATCGCGAAAATTGCAATGATCGCGTGTAGACTACCACCCAAACGGGGCCAGTAAATTGAAACGAGTGTCACTCCCATAAAGATCAGCATCGGGCTGAGATACTGAAAGAACATCAATCCGATGTTCGACAACCAGGACTCGTAATACCAGCCCTCGTGGAAGTTTTCGATAATGCCCCAAAATGCCCAAATGCAGGTGATGATGGTAGAAATCCCAACGGCAATCCATCCTGCTACCTGGCGCATGTCAAGATTTTTCATCATGCATTCCTTTGAAACCTAACTGCTGTGAGTTGAGCAGAACTGCCAATTCACATTGATTGAATTCGTGATTTCTCAATTAAGAGACACTGGTGAGGGATGTCCTTCATTATTAGTCGATTGCTGTTATGCTCTTCAATCGAATTCTAGACCTGATAATTTGCTGAGATTCGCATTCCTATTACAATTAATTATTGTCACGATACAAATTAAGTCAAGAATTTTGGAATAACTTATTTTGATTTATCTAACGACTTTGCATGATTTCCACTTTTTCTACCTCTATTCACCAAGCAAGTATTCCATTGCTTTATCTTTGATTTTCTCCATCGTGGGGGTATCGACTGCTTGCTGAGCATATTCGACCACCAGGCTCAACTTATCGGAACACGTTACCGCGCCAACCACAATATCGACATGTACTAATGGAAAAGCGCCACCAGGCTGCATGATCAAGCGATCCAACTCTAACTCGCCGTAGTACTTTGGGAAATCCAAACGGCCAAGATTGGTGACTGCGAGACCCAAAAGCTTCGACTCGAGTGTCTCCATCTTGGCCCGCTGCAAAAGCCTCACAACGACATCCTTTCTCTCAGCGAAATCAGATAGCTTTTTATATTTTGGTGAGTCTGTTGCGACAAGCCCTCCCAGTTTTTTGAAGTTCAATGCCTCGTAGATATTCGAATCCATCTGAAGATAGGAGGGGAGCATACCGAACATTTTCTTGTTGGTGAAATTCGGTTTGATTTTATTATGGTATATGCGAGCATTATCCCAGAAACTTTTTCCATGATCATAATTTAATTTCAGATCAAAACCTGCAGCATAATAACCCACTGCTTCTCCTGGATGATGCGGAAGTCGATCTCGTAAACTGGCGGCAATTCCAGTCTTCGCATGATGGGATTTCTCGCCTGCCACGAAGCTCTGTGCACCTGAAAATACAGCAGTTATGGCGGAATTAACTGTAACATTCTCTTCTCTGCATCGTGCGACCAGAATAGAGGTCTCCTCCGCCGACAGCTCGATGGAGAATAACTTATGCTGGTAGTTATCCCAGTATGTTTTGGTGAGAACTTCGTAATCTTCCTGGTCGAAGAAAACAATTTCTTCAGCCCATTGCTTCTTAATTCGATTGATGAAGAACTTAACCAGTCTGGAGGGAGTCACTTCACTTGGCATATTCTCCAAGGTAATCGGCTCTGGATCCGGTAGCACCTCAACCTCTCGCACTGGATCACCAAGATATACCATCAAATCTCTGGCGAGATACGCCAATGACATCCCATCGCAGATGATGTGGTGGCTGAGGATGATCAATTCGCATACCTCCGGAGATTGAACCAGGATAAATCGAATTGCTGGTCGAGTTTCAAACTCATATGGGAGTTTGGATGCTGCAGCATGAATTTTGATCCAATCGTCCTCAGATTTTCGAGGCATGATTTCGATAGGAATTTCCTGGACTCCTTCGGAAGAAAACCATGGTGTGTGATCGTTATCTTCTTTTATCTGCACCCTGAGAAGGTTATGACGCTGTTGGACTTTTTCCACCGCATTCTGCAGCGTCTCTTCGGTGACATCTCCTTTGATCCTGGCCACCATGGTGACAGTTGAAAAAGGCGAGTGGGAAAAGAATCGCTCTCCACCAGTGACTTTTCTTTCGTATAACTTGACTTCCATATTTTGTGACATGATTTTCAAACCTTTATTTTGTATTTCTATTGGTGTATATTGATTTTTTCACCTGAATCGAGATCTAGACAAGCAACTGATATTATTGCCAAACCCAGTGAGTAGAGACGCCTCAACAAACCCTGCAAGACAGCCTGATCCAATTTTCCTGTGAGGGTAGTGACTGGGCGACCATCAGCCACGCTTTCAACCCGCATCGTCATCATTCCGGCCCAGTCTACCCGACTCTCGTTGAGCTCATCTGGCACTTTAATCTGGTAGGTAACCGGACGATCCAGGGTGAGCATTTCTTTACCTTCATTCATCATTGATCGCCTCCATCACCTACAGCATACCCTCAATCTGGTATTAGTGTCATACCCCAAAGGTGTTATTCGGAGAGTTAATTTGCAGTTCAGAATGGGGGTATCCGCAAGTTATTGACCCAGTCGAGATCATGATGATAATTAATAGTGTCATGAATAATCCGATTTATTCAACAGGTCTAAAGCCTGATATAGAAATTAAAAGGAGAATGACATGGAAAACGCAGTAATGGCGACTCAGATGTTGGCCAATTTAGGTATATTTCTCGGCGCTATTGGAATACTTTGGTACGTGACGGTTTATAGAGACATAAACAAGAAAGAGTAGTTTCGCAAGCCTGAAAAACATAAGTGATTTAGATAGGGTCAGATGAAAATGATCTGACCCCTGTCTTACACTGCATAAGCTCTTATATATGCTTTACCATTTTTTGGATCTAGCTTACCTAGAGCCCATATCTGAAGTTTGTTAAGCCATCGATATGCTCGAGAAGACGTAAACAGAGATACAGTGGCTCTTAGCTGCGTCTCATGCGTGCCCTCTTCTTGGATGGAAATCCCATCTGAAGTGAACGAGATGTTGTGGCCATCATCGGTTGTGATTTGAGCATGAATGTGGAGCTGGAAGCGACCATCAGCACGAACATAAAGGTGATCAGTCCCATAGATTCTTCCTCGTAATTCGGGTCCATTAATCGCTCCCTGGAAAGGTTGATCGAACCTTGCTCCCTCGAGCGGAGGTGGGATCTTCCCCATTGAAAGTTCTGCCATGCTCACCCCATATTCAACTGTTTTTGTAATCTGGATTTCTGCCTCATAGATAAACTCGCCTGCAGGTAATGTTTGGACATTCATCAAGCCTCCATTCATAGGGTATCTTTTAAAGTCATTTTGCAATTCGATTCAAAAAAGTGTCGGGATTCGGTTCGTCAATTCTAAATAATCTCGTTACGTGATCTCTTAGCATCATTCCCTCCAGCCAGGGATAATTCGGCAAACTGAATAGAGTTTACATTTCTATGACTAGGCAGACACAACTCGCATCAATTCATCGGGTAGTTCCTCATCCTGTATCCAGGCTTGGACCATACGAAAGTGCAGATCGGGAGCCTCTGCCAACCAGCCGTGACCCATTCCTGGCGCGATATAGCTATCGGCGTTCGGTAAGAGCCCCGCAAGTGAAGCTTGCGAATGCTTAACGGCTTGCGGCTCATTTTCACCAGCTACAAACAATACTCTACATGCTACTTCTTCTAAACCAGGGGGTTTGCGCATCGAATTTGCTTGTAGGAATGAGCGTCTAAAGGATGAAGGCGACATCGACAGCATTCCCTGTTTGAACTCTGCATAATCTTCTGCTGGGATATTCATCACACCGGCAATTGTACGGATCACAAAATCTCTGTGCATGAAAGGTTGCATCAGGCGAAACCCTATTTTCATAAGTGCTAAACCTGGCAGGGGCTGAACACCAGCTCCATCAACTATCGCGTGATCTACAAATTGCGGTGCAGCACCTAGCCATGTCATGGCAACACTCCCACCTAATGACAGACCAACTATGTGAAATTTGTTCTGAGAGGTACGCTCCTGAACCACTTGGATCACCTCATTAGTGGTTGATTGTAATGAGATCCATTCCTGACTCCTGCTCTGACCAAAACCTGGGAAATCCGGGGCTAAGCAATGGAATTCCGCTAGATCCTCCATATGTGATTTCCACATGCTTCCATTTGCCCCGTTGCCATGAAGAAAGACGATAGTTGGTCTTCCGAGCGAACCACTCTCATGGATGAACATTGGTCACTCCTTTTTTTCTCATTCACTCACTTGGTAATGAGGCAATGAAATCAGCCACCAGATTGAGATTCGCCTTTTCGTGCCTCCATGGCCCATCCCCATGTTGGAGGTACAACGGATCCGCAGTAAGGACAATTACCATGTTGAGCTCATCCAGCAGGACAATCTGCTGTCCACCATGTCCCCATGCTAGGTTGTAACGATGGTCGCCTGCCCATACGGACCACCACTGATAACCATACCCGATGTCACGGAAGTTTCGGCCCACCCCGATTGTCCAGGCGTCCTCTTAATACGTTTGAAGGGAATCATGCACCCAATCAGCAGGGATGATCTGGTTCCCCTCGTATTCACCGTCGTTGAGGTAAAGTAGGCCGAACTTGGCTGTGTCACGCGCCGTGGAGTGTATCTCCCCATGACCCATGTGATAGCCATCCCGATCTTGCAGCCAGTCGCCTACCTCCGCGTCAAGCGGCGCGAGAAGATGCTCCTCAGCGAATGACTTGAGATCAGTATCGCACGCCCGGGCCACGATCACCCCAAGCCAATGGGAGGTCAGATTGCTGTATTCATGCTCAGTTCCAGGTTCGTTGACTAGGGGGACATGAACGATGAGGGGCACGTATTCGCCCGTCATGAACGCTTCCCAAAGAGCAGGATCGCTCTCCTCCCACGGGTACCCCGCCCGCATCTGCAGCATATTCCGGATCGTGAGCTGCATCTTCCGGGGATCCGTGATCTCATCAGCAAGTTCTGGGAAGAACTCAATCATCCTCTGATCCACGCTCCGCAGGCAGCTCTGATTCAGTGCAATCCCAACCAATGCTGAGGTGTAGCTCTTAGACACCGATTGAACATTGGTTTGCTGGTTAACCGACCCTTCATTGAAGTACCCTTCAGCGATCAGCTTGTCGTTCTTGATGATCAGCAGACTGAAGATCGTATCTAGTCTGGCGGCGTCGTAGTATAGCTCTGCTACCAGGTCAGGATCTAATCCCTGCTCTTCAGGCGTTGAGACTTGCCAGTCATCCACGGGCAGCGGTGTGTAATCAACCGCCTTTAGTTCTTCAGCTGAAGGACCGCATCCGACCGGCAGCATGGATAGGATTAGGATCGCGCTGGTGAATAAGATGAAAGAATGCTGACGCCGCTTGGATGGATTTTTCTCTTTTTTCTTCAATGTTTTTACTCCTTTACTCATTCGGCAAGGAGTTAATAAACTCTCCCACCAGCTTGATGACCGCCGATTCATGTTTCCATGATTCATCATCATGTTGCTGCCAAAATGGGTCCGCAGCAGTGACTATCACCATGTCGAGTTCATCCAACAAGACAATAAGCTGTCCCCCATGACCCGACGCGTAGTTGAAATAACGGTCACCTGCTCTACCAGACCACCACTGATAACCATACCCTAGGTCGTGGAAGTAACCATATCTGCTGGTTATGCCAGTTATCCACCCAGAGATATTAACACCCTCGGAGTACCTCTGCAATGAATCCCTGATCCAATCGGCTGAAAGGACTTGATTCCCATCGTATTCACCATCGTTTAGATATAACAAGCCGAACTTGGCCATATCACGTGCCGTAACGTGCATCCCTGCTAAGCCGATGTAGTAGCCATCCCAATTCTTTATCCAATCGTCGCCCAACTCCGCATTAAGTGGCGAGAAAAGTTGCTCCTGAGCAAATGATTTGAGATCAGTACCACACGCTCTCGCCACAATAACCCCCAGCCAATGGGACGTCAGATTGCTGTAATTGAACTCGGTTCCGGGATCGCTGGTTAGGGGGAAACCATCGATGAGGTGTAGATAGTCGGCTGATAAAAGCGCCTCAAAAAGAGCAGGATCGGTCTCCTCAAAGGGATATCCAGCACGCATTTGCAGTAGGTCCCGGATCGTGATCTGCTCCTTGCGCGGATCAGTTATTTGACCGGCTAATTCCGGGAAGAAATCCATCATCTTCAGATCCAGGCTTGACAGACAGCCATGATCCAGCGCAATTCCGACCAAGGCAGAGGTATAACTCTTCGTCACCGATTGTTGTTGGTTCTTTCGATCAACCGCCCCTTCATTGAAGTACTTCTCAGCGACCAGGTAGCTGTTCTTGATTACTAGCAGGCTATAAAGTGTCTCCAACTCAGCTGCATTATAGTAGAGCTCCGCCACAAGCATCGGGTCCAACCCCTGCTCCTCGGGTGTAGATACCTGCCAATCATCTCCAGGCAGTGGTGTGTAAGCAACCGATTGAAGCTCTTCAGTCGATGGGCTGCATCCGGTTAGCATTGATAGGACAAAAAACAGGCATGTAACTAACAGCAAAGAATGCTGAATCAGCTTTGCTGGATTGTTCCCCATGTCAATCATCGTTTCTTCACCTTACTATTATCCCGGATTGGATATTCTCCTAATGCCAAAGAAAATTCATAAATAGATATTCGATCTTCCTTCACTCAACTGTAAGTCCTGTGAGTCGAACTAGTTCATCCCACAAACGTTTTCCCATTACTTTGTCGTTCATTGCCTGATCAGGTTTTTCGACGCGTATATCTAGTTTGAACACGACCCCATCTCATTCGTAGCAAACATCACCTCATGACCACTAGGCAAGATGTTCGGACCATTTTGGACTATGGCACCAACAGATAGTATCAGTCCATGTATCTTTGGAAACCGGTTCATAGCTTCCACAGCCGCGAGCCTTACAGACTCCATATCAGGGAAATCGATTACCAGCGTCGCATTATCCGCATCCTGGTACTCGATCTGGGCTTCAGATAGAGTGACACGGATAAAATCCGCCCTGGCTTCTAACCTTTCTAGCTTACGCCCGAGTAATACGATTCTAGCGTCACGTTTTGCCAGCGCTACCGCAGCGCCCCCCCAATGTTCCCGGTCCCTCCAGCAATCAAAATTGTCTGTTTATTCGTCATATTGATCATCTCCTCTGCAATAACTTAGTGATTTACTGAAGTGAGAAATCTCAAAATTGATTGCGTTTGACTATTCTAAAATTAGTGAAATCTTACACTTATTATATAGCAGACTGATAGTATTAGTGTCATACCCCGATAGTGTTATTTTGAGGGTAAATTACATTATGAGATTTTTCTGGGATGCGCAGGTAAAAATCGATTTGTCTCTCTCCTTACTTATTTAGATTTGATCGCGTAAGACTCAAAACTAAAGATATGATCAGCAGCAATCATTTCGCATACTGTATTCAATACAAGAAAACAGTCCTCCTACTTAACCGACATATAGCATCGCCATAATGGCGGATGTTGTACAGTGATTAACTCAAGATGTTGAAGTGAAGAAATTCACATCAGCTGCGAAGTCGAGGATCGTATCATCCTGTCTACAAATTCAGGACGAGGTACTCAGGCGCGGTCACAGAACGAGTGTTGGTCAAGTGGGAGAGATATCCATGTTGAAGCCTGCCGGTATTTTATCTTTTTCACGTATAATGAGATTATGTTTAATATAAGCAGTGTTGCCATTTCCTTCGGTTTTTTAATTACCAATATCCTGGTTATGAGACTGATCCTAGCCCTAAACCGTCGACCGGGCCCCAAGCCCTCACCACCGCCGCCGCCTGAAAAATCACCTTTGGTGAAGCCCCTATATTCGGCTGACATCCTCAAATTGGAGTTCGAATATGCCCGATTCACTGCCAGTGAAGCCATGCAGGACCGTCATACAATGGTCAATTTCTATTTATTAGCTTTCGGTGTGATCGCTACGGGAGTCCTGGCGATATTATCTCGAGAAGCAGACCTGCCGCATTCTATCGGCACGCTTCTCCTGTGGATCTTATGCGCCGTTGGTTGGTTGTATTTCCTAAAGATCATACGCCTCAGGCAGGCATGGCACGAGAGCGCGCAGGCGATGAACCAAATCAAAGAGTTTTTTATTACGCACGACGATCGTTTCGAGCCCGAGGAGCTGCGGACCGCCTTCCGTTGGCAGGCACATACCCTTCCTTCCCCAGATAAGCCATGGACCGTATTTTTCTATTCGGCGTTATTGATCGCCCT
>JBFFIU010000085.1:0-12227 GCA_041556275.1 Anaerolineales bacterium | reverse complement strand
GGGGTTCATCTTAGCTCTGGCAGCCTGGCAGCTCGGTCGATTAACTTTCATACTGCTGCCGGGCGCGTATTTCTTCCTGATCGGATACTCCTTTACAAAGCGCATCACCTGGATGTCGCATTTCGTCCTGGGCATCACCGACGGATTAGCGCCTCTAGGAGCCTGGGCAGCGGTCCGTAATTCATTGTTCACACCGCAGGACCTTCCAGCGTGGATTCTGTTGGGCGTGGTAACATTTTGGATCGCAGGGTTTGATATGATTTATGCCTGCCAGGATGTTGATTTTGACCGCCAGGAAGGATTAAACTCGATCCCAGCCAGGTTTGGCATCCCAACAGCTTTAGGTTTATCAACGATTTGCCATGTGGCAACTGTTGCACTATTACTTGCTCTAGGTCTAGTATCCAATCTTGGATGGCCATATTGGATCGGACTGACAATTGTCGCTGGTTTGCTGACCTGGGAACATCGTCTCGTGCGACCTGATGACTTATCTAAACTCGGCGTGGCATTCTTCAACATCAATGGATACATCAGCATCACGCTATTTTTTGCCATCCTGGGTTCACTTTACATCGCTTAGGAAATGAAATAAAATCTTAGATTACATTGTATAATTGTCACCAAATATTATGAAAAAACTGTTCTTATTGGTAGCAAGGTTTACCCTTTTTTCTGCCCTATTCCTCCCGACAACCGTTTCAGCAGCCGAAAGTGATTCGGGATTAAAACAGATCGCCGGTGAGGTGCTTTGCGTACCGGGAGCGATAAACTCGCGTAATACCAATTGCGCAAACCTAGGACCTTCAGCATATTTATCCCGCATGGCGGATATGGGTTTAACTTTCCCGCTGAATTCCATAACCGGCCAAAACCCGGATCCAAGTTTGACTTATGTGGATATCCGTTATGGTGAAGTCACACGGATAAACGCCAAGGTTTACGCTTCTCTCGAAGATGCTGTCAAGAATGGAGAAGTGATAAAAAAGATCGATTCTCCATACAGCTTTATCTCCTATACCGAGGAAGCGGTTGTAGAAGGTAAAAGATATTACATGGTCGAATATGGGGGTTGGATGACCGCCAACGATATTTCGCGTATCGGAACACCTTCATTGTTCCAGGGCAAGAGTTTTAGCAAAACACCCGAACGTACATTTGGTTGGATCGCATTCCCAACTTTTACCAAACGAACTCCAGGATTTTCCAATGATGACTTTACGGACCATGAAGTATATCGATATGAAACTGTCCAGGTTTATGCCACAGAGTTAGTCGACGGGATCGAATGGTATATGATCGCTCCAGACGAGTGGATACCCGAAAAAATCGAATGGCAGCAAATTATCGGTCGGGTGATCCCCAATACTACCCCCCCTGAAGGTGTAGAGAACGGTCGCTGGATAGAAGTGAACCTGAAAGATCAAACTGTGGCCGTATATGACCAAAACCAACTGGTATTTGCGACCCTGATCGCGAGCGGGATTGAGCCGTTCTGGACCCAACCCGGTCTTTTCCAGATCTATCAGAAATATGACTCTACTCCGATGCGAGGTGCGTTCGAAGCTGATCGCTCTGATGCGTATTATCTGGAAGATGTCCCCTGGACGATGTACTATGATGAGGCGCGCGCCTTACATGGCGCATACTGGCATAATGGATTTGGTTCTCCACGCTCACATGGTTGCGTTAATATGTCTGTAGGCGATGCTCGCTGGCTGTATGATTGGGCAAGCGAGGGAGACTGGGTTTACGTTTGGGACCCGTCTGGAGAAACACCTACCGATCCAGCCATTTACGGGGAGGGGGGCGCCTAAGCTTACAAAAAGGACACCGTGCTAACATTACCTGAAAAGATCATCTTCATCGTGGCAGTCTTGGCCGCGCTGTATATTGCAGTTCGCGCTGGCGAGCGGATTATTCGTATTGTTGGGCGAGGATATGGAACTGTTGACTGGGGAATTGTCCCTGGACGGATAATTGAAGTCGTCTTAAAAACAGTATCCTTTCAACCGGTATTCAGATTCAGACCCTTACCCAGCCTTTTTCATGCCTTCATTGGCTGGGCGTTCATTTTTTACCTGTTAGTTAATCTTGGAGATGTCCTCGAAGGTTTAATTGCGGATTTCGAATTTCTGGGGAGAGGAACTGTCGGTGACATCTACCGACTGACCGCAGACCTGCTATCTGTGGCGGCATTGGTGGGAATGGTTGCGCTGATCATCCGCCGCTTCGTGATGAAACCAGGTGCATTAACCACCCGGTCAGATGTACTGCTCTCAGATAAGGCGAGGAGCGGAATTCGCCGTGATTCGGCTATCGTAGCAGGTTTTATTTTGATCCACGTCGGTTCGCGATTCATGGGTCAATCCGTCAAGATCGCACTGACCGAGCCCGATGCATGGCAACCTTTTGCAAGTTCTCTAGCTGGAATATGGAGTGGAGCAAGCGAATCGGCATTGATCTTCCTGGCGCACCTATTCTTCTGGTTGGCGATCGGGACGATATTATTGTTCGTCCCTTATTTCCTGTATTCCAAACACCTTCATCTAATCGTTGCCCCAATAAATTTCTTACTTAAACCAAAACGACTTTCTATTGGAGAACTGGACAAATTAGATTTTGATGATGAAAGCATTGAGAGTTTCGGGGCAACTTATATCGAAGATCTGGAATGGAAATTGATCCTTGATTCTTATGCCTGCATCATGTGCTATCGCTGCCAAGAGGTGTGTCCTGCCTACAACACAGGAAAAGTACTTTCCCCGGCTGCAATGGAGATCAACAAACGTTATTTCTTAAATAGTGCTGGGGCGAGATTAGCTAACGGAGAATCTAGCGAACAAGCCTTGATTGAATTTGCCATTCCTCCTGAGGCAGTGTGGGCATGCACAGCTTGCGGTGCGTGCACAGACATCTGTCCGGTTGGAAATGAACCGATGCGCGATATCCTCGATATGCGGCGGGCACTGGTATTGATGGAGAACGATTTCCCGGAACAATTTCAAACTGCCTTCCGCGGTATGGAGAGGGTGATGAACCCCTGGAATGTACCCCCTACAGAGCGGATGAAGTGGGCGGAGGGATTGGCTGTCCCTACAATCGATCAGAATCCTGAGGCAGAGATCCTATGGTGGGTAGGGTGCGCACCTTCTACAGATGCCCGTGCCCAAAAAACCGCGCGCGCTTTTGTTGAGATCTTAAATACAGCTGGCGTAAATTACGCCGTCTTAGGTGAAAATGAACAATGTACGGGTGATTCTGCCCGACGTGCTGGGAACGAATTTCTGTTCAATGAAATGGCTTCGGCGAACGTGGAGCTGCTCAATGAAATTAATCCAAAGCGGATCGTCACTACCTGCCCACACTGTTTACACACCATTGGTAAAGAATACCCGGCCTTCGGAGGCAATTATCAAGTCATTCACCATACACAGCTGATCAACGAATTGATTCAAAACAAACAGTTGAATTTAAAATCTGATGATACCCGAAAATTGGCTTTCCACGATCCCTGTTACCTGGGCCGACAGAATGATATCCTCAGCGATCCACGGCAGATACTCGGAGAGATCGATGATGATTTAGCAGAGTTTCCACGTAATGGAAAAAAATCCTTCTGCTGTGGAGCGGGTGGGGCACAGATGTGGAAAGAAGAGGAGCACGGCAATGAGCGGATCAACATGAACCGATTTAAGGAAGCACAAAGGATCGGCACAAACACGATGGCTGTAGGCTGTCCATTCTGCATGATCATGCTCAACGATGCCCGAAATGATGCAAACAGTGATATGGAAATACTAGATGTTGCGGAGATTGTTGTTCAATCAATAGACAAGTCATGAAACTTGGGAGAGAAGACCATGTTGAATTCATCTTCAGCCTCCTTCTACGCTGCCTAATCAAAGTAACCAGGGGAAATAAGTCATCCAAATTCCAGGCCTCTCCCAATCATTCTGTTGGTTTGCAATATATAAATCGAACTAAAGTTGGATGGAACAGTTTACATTTCTCTACTCCTGGGATAATTTTCATCCAAAAGGCGATTATCCAGAATCTTTATTGAGGAGCGTAAATGACGGAAAAGGTTCCTGCAAAAAAAGAGACTTCCTTCAGCAGTGAGGAGGTCCTTAATGACTATAGACTAGCTTACTTAAGTCGCCAAATGAGTCTGATCGGTCGACGAGAAGTGATGAGCGGAAAGGCTAAATTTGGAATTTTTGGAGATGGAAAAGAACTTCCCCAACTTGCGATGGCAAAAGCTTTTCGCAAAGGTGATTTTCGTTCTGGGTATTATCGCGACCAGACATTCATGCTTGCCATCGGGGAATTAACTGCTAAAGAGTTCTTTGCGCAGCTTTACGCTCACGCTGATGTGGAAGCCGATCCTGCATCCGCTGGTCGATCCATGATCGGACATTACTCCACCCGCAGCCTGAATCCCGATGGAAGTTGGAAGAATTTGGCTGAACAATTCAATTCCTCACCAGATGTTTCGCCTACTGGTTCTCAAATGCCGCGCCTGGTGGGATTGGCATATGGATCACGCTTGTACAGGGAACTCAAAGAACTGCATAAATTCACCCAGTTCTCCCATCAGGGATCGGAGATCGCCTTCGGGACGATCGGCAACGCGAGTACAGCCGAAGGAATATTCTGGGAAGCAGTGAATGCCATCGGAGTTCTCAAGGCGCCAGTTTTGCTTTCTATTTGGGATGATGAATATGGAATTTCCGTGTCGAATGAGTACCAGATGACAAAGGAAAACATCTCAGAGCTTCTTTCTGGATTTAGGCGTGAGACCGGATCCGATCAGGGATTTGATATATACACGATCCAGGGATGGGACTATCCATTACTCGTCGATACCTACCTTCAAGCAGCTGATATTGTTCGCCAGAAACATATCCCAGCCATCATTCATGTCATCGAACTCACCCAACCCCAAGGCCATTCAACTTCTGGAAGTCATGAAAGGTATAAAGATGAAGAAAGATTGAAATGGGAATCCGAACATGATGGCCTGACCAGATTCCGGCAATGGATAATCGAAAACAATCTGGCGAATGCGGCTGATTTAGATCAAATTGAAGAGGAAGAAAAACGAAATGCCGAAAAAACCCGTCAGGAGGCCTGGGAAGATTACATCACCCCTATCCTTGCAGAAAGAGAATTTGTAGCCCAGGCCATTGACAAACTGAGCGAAAAATCAAGTTTCTCAGACCAGTTAAACGATGTCCGTCGTGATCTCCTCAAGAGTCCCAATCCCCTGCGAAGAGATTCATTTTCAGCGATACTCAAAGCCCTGACAATTACCAAGGATGAATCAATCCCATCTAAAAATGAACTGCGCGAATGGAAAGCGGATCAGGAGAAGATCAATAGCGAGCGTTATAGTTCTCATATGCACAGCCAATCTATTGAGTCAGCATTGAATGTCCCAATTGTCGAGCCCAAATATTCACCAGATTCGCCTTCGGTCTATGGTTTTGAAGTATTAAACGCATGTTTTGACGCGGCGCTGGCTCGAGATCCACGGATCATCGCATTTGGACAAGACGTTGGCAGGCTTGGAGACGTCAATCAAGGTTTTCGTGGTCTTCAAAAGAAATATGGAGAACTTAGAGTTACAGATACAGGCATCCGGGAGGCAACGATCGTTGGACAGGCGATTGGTATGGCTATGCGCGGTTTGAAGCCGATCGCAGAAATTCAATACCTGGATTACTTGCTATATGCCCTCCAGATCATGTCAGACGATCTGGCTATTCTGCATTGGCGGACAAAAGGCGGACATAAAGCGCCGGTGATCGTGCGCACCCGCGGCCACCGACTCGAGGGCATCTGGCATTCGGGCTCTCTGATGGCAGGGATCATCCACCTGGTTCGAGGTATGCTTGTGCTTGTCCCACGAAACATGACTCAAGCTGCAGGATTTTACAACACACTTTTGCTTTCCGATGAGCCAGGATTAATCGTCGAGGTCTTAAATGGGTACCGATTGAAAGAGGTACTACCAACCAATATTGGTGAATTCACATTACCTCTCGGCGTTCCGGAAGTGATACGACCAGGTCAAGACATCTCAGTGGTTACTTATGGGGCGTGCTGCCGTATCGTACTGGAGGCGGCCGAGCGATTAAGCCAGATCGGCATTGAAGCTGAAGTGATCGATGTACGTACCCTATTACCATTCGATGTTAACGGGAACATCGTTGAGTCATTAAAAAAGACAAATCGAATTCTATTTGTAGATGAAGATGTCCCCGGCGGAACAACAGCTTATATGCTTCAAGAGGTATTGGAGAATCAAAGCGGATATTATTGGTTAGACTCACCCCCGCGTACACTCCCTGGCCAAGCTCACCGTCCTGCATATGGTTCGGATGGGGATTACTTCTCGAAGCCGAATGCCGATCAAGTGTTTGAAGCAGTATATGAGATCATGGCAGAAGCTGATCCGCAGAGCTACCCATTCCCGCTCTGAGTATATTTTTATTATGATGGAGGTCCTATGCCCATTCAAGTGATCATGCCACAACTCGGAGAATCAGTTGATGAAGGAACGATCAGCAAATGGCTAAAAGGTATTGGTGACGAGATCAAGGAATTTGATCCGTTGCTAGAGATAAACACAGATAAAGTTGATTCTGAGATCCCCAGTCCTGGAACTGGAACGATTCTCTCGATCCTGATACCAGAAGGTAGCGTTGTAACCGCTGGAGCTACATTAGCCTGGATCGGGGAACCAGGTGAAGCTATCCCAGAAGGAGATGAACCTGTTCTGGAGAAAGAAGAGACACAAGAATCCGAACCGATTTTAGAAGAGATGCCTCAGGTTGGTGAACCGGCAGTTATTCCATCACCTGGTCGGGATAAGGGCCTAGGATTTATTTCTCCGGTTGTGGCCCGAATTTCCAGTGAGGAAAATGTTGATCTGCAGCAAGTCCAAGGCACTGGTCAAGGAGGCCGCATCACCAAGAAAGATGTTTTGGCATACATCGAACAACGCAGTAAAATCCCTGAAGAAGTCTCCATCACTCCAGGTGAGAAACCGCCCACCACTCCGAGAACAACTCCTCCACCTGTTCCTGAAGCATTACCTGGAGAGATATTACCCCACACGATCGTTCGTAGATCTATCGCCGAGCACATGGTTAAGAGTAAGCATACTTCTCCCCATGTGACAACAGTGATGGAAGCTGATCTCAGTCAAGTGGTCGCCCACAGAGGGGCAAACCGAGAAATATTCAACCAAGATGGTGTAAAGCTTACTTTTACCGCCTATTTCATCTCTGCAGCTGTGACAGCTCTGAAAACACATCCTATTGTCAATTCATCCTGGACGGAAGAAGGGATTCGTATTCATAAAGATATCAATATCGGCATGGCTACTTCCCTGGGCGAGGAAGGATTGATCGTCCCGGTAATTAGAAATGCCGATCGATTATCGCTCTTAGGTCTCGCCAGGTCGATCAACGATTTAGCCGAACGCGCAAGAGGGCATACTCTTAAACCCGATGAAGTTCAAGCTGGGACATTTACTATCACAAACCACGGTACGAGCGGATCGCTTTTCGCATCCCCGATCATCAACCAACCGCAATGCGCAATTCTTGGAGTCGGTGTGATCCAAAAACGCGTAGTTGTGATCGATGATGCAATCGCCATCCGCCCGATGGTTTATATCTCTCTTACATTCGATCATCGAATTCTAGATGGCGCCATAGCAGATTATTTCCTCTTCGAAGTGGTAGAATCTTTGCAAAATTGGACATAATTCTTGGTGATGTGTGTACCTGCACGAACCTTCATCCAGAAATAAATACCATTTTGATTGAAGTCTAGGAGACTTGCATGAAAAACTATGATGTCGTTGTTATTGGGGCTGGTCCCGCTGGGTATGTGTGCGCAATTCGTGCCGCCCAGCTCGGCTTGAAAACAGCTATTATTGATAAGCAGTGGTTAGGAGGAGTTTGCTTAAACATTGGCTGCATCCCATCCAAAGCATTGCTAAAAAATGCTGAAGTCGCTCACACTTTACGTGAGCGTGGCAAAGAATTTGGGTTTTCCTTTGAGAATCTAGAATTGGATTATGGGGTCGCTGTGAAGCGAAGCAGGAAGGTTTCCGATCGTCTGACAAAGGGAGTCGGATTCTTGATGAAGAAGAACAAGATCGATGTTCACATGGGCTCCGCGAGAATATCCGCCAAGGATTCAGTAGAAGTAACAGACGCGGACGGTAAAACGGAAAAAATTCAAGCCAAGGATATCGTTATCGCAACGGGTGCCAGCTCCATCGTACCCCAAGGCTGGCAGGTCGATGGTGAGTATATCCTGACATATACTGAAGCGATCCTGCAAGAGAAGCTGCCTGAATCGGTGATCGTGATCGGTTCTGGAGCGATCGGTGTTGAATTTGCAACCATTTGGAACTCCTTCGGAGTTGAGGTCACCATCGTAGAAATGCTGCCGAATATCGTGCCCTTAGAGGATGAAGAGGTCAGTACTGAGCTGGCAAAAGCCTTCACGAAAAAAGGTATTAAGGTAATGACTGGTCATAAGGTTGAGTCAGTCGAGGCAAAAGATAAAGGCGTGCAAGTTGTCGTTTCCCACGAAGGTGAAGAACAAACTTTAAATGCGGAACAGGCCTTAATTGCTATTGGTGTTAGACCCAACAGTACAAAACTTGGACTGGAGGAATTGGGGGTAAACATATCTGATAGGGGCATGGTTGAGATCGACGATAAGATGGCGACCAATATCCCGGGAATATGGGCGATCGGTGATGTGACCGCGAAATTGATGCTGGCACATGTTGGTTCGGCGCAAGGGATCATTTGTGCTGAGAATATCGCTGGAGCTGAGACAACGATCCTGGATTATGAGATGCTACCAAAGGTAACTTTCTCCCATCCCCAGGTGGCCTCATTTGGGATGACAGAACAGACTGCAAAAGAACGTGGGTTTGAAGTCAAAGTCAGTCGCTTCCCCTTCCAGGCAAGTGGAAAGGCGCTCGGATTGGGTGAATCGACTGGGTGGGTGAAGCTGATCACCGATGAAAAATATGGGGAGATATTAGGGGCTCACATGATTGGACCGGAGGTCACTGAACTCTTGCCCGAGTTAACTCTGGCCCAAATGATGGAGATCACCCCAGCAGAGATCGCGCGCAATGTTCATGCACATCCCACATTGAGCGAAACGCTCATGGAAGCTGCCCATGCTGCTGAAGGTCATTCGATAAATATTTGATTTTGAAATTTAGAATTTTTCTTATTCGTTCAACAAAATTTGGTAAAAATTCAATGCTCTTTCCATCGATGAATTGTATTCAGCGCGAGCATTTATTAGCTCCCGGTTGTAGTTTTGCGCCCCTTTGCGCAATTCGGATTGTTCAAGAGCATTGATGATGCTCGCACCTAAATCAGAAGGATCGGCCGGATCGATCAGGAAACCGTTGACACCTGGATCGATCCATTCTCTTAGCGAGTCAAGATCACCAGCAATAGGGAAACAGCCACAAGCCATAGCTTCCAAAAGCGTGTTCGGCGTACCATCATGAGTACTGGGGGAAACCGCGATAGCTGCCTTGCGGAATAATCCAGCCATCTCCTTTCTGGACACCTTGGGCAGAAGTTCGACCGCATGGTCAATTTTCAGATCGTTAATCCATCTCAGAGCCTGATCTTCACCAGCCATAGCAGGACAAAGGAATCTGGTCTGCGGGTGATGTTCTAATACCTCAGGTATCGATTTGAAGAAAGTGTCATTGCGGATATAAGATCTAAAACCGCGTGGATTGATCACAAAATTCTCACGGATGTGTGATTCACTATCAGGTGGGAAAAATAAGTCAGTTTGCACCCCGCCATTTCCAGGTGCTACAAAAGATGGCTTGCTTTCCGCATATCCCCATTGAAGAGCCAAGTCCAGATCGCGCTGGCAATCGGTGTGCAATCCATCGGTTCTTTTTAGGGTAGAGCGGGTATATTTCACCATCCAGGGCGTACTTCCTGCATGCAGGGTGAAATCATTTCCCCAAACAGATATGATTAAGGTTTTTTTGTTTATATCATTTAGAGCTTTCGAGGTGAGCATACCTTCGAAGGGGATGCGCATAGCATGAACTAAATCCGGATCCACCCTCTCGACAATGCGTTTCAGCTGATTAGAAGCAGTAGAAATGGTTAATGGAGCAAGAATCCGTCTTACGGATGTCCTGATATTTACACGGGAAGAGTTCCAGAAGATTCCACTCGGCTGATCGTTATCCCCATTGGAACTAGCTTTTCCTTTCACCTGGCTAAAGGCAACAGGGACAAATTCGAAGGATTTCAAGTTTAAGTTGGGAATAACGTCAAATGTTGAGACGAGATGCACTTCATGCCCTGCCTCAATAAAATAATCTATCCAGTTGATCGCAATCGGTGAACGACCATCAACGACATACAGGATTTTCACCGTGAGACAGGCTCCATTTCCATCACCGAAGAAAGAGCTTCAACAAACACTTTCACCATCTGGTCCACATTTATCTCATCCTGAACTATTTTATAAGAACTGGCACCCATCTTGATCAATTTATCTGGATCCGAAAGAGCGTCTAATAAGGCCTCTTTCAAGGCGAGTTCATCATCAACGGGGATCAACCATCCGTTGGATGGTTTTACAAGGTCTTCCTGAGTTCCATCCCCCGCAGCGACGATGATCGGCAAACCATGGGTCATCGCCTGCTGGACTGCCAATCCTCCTGTCCCCGGTAAAACAAACAGATCCGCTTCAGTAAAAAATGTATCCAACTCGGAACCATGCAGCTCTCCCGGAAACTCAGCAGAAGGGTAAACTGATCTCGCCAATTGCTGGAATTCCCTTCTTGCAGGACCATCACCGACGATGCGAAGGTTCGGCTGTAAAGCATCAGGGATCTTCGAGCAAGCATGCAACAGGTTATCGATCCGTTTACGGTGTTGCAGGCGCCCAACAAAAAGCACGTTGAGGGGAGTGTGGCTATGCGCAGTTTTCTTCTGTATCTCTCCCGAAGGACGTTTAGTTACCGCGTTCGTGGCGACGAAAATGCGTTGATTCGGTGAAGCCAAAGCCCGGTATTCCTCTGCGCCTCGATTGCTATATGCAATCAGCGCATCCATTTGCTGCAAGAATTTCGCTCTTGAGTTCCGCTGCCAATTGTTTATCAATCTGCCCATTAATGAAGAGCGATCATCTATTACAGGAGCTCCGAGACCCCACCCGATCACAGGCCTTCCACGCTTATGCATCCACTGTACCGCCCTGCGCGTGCTGAGATAACGGGGATTTGCCTCCACCACCAAAACATCAGGATGCCAATCTTCCAACCATTCGATCAGACCTTCCTGCCATAGAAAGTAATATTGAGATTCAACCTTCATGAAATGTCGGTTCTTCCCAGGAAAGAATTTGGCACGCTCGAGTTGGTCTATGGATTGTATCGACTCCCTATCATGAACGCTACCGGCAAAAAGGCTTAAACCTCTCTCGGAGGACTCTGCCAATGCGTCAAAAAAAACAGTACGGTAACCAGGAACAACCCGTTGCTGGATACCAACTTTTCCAGGAAAGAATATATTCTCAGCGATCATCGGGAAACGCCACCCAATAAGATTTCCAATCTATCTCCTGCAAAACGAGTATTGGTGGAAAATCGGCAGCCATGTGGCAAATCCGGTAGTTTTCCTTTTTTAAGAGGTCCCACCCGACTCGAGCTGCTTCTTGACCGTGCAACTCAATCATCACGACAGGACGTTTTTCATGCAGCATCCTGCTCATTCCGGGTAATGCCAATACTTCTCCACCTTCGATATCGATTTTGAGGATGTCTGGGGCAGGGTTACCAGATTGGTAAATGAAATCATCTATGGATATACCCTCAACCTCAATCGATTCTCGATACGTGATCGTTGAGCGACCGGCTGACTTTACCAATTTTCCTGTCCCAGGAGAAGGCCCAATGTAGAACTTCGTCGAATTCGATCGATCATTCACTGCCGCAGAGATAATGGTTACCCTATCATCGACGGCATTTAATGCGATATTGTCTCTCAATCGCTGCAGGTTCGCTGGTAAAGCCTCAAATGCATAAACGTGACCCGTTGATTCCACACATTGCGCGAACAATAAAGTCATGAATCCAATATTGGCACCGATATCATAAGCAATCTGTCCAGGGAGAACCAATTCTTGGATGG
>JBFFIU010000084.1:0-12279 GCA_041556275.1 Anaerolineales bacterium | reverse complement strand
GCGTGTTTGACGAGTTCTATGAGCGTGGCCACACCTAAACGGTCATCCAGAGCTTTTGCTCGTATGCTGGGACCGATGCGGGCGTAGCGCGTGGCGAACGTAGCTCGATCACCGACTTTGATCTTCGAATTGCCTGCGGTACCGATATCGATGCGCAGCGCATCCAGCGAGATGGTGGACTGGCGCTCTTTAACTGTGGTCAGGTGGATAGGTTTAGCCCCGATCACGCCAGGAATATGGTCCTTGCCGACCCATACTGGCTTACCGACCACCTGGCGGACGTCAATTCCACCAACGGTATCGAACCTGAATAATCCCTTACCTTCGTCGTGAGTGAGCATAAACCCGATCTCATCCATATGCGCAGCCAGCATCACCCGCAGGCGACCACCCCTTGTTCGCCGAGTATTCCGGCCAGGTTTTGTAACCAGCACATTCCCCAGGGGGTCAACTTTGACCTCCTCTGCCAGCGATTCAACCTGCTTGAGCACGATGGCTCTCACCTCGGCTTCATCACCGGATACGGCACATGCGTTGCACAGCTGCTCCAGCAGCCTGTATTGAGCGTTACCGATCCTTGGCTTTGAATATATTTGGGGAGAGTCAGGACTCATGATATATCATCCAAGGTTAATTTATCCATGTAATCAACATCCAGGCGGGTGATGAATTCACTCAGCAGGAGTGCAGTCCGCCGGATATCCTTCAAGTTGACCAATTCAACTGGGGTGTGCATGTAGCGCAGAGGAATGGTGACAACCATGGTGGGAATTCCCTCTGCTGCCACCTGCAGGGCGAATGCTTCTGTTCCAGAGTGACGCGGCATCACTTCGATCGCGTGGGGAATTTCCAATTGATCGGCCAGCTCTTTGAACGACTTGTGCAAACCAGGGTGGATATTCGGTCCCCAACCCAGGGTTGGACCTTTACCTAGTGGAAAGGTTTTATGTTCTGGCGAACCGGGGCTTTTTCCCCAGGTGACATCGACCGCTACTGCCAGCTGGGGGCGCAGCTGGAAGGCAGAAGTTTTTGCTCCTCCAAAGGTTTCTTCTTCCTGGGATGTTGCCACTACCCATACATCCCAGTCGTGACTGCGCTTCTGCAGGTGGTCTAAACACAGGCTTAATGCGGCCACGGAGGCGCGGTTATCCAATGATTTTCCGGCAAGCGTATCGCCGGTCAATTCGGTTGGTTCCTGTGCGAATGAGATCAGGTCGCCGATGCGCACCTGACGATCGACTTGTCGTGGTTTGAGGCCGGTGTCTACCAGCAGATATTTGAGCGCAACCGCTCCATCTCCGGCTTCTTGTGGCAGCAGGTGAGCCGGGGGTTGCACGATCACTCCGGGTAAGTTTTGCCTTCCATGCACAGTGACCAGCTGTCCTGGGAGCACGCGGGCGTCCAATCCACCGATTTCAGTTACCCTCAGAAAACCATCCACGATGCTGGTGACCATTAAACCGATGGCGTCCATATGCGCCGCGATGAGTAGGGTTGGTCGTGGTTCGGGGGCTTGCCCACGTTTTAGACCGTGAAGGCTCCCCAGGCGGCTGGTAGTGAGTTCATCAGTTACCGGTTCCCAGGCAGATTGAATGATCTCGCGGGTAGATCCTTCATGACCTGAAAGGCCCGGTGATGAGATTAAGGATTTGAGCAATGGGAGTAATTCGGTCATCGTCCGATTGATTGTCTGCGCTGCTTGGGGATGTAGTTTTTCATGGTTCAATGAGAGTGGTTTCACCTGTGGGTGTTGATGTTTCTGTGGCTGTTGCAGAACCTGTTGGACTCAGGGTTAAAGTAGGACTGGGTTCTAATGTGTCAGTTTGCGTTGGCTCTATTGTATCAGTTGGGGTCGGTTCGATCGTATCCGTTGAGGTCGGCTCGATCGTATCCGTTGGTGTCGGCTCAATGGTATCCGTTGGGGTTGGCACGATGGTATCCGTTGGTTGGGCGGTTTCGGTTTGGGTTGGTGAAGGTGAGGGTGTTGCTGTTATAGTTGGAGTGTTGGTAGGCGGCAGGGTGGGGATCGCGGTTAACGTAGGAGGTAAAGTGAACGTGGCCCCCATCACGGCGGTTGGTGTCCAGGTAGAGGTTGAGGCTGGTATGATACCACGTTCTGGAGCTAATCCAACTGCGATCAAACCAATACAATAACATGGGATGGTGCCCAATATTATGGCGGCAAGGATCAAGCGCAGGCGATTCTGGTTAGTCAAGTTGGAAAACATAGGTGCGCTTCACATGTGTAGATGATAACACCTCGGGGGACTGGTGGCAAGGCGGTGAGAAATTAGGTAAAATTTTTTAGGCGTCAGGTATATATTCATGCAATGGATCTATCTTTCCCCACATTTTGATGATATCGCCTTTTCCTGTGGTGGGCTGGTATGGGAGCTGGTAAGATCTGGTCACGAGGTCTCGATTTGGACGATCTGTGCCGCTTATGCGCCACCAGGACCGATCTCCCTTTTTGCCAGCAGCTTGCATGAACGCTGGGGAACTGGTCAGGATGCCGTAAAGCATCGCCGTGAAGAAGATCGGCTTTCGAGCCAGCGCATGGGGGCAGTGACCCGCTATTTTTCTATTCCAGATGCCATATATCGGGTTTCCCCAATTGATGGTCGCTCTATGTACACATCGGAATCGAGATTGTTCGCCGAGCTGCATCCACATGAAGCCGATCTGGTGCTTAGTTTACGGGGTGAACTCAGTTCGGCCCTGCCCCAGAACTGTCAATTGGTCTGCCCCCTGACATTGGGCGGTCACGTCGATCATCGCCTGGTCCGTTCCGCGGCGCAGGGCTTGGATCGACCGATGTGGTATTACGCAGATTATCCTTATTTAGTCAATATCGTTGAAGATCAGGTGGACATGTTTTCCGGGTTTAATGCGGAGATTTTCTCGGTCTCCGCGGCTGGTCTCGATGCCTGGAAAGACGCTGTTGCTGCACACACTTCTCAGATCAGCACCTTTTGGTCCGATCTGAATCAGATGCGTTCAGCTATCCAAAACTACTGGCAGCAGTTCGAAGGTGTGAGACTCTGGCAGGCAACCTAGAATAGATGTTCGCTTTATACTTGCAAATCGGATTACATTGTGATAAAATCCTGCCCGCGGCGGCAGAAGGGTGTTGGGCCTTTCTATAGACGCCGCATCTCCTTTTCATAACTGATTTCAGGATCTTTCCTGAAATCTTTTGGGGACTGGGAAGAATTTTATTAGAAGTGTAAGGATCATACAATGCCTCCGTCTTTTCTAACGCCTAATGGTTATCAAAAACTGCAAGACGAATTAGCGTATCTTCGAACAGAGAAACGCCAGGAGGTCGCCGCTCGGTTGCATGAAGCGATGGAGGATGGTGGCGACATGGGCGTCGATCTGGATGCTGAGTATGAAGCAGCCAAAAATGAGCAGGCATTTGTCGAAGGGCGTATACAGGAGCTGGAGATATTGCTGGCCAACGCCCGCGTCATCGAAAACTCGGGGAATCGTGATGTGGTTGACATCGGAGCAACCGTCACAATTAAAGAGGGAAGAGCCAAGCCTGAGATTTATACCGTCGTTGGTCGCGCCGAGGCCAATCCACGTGAAGGTCGTATATCGAATGAATCCCCACTGGGACGCGCTATCATGGAGAAGCGACCCGGTGATGTTGTTGAGGTTGAAGCGCCCGGTGGTTCTTTTGAAGTCAAAATAGTTAAGGTGGAGTGAACCAGGGCTTATCGTATACAAGCCCCGCGCGAGATGCTCAGCGCGGGGCTTTTTCTTAACCCTGATCCCAATTGTTTGCGGCTTCTGAGAGTTGCTGAGCTGCTCAAGAGGCATATACAGCATATAATAAACTACCCCTATGTGCAGGTTTCGTTGTCTTCTATTTGGGGCAACAGATAGGGTTGTCTAAAACCAATGTAAGTGTCATTCTGAACGGAGCGCAGCGAAGTGAAGAATCCCTATTGACCTAGTTAACAATGGTCACAATGATACTTCGACTTCATCTCACATCACTCCAGAGTGGCGAACTTACTAGGACTTGAAACTTAAATATGGCGTTAAGAATTTCTTTGTGTGAAATTGAGCATCGTCCTGGAAAATAATCATGGAGAACGTCTATGTCTAGGGAATACTCTAATCTGGAAAAAGTGCGTTTGGAAAAATTGGACAGATTGCGCAAGGAGGGGATTGATCCATATCCTGCGCACGCCGAACGTACACATACCAATCTGGAGGCCATCCAAGCCTTTGAATCTGTTGAAAGCGAGGCAGGAGATAAAAGTGTGGGGGCGACCCTGGTCGGGCGTTTGCGCTCCATGCGCCCGATGGGCAAGATCACCTTCGCCCATATCGAAGATGGCAGCGGGCGAGTGCAGCTCTTCTTGAGGGGCAATGAACTCGGTCAGGAACAGCTGGAACTTTTCAACCGCAATTTCGATCTGGGTGATTTCGTTCAGGCCAGCGGGGAAATGTTCCGCACGCGCACCGGAGAGGTAACCCTGCGCGTGGCTGATTTCCATCTGCTGGCCAAAGCCATCACACCGCTGCCGGCCGCCAAAGATGAGGTCGTCGATGGGGAAGTCGTCCAGCATGCCACCCTCTCCGAGCCTGAAGTGCGCTACCGGCAGCGCTACGCCGACCTGGCGGTCAACCCGGATGTTCGGCGCATTTTTCAGACCCGCGCCGCCATCGTGCGCGCCTTGCGCGATTTCATGGATAGTCATGGATTCCTTGAAGTTGAAACGCCCATCTTGCAGCCTATATACGGCGGGGCCGCGGCGCGCCCTTTCGTCACCCACCACAACCAGCTCAAGCAAGACCTCTACCTGCGCATCTCATTCGAGTTGTATTTAAAACGACTCCTGGTGGGCAACCTGGAGCGCGTTTACGAGATCGGCCGTGATTTCCGCAACGAGGGCGTTGACCGCACGCACAATCCCGAGTTCACCATGCTCGAGTTCTACATGGCTTATGCCGATTACCGGCAGGTGATGGAGCTGACCGAGGCGATGATCGTTTACGTGGCTGATCATGTCATGGGCAGCCGCAAGATATCCTATCAGGGGCACCTGATCGACCTGGAACCGCCTTGGCCACGTATCAAACTTAGCGATGCGCTGCTTGAGAAGGCGGATATCGATATCCTGGAGCACGAGACCCCCGAGAGCCTGGCGGATGCCATGCGGGCAAAAGACCTGCAGCCTGACCCGGGATCTACCCGTGGCAAGTTGATCGAATCCTTGCTCGGGCATTTCTTGGAACCTAACCTGATCCAACCGGCCATCCTGTACGATTACCCGCGCGATATTTCTCCGCTCACCAAGAGCAAGCCCGGTGATCCAAATACCGTTGAACGCTTCGAGAGTTTCATCGCCGGGATGGAGATCTGTAATGCCTTTACCGAGCTCAACGATCCCTTAGACCAGGAGGCGCGCTTCCTGGAGATGGGTCGCGACTACGCCGCCGACGATGAAGAACGCCACCCGATGGATGAGGATTACCTGCGTGCCATGCGCTACGGCATGCCCCCCAACGGCGGCTTCGGTTTGGGGGTTGACCGTCTGGTCATGCTCTTCACCGATACACCCAACATCCGCGAGGTGATCCTGTTCCCCCATCTGCGCGAGCGCGAATAACCGGCAGACAGATCAGCTTCATATTGAGTAAACTTCAGGATCATCCAACTGGAAAATCCCTGATTCAATAACCTGCGTTCAAGTAGGCGTATCCTGAATACCGAAAAGGAGGCAGGTTCGAGTCAGGTCCCATTCCGCCGATTGTTGCAACACTAAGTGTTGCTTATGGCAGAATGGTGCCATACTGATCCGTTCTGCAAGCACATAAAGAATTATGAACTGCCCGACATGCCTGTCGAGCAGTTTTTGGCTCTCTTGCACTAATAATGAGATTAGACAAGAACTTCTACTTCCTTCAAGATGAATACTCGAGCAATCTTTTGGGTTACGCACCCCAAAGTAACAGCTTTAAACTCCTTTATCCCTTTAATTTATAAGTTGATCTTCTTCTAAAATTGTATATAATAATTCTAACCATCAAAAACTGTTTTTGTTAGTTATATGATCAATTGCATTATGATAAAAACTCCCCCTGAAGAACTTAATCTCAAGTATGGGCTTCTATGTCTTGACTTTGTCAATACTGTATTCTGGCGGTTGCGTGAAGAACCTATTGAGGGATTTACGGACTATTCAATATTAATAAAATGGGGCCGGATAATCGGACTTATAACCGAAACTGATGTCACCAACCTCATCCAGGAAGCGCAAAAGCATCCCGATGAAGCTGAACTTGTTCTCAGCCGTGCAATTAATCTGCGCGAATCCTTATACCGAATTATTGTCACAACGCTAAAAGGTAGCCATCCCGATATTAGTGATATTGAAATTCTAAGTTCGGAGGTTTCCGAAATGCTCAAGCGAATAGGGCTTATGCATGAGGACAATAAATTTGAATGGAAATGGAATGTTGGTGAAAATGAATTGGATCAAATACTTTGGCCGATTTTATCTTCATCATCTGAATTGCTTACATCGGCAGATATGGAAAGAATAGGGATTTGTGAGGGGGATGGTTGCGGCTGGCTATTTTTTGACCAGAGCCGAAACCGGAGTCGGAAGTGGTGTGATATGGGCGATTGTGGCAACCGGGCAAAAGCCAGACGTTTCTATAAGCAGAAGCGTGAAAACAAAGAATAATTGCCCAGGAATACTTGGTCCAATTGTTAATTAAAACAGCTGTTCCTAGTAATTAACCAGCAACGAACCTTTAACAACTTAAATGGGTAGCACATACGAGGCTTAATGTTCTTGTAAGAAACTGATAATTTCATTGAAACAATTCTTGATTACGCTAAGACTCAAGGTGGCGTATGATGCCAAAGGCAGAACTGAAGATCTCAGCTAGCGAAATATTCAAGGGTCTGGATGACATGGCTGATGGTGTGTTTATTGTCGATGGCAATTTACGCATACATATTTGGAATAAGGCTGCCGAGGAGATCTTAGGTTTTCGCAAAAACGATGTTCAAGATCAGTTTTGTTATCAGATATTACAGGGTTCTAACGGTGAAGGAAACCCTATTTGCAGTAAACACTGCAAGGTTTTAAATATGGCTAAGGAATCTAAACCGATATCCAGCTACGATACTCAAGTTCGGACAAGTCAGGGAGAGAATTGTTGGCTGAATATGAGCATACTCGCTGTAAGGTTTGGACAAAATGGGGAAAACATGATGATTACTCATATCTTCCGGGATATATCGCAGAAAAAAGATGATGAGATCATATTGAACCAAATTCTGGAGAAAGCTCGTCGTTACCAAAAGAATACAGGAAATATTAAGGATGATAATGTCCCTGATAACCAAGTTGAAAAGCTTACCAGAAGGCAGCACGAGGTGCTAACCCTCTTAGCCCGTGGTTTCAGCACTCGAGAAATTGCTGACAGCTTATCCATAAGTCAGTATACGGTACGGAACCATATACAGATCATCTTCCAGAAGTTCCAGGTGAACAACAGGCTGGAGGCAGTTACCTTTGCACTAAAAAATGGTCTATTGGATTAAAAAAATGGTGCAGACGTACTATAAAAATGAGAAATATGTATCTTTTTAATTATCTTCAATAATGATACAGTAAGAAAATAATTGAAAAGCGAGCGAGCGATGTGGTTGGAATCCAACTAATGGACAAGGAGATCAAGAGATGCCCGGTAAAAGAATAATCATTTTTGTCGTTGTATTGTTAAGTTTGGTGGTAGCCTTGCCTGTGCTAGCAGCTGCGCCCAGTGAGGGAACTGTTTATGAGGGGCAGAGCGTTCCTGGCATTACGCTTGGCGATACCCGGGCGGAGGTTGAGTTTAATATTGGACCGCCGCGCGGTTGTGTTAGCAATAACGACCCACCCACGATGGAGTCGTGTTCATTTGATGTCGATGGTGGTGGTTGGGTAAGTGTATTTTACCAAGGAAAAGATGGCGGTACTGCCGCCGGATCCCCGGATGATGTTGCCGCAAGCATCCGCTGGGGCGGCGAAGAAGTGGAATGGGAGACCACAGCTGGCATCACAACCAAATTGGCTAAATACGATAAGCAAGCTGCAGTGGATGCCTATCCTAACGCTGAGTTGCATTATGATTCTGTTGGCAGATTATGGCGATTACATGATCCCGAAGTTGGCATCCAGGTCACATGGAACCATGCCTACATTTTCTACACTGTGAGCATGAGTATATTTACTCCCTACACTCCCCCTCCCCCGCCAGAAATGATGCGGGTGGCCGATATCGAGATGTCGTACGACCGGCGATCCGTGACGGCCAGAGTTTTAGTCCTGGATGAGCAGGACCAGCCAGTTGAAGGCGCAGTCGTTGGTGTGTTCTGGGTCTATCCGCTCAATAAGAATAATAATACTAACCTGTTCACTGATGCTACTACCGCGGGGGATGGGTATGCTACCTTCAAGATCGGTGATAAAGCCCGTCCCGGTGATTACCGCATCACAATTGAATACGTAACCAAAGAAGGTTATAAATGGGATTACTATGGAAGCACCCGGGTTGGTTCCATCACGAAACCTAAGTAGGAAGTTGAAATTTGAGGTAACCGGATTCCCGGTTACCTCACAATGTCCAATACCATAAGTTCGTAATTCTGCTTAAATAGTTTTTAAACAACTTAATCCAAGTCTTCACTGATCAAGGTTTCACAGACTTGATCAATCAGTTGGCAATCTGTCAGGCAGCAAATTGTACAGAATTGTCGTCGTGGCACCTGTCCGGCACAAGCATGACTAATAACAAGGAGGTGTTTTTGGAAATAGACAGAGATACAGAATGACGTAAAACGTAAGTTAAGTCATATAGAATTTGAGAAGGAGTCAAAAATGTTGCGTAAAACTGCGTTAATAATGCTCATAGTAATACTAAGTCTGGTGGTTGCAGTGCCGGCTTTTGCGGGAGGTGGTCCGCCTCCCCGTGATGAGAATGGTGACCGGGTACGCGTGGTGGTCTATGTCACGAGCCAGGGCCTCTATTATGACTCAATTGTCGGCCCAGCCCTGCCCCAAAAGGGCCCGTTCCAGCAACTCTTTCCGCCAGGAACCAATCCCGATTGGCCGGCTGGCGAAACCCTTTCAACCGAATTCGGACCGGGTAACCCTGGGCATGTAGGCGGACGATGGTGGGTCGACGTGAACGGTAGCGGTGAAATGGACGAAGGTGACGCTTTCTTTTCCTGCCCCCTGCTGGGACCTGGTCGTAAGAGCCCATAACCATTGTAAGTTTCAATGAGTGGTATTGAGGTGGATGTTCCACACCGCCTCAATACCAGCATGGGTAACATTGGCATTTTGCTTATTATTGCATAGCCTGTTTGTCAGATATCAGCCAGTTTCTTCAGCTGTCGACGGGAATCCCTTAGCGAAGTTTCTAATCCCTGATTGCTCTAACTTTCCAGTCGTTCAAAGCACAATGAATCCAAAAACCGCCCGATATCATCGAGTGGTTCGAGTCAGGTTTCATTCCACTCGCAAAAATACCCCTACCCAAAGGGGTATTTGTTTTTGGATTAATCCTGGAAATCCTAAATCAAAATAGCAAGTAGCGGTTCCTTGCTTTTCTCTCCGGGAAGTAACGTGGGGTAAGGTCGATTTGGAAGCCGGAGTCTCCTGACTATGATTTCTTATTCTGCTTGCAGGACGGGGAAAGAAGCTAAGTTTGGCGATCAACGCACCCGGTAAAACGAACGAAATATAGGTTTGTAGAGAACCTGGAAAAAAATGAGACATGCTTATCAGCAGGAATTGCTAATCCTGATGAAGTTTAGGGTGGATAGGAGCGGTAAATTTTGGGCATTTAATTTGCGGTCCTGTGTGCTTCACTCTGGAAATATTTCCACGGACATTATGTAGGTATACGTAATTTTTTCCTTGCTTTAGGTTTTAGAGGGCTTGTTTTTTTAATCTTCTATTAATGAGGATAAATTTCACAAACGGTAGTGACATTTCTCACTATAAGTTGTCGATCAAAATTGCTAGTATAGAATTCTGGACAATCCACTCTTAGCATCATCCAATAAGGGAGAAAGCATGGGAGGTGTATAACTGCAGAACAAAGCAAGTTGAAATTTGTTTCTGGGGAAGGAGGTGGCTGCACATAAAAAATCTAAGGAAAGATACACCTTATACTCGATATTAGCATGCCATGGAGGGAATTAATGAGATCAAGAAAAATTCTAAAATTTAGTTCGATCATTATATTGGGCCTGGTGATCGTCCTGGCCGGCGCCTACGCGGTTTACGCCTGGGCACCATTGCCGGTGGTTGACGACCCGCTGGTGCGTATGCCGGGCACGCAGCCAGGCCAGGTGACGCTGGAAAACCCAACCCGCTGCCTGAACTGCCACGCCGGCTACGACCCGGCTGTAGAGCCAGGCTTCAACTGGAAGGGCTCCATGATGGCGCAGGCGGCGCGCGATTTCCTGTACTTTGCCTGCCTGACAGTTGGTGCCCAGGACTCGATCTGGGCAGCTGGGAGGCCCAACGCCACCGACATCTGCGAGCGCTGCCACTTCCCCAAGGGTTGGCTGGAGGGTCGCTCCGATCCCAGCAACGCCTCGCTGATGACAGGGGCCGACTATGACGGGGTGCAGTGCGACTTCTGCCACCGCATGTGGGATCCATTCTTCGAGACCACCTATGCTGGCACGCGCGAAGGAAACGACTGGCTGGGCTACTGGGACGAGACCAACGCCAGCGGCACGCCCTCGCAGCTGGCAGCCGATGCCACTTACCTTGACGATATGGCCACGGCAGCCTCCATCTTGCAGTTCAACGGGGCGAATTTCTTCACCGGCAACCTGCCGCCAACCAACTACACCGAAAGCGGTTCGGGCCAGTATTTTGTCAGCCCGGATGCGGCCAAGCGCGCTTCCTTCGCCGATGCCAGTGCAAGGCACCAGATGCTCTACAGCCGCTTCCACAAGAGCAAGTACATGTGCGCCAGCTGCCACGACGTTTCCAACCCGATCCTGGCAAACCTGGGATTATCTGGTTTACCGGATCTAGGTACTGGCTTGATCACGGAACAGTACTCTGCAGCAAACTACTTCCACGTCGAGCGCACCTTCTCCGAGTTCATGCTCTCGGCTTACGGGCAGCAGGGCGGGGCAGCGACGAACCAGGATTTCCGGGACCAGGGTGCACCGGACATCACCCATGCCGCCAAGTGCCAGGACTGCCACATGCGCGACGTGGTTGGACAGGGCGCCGACAAGAGGGATGCCGTGGTGCGGCCTAACGATAGCGTCGAACACCCGCAGAGTGGCCAGCCGCTGCACGACCTGACCGGCGGCAACGCCTGGGTCTCCTATGTGCTGGCCAGCGCAGTGCCTGGTCATCCCGACCACGACCCCTTCAACGAGGCTGAGCTCAACAAGGGGCCGGCAGTACTCACCCTGGATCTGACCCAGGGCGAGGGCATCGACCCGGCGGCGCTGCTGGCGGGAGTCGATCGCGCCAAGCAGCAGCTGCTGCTGGCAGCGACCATCAAGAACCTGAGCTACGATTCTGCGACGGACGCACTTTCGTTCCAGGTGCAGAACAACAGCGCCCACAAGCTGATCTCCGGTTTCCCCGAGGGGCGGCGCATGTTCGTCAACATCAAGGCTTACTCGGGCGGCAGCTTGATTTACGAGGCCAACCCGTATGATGCCGCTGCGGGTACCCTGAAAGGGCTGGATTATCCATATCTGGGTAAAGGTTTGCCGGATCCTCTGCCACTCGGTGCCAATGAGGCCTACGTCGATGAGCTGGTCTACGAGATGAAGCCCAGCAGCACCGACCTGACGGGCGAGACCAAGACCTTCCACTTCGCCCTGGCCACCGGACGCTACAAGGACAACCGCATCCCGCCCAAGGGATTTGACATCGGCGGGGCGGCGGCGCGAGTCTCGGTGCCGGTGTGGCACGGTGTTGAAGATCCGAACTACTATTCGGTGGACGAGTACACGAATGGCTGGGACGATGTGTCACTCACCATCCCGGGCGCGGATTACGTGGAGGTCAATCTCTACTATCAGACCACCAGCCGCGAGTACATCGAGTTCCTGCGCGACGAGATCAACGGCACCGGCAATCTGACCCTCTCCAGCCCGACGCCCTCGGGCGAAGCAAATGCGTACGTCATACAGACCGATCCCTTCTTCGGTCAGCTCAAAGCCTGGGGCGACACGATCTGGAACCTGTGGACGCACAACATGAACGTGGATGG